>JAUBOH010000075.1:0-7095 GCA_036700145.1 Microcoleus occultus BM001215366
GCCAGAGCATCCCCTAACAATTGGTAAGGTTTATACTCATTTGGTTGAGCCTCAATAGCGCGGCGGTAACAAGCGATCGCCCGCTCTGTATCATTCTTTTGCGTGAAAAGCAACCCCAATTGCAAGTGCGCCTCACCGCATTCGGGATTTACCTGCAACGCCATCTGATAAAAGACGATCGCCCCATCCGGCCAACTGTGCCGCACCAAAGCATTCGCCAACTCAACATAAAGCTCAGCATCATTCGGCGCAATCTCCAGCGCCTTGTGATACAACTGCACATCATCACGATTCTCCTCGATCGCCCGCCGGTACAAACGCATCGCCTCCTGCAAATCCCACTGCGATCGCATCCTCAAAGCATCAGCCAACTTTTGCGAAATCCACGGCAAATCCGGCTGAATTTCCACAGCGCGCCGGTAAGATGCGATCGACTCATCCCACCGTTCCAGCTTCTCAAAAGCCGTCCCCATGTTGTAATAAGTCCAAGCAAAATCAGGATTCAACTCGGCCGCGCGCCGGTAAACCTCGATCGCCTCATCCCACCTTTCCAGTTCTAGCAGCACGTCGCCCAACTTGCTGTGCGACCAGAAGAAATTCGGATTGATTTCGTTAGCGCGCCGGTACGCAGAAATCGCCTCATCCCAGCGTTCCAAATTCACCAGCGCTTCAGCTAAATTGTTGTGCGCCCAAAAATGGTCGGGATTGAGTTCGATCGATTTTTGGTAAGCCGCAATCGCCTCATCCCACCGTTCCAGTTTAATCAGCGCGTCTGCTAAATAGTTGTGAGACCAGCTAAAATCTGGATTTAATGCTGTTGCTTTGGTGTAAGCATTTACAGCTTCTTCCCACCGTTCCAACTTCAGCAACACATCTGCTAAATTGTTGTGAGACCAGCTAAAATCAGGATTTAATGCGATCGCCGAACGGTAAGCATTTACAGCTTCTTCCCACCGTTCCAACTTAACCAGCGACTCGGCTAAATTGTTGTGCGACCAAGAAAGATCGGGATTATTTTTAATCGCATTCCTGTAAGCATCTACCGCCGCTTCCCACTGTTCTTGACCCTTAAGAATTTCGCCCAATTCGTGATAAGCTGCGCCTGCATTTGGGTTTAACTCAACTGCGCGCCGGTAACAGTCAATTCCTTGATTTACCTTACCTTGCTCGATTAAAGTTTTAGCTAAATTTTCATGTTCCTCGGCAGTGCCCGATTTTGGGTCGATCGCAAAAGCTCGATACAAAGCCTCAGCCGCCGCCTCAGACTTGCCCAACTGCGTCAACAATTTTGCAAAATTGCGGAAAGCACCGGCAAAATCCGGCTTGAGGGCGATCGCCTTTTCGTAAGCAGAAACCGCTTGCTGCCACTGTTCCTGCTGCGCGCAAATGCTGCCGTAATTAGCGTAAGCTTCGGCAAAATTCGGATTAATTTCTATTGCTTTGACATAGCAACTTTTAGCTTCTTCAATTTTGCCGCCAGCTTGCAGGGCGTTGCCCAACATTTTGTAAAGTGGCGCTTCCGGCTTAATTTGTAGCGCTTTTTTGCAAGCAGAAATTGCTTGTTCCATTTTGCCTTGAGCAAAATAGCCTTCTGCCAGTATTTTGTATGCTTCTGGATCTTCTATATTAATTGTAGAATTAACTGCCTGCTGCACTGGCGGCTTAACTGGTGGCTTGACTGCGGTTGCTGCGGGCTGCTGCTGCTTTACTGCACCGTTTGTCGCCGCAGTTGCACCCGCCAAAGTTTGCTGTCCTTCGCTACCGTTTCTGGCATTAGCGGCGTTTAGTTCGATCGCCTTGCGATAATATGCAGTCGCTTCCTCTAACTTGCCTTGTTTTTTGAGCGCTTCGCCCAAATTTTGGTAAGCCTGTGGCAGATTAGGATTTAATTTTATGGCGCGATCGTAACAGGCGATCGCCTCGGGGAATTTTTCCTGCCTAAAAAAAGCGTCGCCCATATTCAAGTGTTCCGCAGGCGCTACTTTTTCCGGTTCCAAACTAAATGCTTGATACCAGCACTGCTGCGCTTCGGCCGGTTTGCCAATTTGTCCGAATACTTTTGCCAAATTCCGGTAAACTCCGGCGAAATTTGGCTTAATCGCGATCGCTTTTTGGTAAAACTCGATCGCCTCCGACCATTTTTCCTGCTGCGCGCAAATGCTGCCCAAATTCGCGTATACTTCCGCAAAATTCGGTTCTCTTTCAATAGCTTTAGCGTACCAGTGCCGCGCCTCTTCCATCCGGCCTTGAGCTTGCAGCGCGTTGCCCAAAGTCTTGTAAGCTGGTGCAAAATTGGGGTGAATCTTCAAAGCTTGCTCGCAGGAGGCGATGGCTTCTTCTAATTTTCCTTGGGATAGGTATGTTTCTCCCTGTTGGTTAAATTGAACCGCTGTTGATTCTGTATTGACTGTTGATGGCATAGGGGCGGCGGCTCCAGAAGCAGCAATTAAATAGGGGTAGTCTAAACGTTTCACAATTATAGTCGGGTTTGACACTAACAGTAGCAGGCTTGTTCCCCAACTATTAATTTTTTTGACGGAGGGTGCTGGGGAGAAATTGGGATTCTCTGCTGGTTTTTTGATTGGGCTGCTAAGTTGTCGAACCGTAGGGACACGGCTTTTGGAGTGTCCTACTCCCGCGCCGGATACGGCAATGCCGTTTCCCTACCCGTATACAGGACACTCCAAAAGCCGTTTCCCTACCCGTATACAGGACACGACACTCCAAAAGCCGTTTCCCAAATACAGGACACGGCAGTGCCGTTTCCCTACCCATATACAGTTGGGTGCTTTGTTGTAGACTGGGCACGGGAACCAGCCTCAAAAAAAATATTGCAAACGGTGCAAAATGTGCGATCGAACCCAAATGAGAATAGCCTTTTTAGCAAAAAACGATCGCCCTTTTCGGAGCAAGCGATCGCCCTTTGTCAACAATGACTTAACAACTCTTAGCAATTAATAATTAAGCTGCTGCGGCTGCTGCTGCTTCTTCTGTGTCTTCTGCTTCAGAACCTGCTTGAATTCCCAGCACGGTAACAACCACCTGCTCTGGTTCGCCGAGAGCTACCACTCCCGCAGGCAAAACTAATTCGTGAATGTGCAGCGCATCCCCTACCTTTAAATTAGAAATATCTACTTCAATTGCTTCAGGAATGCTGTCTGGTTTGCACTTAACTGCTAGTTGCGTCAGCACGGTATCCAAGATGCCGCCTTCTAACTTGACGCCGACAGCTTCGCCGACAAAACGCAGTGACAATTCAACTTCCAGGCTGTCTTGAGTCGCCACGGAGAAAAAGCTCAGGTGGTAAGGATAGCCCTTCCAAGGATGAACTTGAACTTCCCGCAGCAAGGTTTTTCCGCTCCAAGAGAGGTCGGGAATGCTGAGGTCAATTAGGGCATTGTTGACTACGTGCTTTTTGAGCAAGTGTTCAACTGTTTTGGCTTTGATGGTAAGGGAAATGGATTCAGAGCCTTTGTGGCCGTAGAGGACGGCGGGAATCAATCCAGAGCGGCGGAGGGCGTTAGGTTTGCTGCCTTCTGCCCGCTTTTGACATTCTACTGCGAGTTCCATTTTATGACTTTCTGCTGATTGTTTTCACATTTTACCAGAATTGTGATATTGCGATCGCGCTTAATTAAATTCGCTGAAGATACTGATAGTTTTCATTTTCCACACACTTCAGCAATTCCAGCATTTTTCTCAGACGGTAAGTTCCTGATTGATACTCTTCTTTTGAAGGGTAATCACCAAGCTTCGTAAGAACTGCATCGCTTTCACTGATGATTGATTCGCTGAACATTTTCTTGAACTGCTGGCGAATATCTTGATTTAACTTAACTAGAGGCAGAATTACATTTTCTTCATCTAGGTAAATTTTGGTGTCGATTGATTCCCCGCCTATTTTGGAAAAATCAGATTTGGCCAACCACTCGTAAGTAGTTGCTGTGATTCTTACACTATCGGAGGGTTCACCATTGGCTGAATAAAAACTGATGTCAAACATTGGGATTACTCCTGCTACTAAACATCTAAAAACTCGTTACCTTCCTGATTTAATATTAAATCCGGTAGCATCAGAATTAATATTAGCCACAATCAGGACGTGGCACTGCCCATAAGTGTCAACTTAAGCCTAAAATCCTGGGTATCTCTAGCTTTTACCGGAGTCTAGATCCCCCTCGCATCCCCCTTAAGAAGGGGGACGAAAGAAAAGATTCCTGTCCCCCCCCTTTGTAGGGGCGGTGCCAAGAGTGCCCGCCCTCTTAGCTCAGTTCGATCTAGATTTAATAGTCAAACAATAGTCTCTGACTGCGTTTGACCTGGTTGTTGACACCTATGGACACGCTTGAGTGTCCCTACAATTAATCGGGGTAGGGAAACGGCACTGCCGTGTCCTCCGTTTCTTCTATAATAACGTTAGGATTGTGATGCTACAGGCGTACCGTCAACCGACAATAATCCGCGCTTCGGGCCGTGAATTGGGTCTTCGACAATGATAGTTTGGTCGCGGCCTGCACCCAGAGATACGATCGCGATCGGCACTTCCATCAAATCTGCCAAAAACTTGAGATAATTCAATGCTTGCTGCGGCAAATCTTCCAGATTTCGGCACTCTTCGGTTGATTGTTTCCAACCGGGAAGGGTTTCGTAAACTGGTTTGCACCGAGCAAATATCCGGGAACTTTTCGGGAAATCCACACAGCGTTCGCCGTCAATTTCGTAAGCAACGCAGACTTTGATTTCTTCCAATTCATCCAAAACATCTAGTTTGGTAACTGCCAAACAGTCAAGCCCGTTGATGCGAACTGCGTAGCGACCAATTACTGCGTCGAACCAACCGCAGCGGCGTTTTCTGCCCGTTGTCGTGCCGAATTCGGCTCCTCTTTCGCCCAAAATTGCGCCAACTCCATCTACCATTTCGGTAGGGAAAGGGCCTTCTCCGACGCGGGTTGTATAGGCTTTGGCGACTCCGATAACGCGATCGATCGCAGTTGGCCCGACTCCGGTTCCCACACAAGCGCCGCCTGCGATCGGATTGCTGGAAGTAACGTAAGGATAAGTACCGTGGTCTAAGTCTAATAAAGTGCCTTGCGCGCCTTCAAACAAAATGTTTTTGCGCGTGTGAATTCCCTCATAAATCTTCAGGGAACTATCTACTACGTGCGGGCGCAAACGTTCCGCATAAACTTGATATTCGTCAATTACATCTTGCGGATTGAGAGGCGGCAAATTGTAGAGTTTTTCGAGAATGACATTCTTGTGATGAATCGTCCATTCCAGTTGTTCTCGGAATCCTTCCAAGTCCATTAAATCGAGCATCCGAATGCCTGTACGTTCCGACTTGTCGGCGTAAGTAGGGCCGATGCCGCGTCCCGTCGTCCCGATTTTATAATTTCCCCGCTCTTGTTCCGATGCCACATCAATTAATCGGTGATAGGGCATTGTGACGTGAGCAGTCTGCGAAATCATCAGCGATGCAGTCGAAATATTCAGTTTTTCTAACTGATCTAATTCTTCAATTAAAACTTTAGGGTCGATGACCGTACCGCAGCCGATAATACACTCTTTATCAGGGTAGAGAATCCCAGATGGAATTAAGTGCAGCTTGAAAGTCTGACCGTTAACTACCACGGTATGACCGGCGTTGACGCCCCCTTGGTAGCGCACAACGATATCTGCGGATTTGCTGAGCAAATCGGTAATTTTGCCTTTTCCTTCATCGCCCCACTGGGCGCCGATCACAACTACGTTAGCCAAGGGTTTCTCGCGTTCAGCTCAGGTTGACACAAACTCTGATTATCTATGGAGCTGTTCCGAATGTCAATAGATTTTAGATTTTAGATTTGTGGGCATAGGGCATGGGGCATGGGGCATGGGGCATGGGGCATTGGAACTCACAAATAACCAATAACCAATGACTACTGACTACTGACTGCTGACTAATTAATTTTTGTTAAGATTAAGAAAATTGAGGCAGTGTTAGTTATGACTTTACACGCTGAGTTGCACCGCCATCTGGGCGGTTCTGTGGTTCCTCGGGTGCTGTGGCGGTATTTCGATCGCCACAACAATGCAGAGATAGCTAGCCGATTTCAAGCATACTCGGAGTTTGAGGATTTTTACACTCGCCCGCGCAATACTCTGGATGAGTATTTGGAACTGCACACGCTGGTAGAAAGTGTTCAAACTGTTGAGACTTTGCCTTATTTTATCTATCGGTTGATGCGGGGCGCTTACGTGTTTGAAAATCTGGCTTATTTGGAGTTGCGCTATACGCCTTATTTGCGGACTCCAGAGCATTTATCTCCGTCTGAACGCATTGATTTGATGGCAGAGATTGTCCGAGTTGTCGGTAAGGCAAGTCAAATTAGCGATTGTCCGATTGTTACCAGTCAAATCTTGTGTATGCACTCGCGTTTGCCCTATGAAGTGAATCGGGCGATCGTCGATTTGGCCGCGCAAAGGAGAGAATATGTTTGTGCGATCGATCTGGCTGGGGGCGATGCTGCTATTGGCGATCGTTTGGACGAATTTGTGGGATTGTACCAGTACGCGAGGTCGATCGGCATCAAAACTACCGGACACCTCTACGAAACTACCTCTGGCTGTTACCCCGAACTTCTGCCCTATCTGATGCGTATCGGCCACGGGATTCAAATTCCGTTAAAATATCCCGAACTGCTGCCAGAAGTCGCGCGTAGGGGTCAATGCTTGGAAGTTTGCCCGACTACCTATCTCAAAACGGGGACGTTGCAGGATATGCGCGAATTGAAGGTTGTGTTCGATCGATGTTTTGAAGCAGGTGTCGATATTGCAATTTGTACTGACAACGCGGGATTGCACAACGTGCGGCTGCCTTTTGAGTACGAGAATTTATTGACTTTGGATATCATTGATTTTCGGCAGTTGCAAGCCTGTCAAAATGCCGCTTTTCGTCATGCCTTTGCGTGGCCCTACGGCGAGCAGCCCGCCCAAATGCTGAATGGTTTGTTGCATCAGGAACCTGTGGAGGCGATCGTTAATTAGCTGGTTTGTAGTGAGGACTTTAGTCCTTCTTGATAGAAAGGACTAAAGTCCTTACTACGAACCTGTATG
>JAUBOH010000075.1:7195-21739 GCA_036700145.1 Microcoleus occultus BM001215366
ACTTTAGTCCTTCTTGATAGAAAGGACTAAAGTCCTTACTACGAACCTGTATGGATCAGTTAAAAGAGGCAAGAAATATTTGTAAAATTATAATAAGCGTTAGGCGATCGGCGATCTATAGCAAGTTATAGTTTGGATGCAGAAGTATCAATATAAAAGGATAAAAAATATGACAAATATGGACGCTTACTGGATGCCATTCACATCCAACCGACACTTTAAAGCGAATCCGCGAATGTTGGTTTCGGCAAAAGATATGCACTTTACCAGCGACGATAACCGCTCAATTTTAGACGGTACTGCGGGGCTGTGGTGCGTGAATGCTGGGCACGCCCGCGAGACAATTGCCGAAGCGGTTAAACAGCAGGTTTTAAATTTAGATTACGCGCCGGCTTTTCAAATGGGGCATCCGGCTGCTTTTGAATTAGCCGAACGTTTGGTAAAGCTGATTCCCGGCAATTTCGATCGCGTTTTCTTTACTAATTCTGGTTCGGAATCGGTGGAGACTGCGTTAAAAATTGCGATCGCCTATCATCGAGTTAGAGGTGAAGGAACCCGCCAAAGATTGATTGGTAGGGTACGCGGTTATCACGGTGTTGGTTTCGGGGGAATTTCTGTCGGCGGGATTGGCCCAAATCGCAAGTTTTTTGGCAGTTTGCTGACAGGAGTCGATCATTTACCTCACACTCACAATCTAGAACACAATGCTTTCAGCCGCCAACAACCGGAATGGGGAGCGCATTTGGCGGATGAATTAGAAGGGATTGTGGCTTTGCACGATGCGTCGAATATTGCGGCGGTAATTGTGGAACCGGTGGCGGGTTCTACGGGGGTTTTGATTCCGCCGAAAGGTTATTTGGAAAGGCTCAGGGCGATTTGTGACAAGTACGGAATTCTGCTGATTTTTGATGAGGTAATTACGGGTTTCGGGCGGCTTGGCTCTAGTTTTGCTACTGAATATTTTGGAGTGGTTCCTGATATTGTGACGGCAGCAAAAGGGATAACTAACGGTACGGTGCCGATGGGGGCGGTGTTTGTGAAGGAGGGGATTTATGATGCTTTTATGAATGCTCCTGAAAATGCGATCGAGCTTTTTCACGGTTATACTTATTCGGGGCATCCGGTGGCTTGTGCTGCTGCTTTGGCGACGCTGGATATTTATGAGGAAGAAAAGTTATTTGAACGAGCGGATAAAATTTCTGGTTACTGGGAAAATGCGGTGCATTCTTTCAAAGGAGTGCGCCATGTTATTGATGTTCGCAATTTGGGACTGGTGGCGGGGATTGAGTTGGAATCTATTCCTGGGAAACCGGGGAAACGAGCTTTTGATTGTTTCTTGCAGTGCTATGAAAAAGGGTTGCTAATTCGGACTACGGGTGATATTATTGCTTTGTCGCCGCCGCTGATTATTGAGAAGGAACATATCGATCGCATTGTGGAAATTATGACGGGGGTTTTGCAGGAGATGGAGTAAGATTAAACAGTTGACAGTTGACAGTTGACAGTTGACAGCGAAAATCCGATTTTGGTTTTTGCTATCCATTGTCCACTGTGCTGCGAAAACCGTTTTTTTGCGTAAGTCCTAATCTATAGCAACCGCCAAGACTGTTAGTACATCTTGGATAGCTGAAACAATTGCTATTATTCCCTCTTCCCTCTTCCTTCGCGCTCTTCGTGTCTTCGCGGTTCGTTCAAATATGTTAGAGTGATATAGATAACTCTTAAAAACAGACTCATAACTATGGTACAATTAACAGCAAAAGTCTCCGCTAAGGAGTTAGCAAATTTAGCCGTAAGCTTGATTCGGAAAGCGGGTTGCGAGTACGGGGATGTGCGTTTTTGCAGTTACCGAAGGCAGAGTCTCTACGCGCGCGATCGATCTTTAAGCAATATCTCTGATAATGTTAGTTCTGGTTTTGGTGTGCGAGTGCTGCTAGACGGCGCTTGGGGCTTTGCTGCAAGTCACAATCGCACGGCGGCTGAGGTTGCCAGAATTGTCGCTTTGGCTGTAGAAATTGCTAAAGGTAGCCGCTTAACTCAGAAGGAACCGGTGCGCTTAGTACCTGTAGAAAAATATGTCGATACCTACATTACTCCGATCGCAATTGACCCCTTTTCTGTACCAGTCGCTGAGAAAGCCGAACTCCTACTAAATATTAACGAGCGGCTGCTAGCACACGCTGCACAAGGCATCAAAAAAGCTTATTCTTTTTTGCAAGTTAACCACGAAGATAAGGTTTTTGCTTCCACGGAATGCTCGTTAATCGAACAAACAATTTACCGCAGTTTTCCCGGTTTTAGATGTACGGCAATTGCGGGGGGCGATGCCCAAAGTCGCGAATACGAACGCCCGCCCTTAAATCTTGGTTACGAACATATTAACCCAGTGGATTTATTAAGTCAAGTAGATCGAGTTGCTGCTGAAGCAATTGAGAAAGTCGCTGCGCCAAAAATCCCGGCTGGTATTTGCAAATCCCTAATTCTCAAGCCGACAAATTTGTTCTTAACCATCCATGAATCAGTCGGACATCCCACGGAATTAGACCGAGTTTACGGTTATGAATCTAATTTTGCTGGAACCAGTTTTGCGACTACTGATAAGTTAAATAAACTGCAATATGCCGCACCTTGGGTGAACTTTAAGTGCGATCGCACTCAACCGGCAGGCCGCGGTACAATGGGTTACGATGATGAGGGCGTAAAATCACAAGATTGGTACGTTGTCAAGGATGGAATTTTAGTTGATTATCTCACCGACAGAGAAACAGCTTATCGCCTCGGACGTGCCAGCAGCAACGGTTCTGCCTGCGCTGACAGTTGGTCTAGCGTGCCGATGGTCAGAATTCCTAATTTGGGATTGGAACCTGGCCCTGATGGCGGTAGTCATACTGCTACTCTGGATGAGATGATTGCTGATACGGAAGATGGGATTTTAATTGACGGTATTGGCAGTTTCTCGATCGATCAGCAGCGACGTAATTTTCAATTCGGCGGCGATGCTTTCTGGAAGGTGGAAAAAGGTAAAGTTGTCGGTATGTTGAAGGATGTAACTTATCATTCGATGAGCACTGATTTCTGGAATAAAATAGATGCGATCGGGCCTGCTTCGGAACGGGTACAGTGTGGCACGAATATGTGTGGAAAGGGTGAACCGGTGCAGGTAGCTCAAATGACTCACGCTTGCGTACCGGTGCGAGTCAGGGATATTCAAATTGGGTAATAGGGCATCGGGAATTGGGGATGGGGAATAGGGCATAGGGAATAGCGCATTAGTTAGTTGTTACTTGTTAGAGATAGTAATTAATTCCCAATGCCCCATCCCCAATGCCCGATGCCCGATGCCCTGTTTGGCCAATGCCCGATGCCCGATGCCCAATTACCCATTACCAATTACAATTATGACTTTAACAACATCGCCCGCAATTTTAAGTGAAGACCAAGCCTTATCTTTGGTAGAAAAAGCAGTCAAACAATCGGAAGCTGAGGAAGTATTTGTCAGTCTCTCTACTGGCGAAGAATCTCTTTCCCGATTCTCGGAAAATCAAATCAGTCAAAATATTAGCAAAACTGTATTTAGTCTGAACATTACTAGCTATTTCGGTAACAAAAGTGCCTCTGCTGCTGTTACAGATTTTGATGAAGATGCGATCGCCCAAACGGTCAAACGATCGCAAGAATTAGCCAAAATTGCCCCCGCAGACCCCGAATGGATGCCGCTGTTACCGCCTCAAACCTACGATTTGCCTGCCCCCGCATTTGATGAAGCAACGGCTGCTGCATCGCCTTTAGAGCGGGCGGAAATGGTGCGACAAACTTGCGCGATCGCCTCACAAGCAGGTGCTAACGCTTCCGGTACTTTGAGCACTGAGGCTTCGTTGTATGCGATCGCCTCGTCAACGGGTTTGCGCGCCTGCAACTCTTCTACAGAGGCGGATTTCAGCTTTACTGCTCGCATTGACAACGGTTCTAGCTGGACTGAATGCACGGCTTGGAGTATTAGTCAACTGCCGATCGCCCAATTAGCAGAACAAGTGCTCGATCGGGCGATCGCGTCCCGCAACCCGCGCCCCATCCCTCCCGGCGTTTATCCGGTAATCCTTGACGGCGCTGCTTTTGCGAACTTGTTACCGTGGGTGATTTGGGGGCTGGATGCGAGGGCGGCGGATGAGGGGCGATCGTTTATGTCGATCGCCGATGAAACCGGAAAACCCGCTGGAAACCGCGCGGGGGAACAACTTTTTAGCCCGATGGTGCAGGTGCTGCGCGATCGGGCACATCCTTTATTGCGATCGAATACTTTTTTCGGCGACGGATTGAGCAATAACTATTTGGAAATCATCAAAAATGGCGTACCTCAAAGTTTGTCTTATTCCCGCTACTGGGCCGCGCAAAAAGGCAAAGAGGCAAAAGGTGCTTATTACCCGATCGTGATGACAGGTTCAGACCAAAGTTTAGCAGATTTAATTGCTCAAACCGAGCGAGGAATTTTCGTCAGTCGAGCTTGGTACGTTCGCTACGTGAATCCGAAAACATTGGAAGTAACGGGAATGACTCGCGACGGTACTTTTTGGATTGAAGATGGCAAAATTGCTTACCCGATTAAAAACCTGCGTTTCAATCAAGTTTTACCTGAGATGTTGCGCGATGTGGATGCAGTTAGTGCGGTGAAGCGTTACGGCGGTAGCGTAGTGCCCGGAGTGCGGGTGAAAGCTTTTAATTTCACCAGTATTACTGACAGTTTGTGACTTGCACTAATTCTTTTAGATCCCCGACTTCTCGAAGAAGTCGGGGATCTGGTACTATAGTCTGTTGTCTGTTGCCAGTAAGCCCGGGCGCATCTAAATTTTACAGTCAAGTGTGATGAAAGTCTTGTGGGGTAGGCGGGAGAGCCCGCCCAAAAAATACATACAACGCAAGATCCCCGACAGCTTAGTCATAAATAACAATGCCCAATTCCCCATTCCCAATTAAATGAATCAATATTTTGCTACAGTTGCGCGCGGTTTAGAAACTATTGCCGCCCAAGAATTAGAACGTTTAGGGGCCCAGGATATCCAGCCAGATTTTACAGGGGTTTACTTTGCGGGCGATCGGGCTTTATTGTACCGCGTCAATCTGTGGTCGAGAACAATTTTTCGAGTGCTAATGCCGATCGCCGAATTCCGCTGCTACGACTCAGATATGCTTTACCGCGAAGTGCAGAAAATCCCTTGGGATGAATACCTAGATGCTGACAATACTTTAGCAGTAAACTGCACCGGCGGCAACGAAAAACTGAACCACACTCACTTTACAGCTTTGCAAGTCAAAAATGCGATCGCCGACCAACAGCGGAACCAATTTAACAAGCGTTCTAATGTAGATGTAGAGAATCCCGATTTGCTGATCAATCTCCACATACATCGCGAGCGAGGTATTTTAAGTTTAGACAGTTCCGGCGGCAGTTTGCACCGACGGGGATACCGGCCGGCTGTGGGAATGGCTCCCCTCAAAGAAACCCTAGCTTCTGCTTTGTTGGAGATGGCAGAATGGACACCTGATTTACCATTTTTAGACCCAATGTGCGGTTCGGGAACTTTGCCTTTGGAAGCGAGTTTAAAGGCCTTGAATATTGCACCGGGATTGTTTCGAGAAAAGTTTGGATTTATGACTTGGCGGGATTTTGACGAACCTTTGTGGGATGAATTGTGGGCCGAAGCTGAAAACGGCGAATTACCGGAACTTAAGCAAGTAGTTGTAGGATGCGATCGCGATTCTGATATGTTAACCCAAGCTCGCACCAATGCACAACAAGCAGGTCTTTCCGGTAAGATTCAGTTTGCTCAAACCGAGTTATCGGAATTGGAACCACCAGCAGACAGTGGCGTTTTGATTTGCAATCCTCCCTATGGAGAAAGGCTGGGAGATGCTAGGGAATTGGGAGAACTTTATAAAATGTTAGGTGATATTTTCAAGCAGCGTTTTAAAGGTTGGAATGCGTTTATTTTGACGGGAAATAAGGAGTTGGGGAAACAAGTTGGACTCAGAACCTCAAAGCGAATTCCTGTTTTTAATGGGTCGATTCCTTGTACTTTGCTCAAGTATGAACTGTATTAGGAGAGGGGAGCAGGGAAAACAGCGGTAATGACCAAGCTACTGCAAAACCAGATTACCAATAAACCAGAAGATAGGTAACAAAAAAGAGGCACTAATAGTAAAGGAGCAAGAGAATATATGCCCAATTAAATGGCTCAACAATAATCAAATTCAAATACAGACTGGGGAAATTATTTCACCTGGATAAAAGGTGTGTCACCCCTCATTTATTCACCGGCAACAAAGAAACGTGAGCCGAGACAATCTTCCACCCTTGAGGAAACTTCTGCCACATCTGACTCTGCCGCCCCAGCCGCACCACTCCATCCATTACGCGCCGAAATTCGAGCGTCACAGCGGCTGTGTCTGCACCGAAAGTAACGACTTTTAGATTGAACATTTCTCGATCGACATTTACAGGCGATCGCCCAGAGCGAAAAGCCCTCACCTCATCGCTCCCGTACAGGTTCTCCGTCACCCCAAACCGCACGACTTCCGGCGAATCCCAGAACAAATTATCTAGAGTTTCAATATCATTCGTACAAAGAGCTTTTTCGTATTTTAAATACAGTTCAGTTAAGTGAGCCACCACAGCAGCATCATTTATTACAGTCATAACTTGTATATTTTAAAAGGATTAAATATGACAACTTTTGTTTGCAATAAGGACTCTTCGTCCTTACTACAAACGCAACTAATTACAGGAAATTAATGCTCGATTTTGAGCGAAATAATCTTGTCGCCTTGTTTAATAGCATTGACGACAGACATATCCTCAGTTTTGCCAAAAGTTGTGTGAACTCCATCTAAATGAGACTGGGGAGAATGGCAAATAAAGAATTGGCTACCACCCGTATCTTTACCTGCATGAGCCATCGATAAAGTTCCTGCCAAATGTTTGTGCGAGTTGATTTCACACTTAATTTTGTAGCCCGGGCCGCCAGTTCCAGTGCCTTTTGGACAGCCACCTTGAACCATAAAGTTAGGAATGACTCGGTGAAACGCCAATCCGTCGTAAAAACCTTTTTCTGCCAAGTCAACAAAATTTTTCACTGTATTCGGCGCATCCGCATCGAACAGTTCCAAATTGATTGTACCTTTGTTGGTTTCCATAATAGCGCGGGTCATAATTTCTCCTTGCTTCCTAAAATGAGTGTGCTGTCTGCGCGTTAATTGCGGACTTCGCTTTAATAGCGACAGGTTTCAAGCTGTCGTTATATTTTGGCTTTCAGAAGTGTAGCATACTCCGACAACTCTCATAAGACTTATGCACGGTTTTTGAGGAAACCCGCTTTCTTGCGAGATTTATCGTTAGCAAAGCCAATACTTTCGTAGAAACCGGGTTTCTTACCGTAAGTCCTATTTTAATTGTTAGTCACTTTCGGGCGATCGGGTTCTTCCTGAATATCGTTCATATTGAAAATGAAAGGAACCCGACTCGAACCGCTACCCATAACCAGCACTTTTGGCATCTGAGCCCCACCGCTTCTCCAAGCTTCAATCGCCTCTTTTTGCAGCACTAAATCACCGCCCTGAGCCTTTAAAGTTTCCGCCAAAAGCCTTTGAGCTTCCGCCCTACCTTGAGCGCGGTTAATGTCAGTTTGAGCTTCTTGTTCGGCTTCCTGAGCGACATAAACTGCTCTTTGCGCCCGCTGTTCCGCTACCTGTTTTTCCTCAACCGCTTTCGCAAAATCTGTGGAGAATCGAATGTTAACAACGCTCGTATCGAGTACGATTACATCATACTTTGATAACCTTTCCTTCAGCGCCGTATCAAAGTCTCGCTTCAGTTCACTTCTTTGAGTAATAGATTGTTCAGCAGTTCTTAGTGCAGCCGCTGTTTTAAATGCTTCTTGCGTCTGAGGAGCAATAATTTTTGAAACTATATTCTCCAATGTTCCTTGAGTCCTTCTGACATCAACTATTCTCGCAGGATCGAGGCGAAAATTAATGGCAAAACTAGCATTTAAATCCTGAAGGTCTTTAGTAGCACTCTGGGCGGGAACTTCAAATTTTTGGACTGTTACATCGTACACATCAACCTTGGATATCAGCGGGGGTCTGAGGTGAAATCCCTCTAATAATGCTCCATCTGTGGCTTTTCCTAAAACGCTGACAACCCCTGCCTCACCTGGATTGATGACGACAAAGGAATTGAAACCGAGGAGCAGCACACCTATTAATAGAATCCCAGCGATTGCTGATGATATGCTTTGGAAACTTTGACTTTTCAACTTGCACGCTCCTTTGTGATATATCAATTATATAGCATTCCGATAAGATTTGCAAACCTCTCTCTAATCTAACTTCGCGCTCTTTGCGCCTTCGCGGTTCGTTAAAAAATACAATTTAAAAGTAAAATATAATTGCTATAATAGCTAAAGGCATGAGGCAATAGCGCAATGTTTAAAATTGTTAAATACCCCAGAACTTATCACATCGAAGGTTCGCGTTTCCAACCGGGAGACGAAGACCTCGACAGCGTACCATTTAGCAATATTTGCGATCGCCCTACAACGATCGAAGAAAAGGTAGACGGCGCAAATACAGGCATCAGCTTCGCCCCAGACGGGCAAATGCTGCTGCAAAGCCGCGGCCACTATCTCACCGGCGGGCCCAGAGAAAAACATTTTAACTTATTCAAACAGTGGGCTTACAGTCTCAGCGGCCCGCTGGGAGAAGTGCTGGGAAATCGCTACATTCTTTACGGCGAATGGCTGTATGCCAAACACACTGTTTTTTATGATCTTCTGCCGCACTACTTTATGGAATACGACGTGCTGGACTTAGAAACCCGTCAATTTCTGAGTACGGAATCGCGCCGCAAATTGTTAGCAGGGCTGCCGTTAGTGTCAGTTCCCGTGCTGTTTTCAGGAGTGCTGAAATCTCACAAGCAAATGATGCAGTTGATGGGAAATTCCCATTTTATTCAACCCGGTCATTTGGAGCAATTGCGCTTGTGTTGCCTGGAAATGGGATTAGATGAAGAGCGCTGTTTGAAAGAAACTGATAACAGCGAGATTATGGAAGGTCTGTATATTAAAGTAGAAGAAGATGGAATTGTCAAGGCGCGTTACAAATACGTGCGTGCCAGCTTTTTAACAGCGATAAAAAATGCCGAAGGACATTGGTTAAACCGCCCAATTATACCAAACATTCTCCGTCCCGGCGTCGATTTATTTAATTTTAGTTAACAGACAGGCTCCCCGTAGGGACACTCCAAAAGCCGTGTCCCTACACTTCACAAACCTGGCATACGCTGTATCATATTAACAAACAGGTGAAACTATGAATGCTCTATTATCACCCTCCGCAACTTGGATTTTCCCCTTTTGTCCCGAACCGCCAGATTGGTCGCTGGATTGGGACAGAATTCAAACACATTTCGATTGGATTGACAACCTCAAAGGATGTCAGCAAGACCCGATTTACCACGCCGAAGGAGATGTTTTCATCCACACGAAAATGGTCTGCGAAGCCTTGATATCTTCCCCGGAATGGCGCAAACTTCCCGTAAAAGAACGTTCGATGCTTTTTGCCGCTGCTTTGCTGCACGATGTGGCAAAACCGGCCTTTACAAAAATCGAAGCAGATGGCAGAATTAGCTCCAAAGGTCACGCCCGACAAGGTGCGAGAATGGTGAGGCAAATCTTATCAGAATTCGAGCCGCCAGTGCAATTTGAAATTCGCGAAACAGTTGTGGCGATCGTCCAATTCGGCAGTTTACCCATCTGGCTGCTAGACAAACCCAACCCGCAGCAGTCGGTAATTAAAGTCAGTCAAGTTGTCCGCTGCGATTTCCTCGCACTTTTAGCAGAAGCAGACGTGCGCGGCCGCCACTGCGCCGACAAACAAGAACTCCTGGATAAAATAGAACTATTTAGGGAGTTTTGTCAAGAAAATAATTGTTTGAATTCTCCCCGACAATTCCCATCAGCACACAGCCGATTTATCTACTTCCGCAAACAGAACGGCAATCCCGATTACGAAGCATTTGACGATACTAGATGCGAAGTGGTTTTGATGTCGGGATTGCCGGGAAGCGGTAAAGATTATTGGATTCGAGAAAACCTGCCAGATTTGCCGGTAATCTCGCTGGATGCGCTGCGAAAAGAGATGAATGTCCCCCCTGACGAAACCCCCGGAAATGTGGTCACAGCCGCCAAACTCCTAGCGCGGGAATACATGAATCAGGGGCGTTCTTTTGTGTGGAATGCTACGAATACAACTAAACAAATGCGGCTGCAATTAATTAATTTTTTTGCTGGTTATCAAGTGCGAATTCGGATTGTTTATTTGGAAGTACCTTTGGAGGAAGTATTGCGGCGGAATCGATCGCGCACAGCAACAGTACCGGAAGCAGTCATTCGCAAATTAGCTGCGCGGCTGGATATTCCAGATATCACAGAAGCGCATCAAGTCGATCGGATTAACGGTTTAGTTTGCTTTCGTTGCCGCTGCTAAACACTATTTCAATAGAGAAATCTGGGGGAGAGTTTGCTGTTCTTCCCCGGCCGATAAAATAGGATTCATCAGCTTGTGCCGATGCTACACCTTCTTTTTCTTGAGTGAAACTTCCTGTAGGGGCGAATTCAATCTCTTTTTCGGCGCAGTAAACTGATAGTAGCGTACAAATTGTCCTGCTAAAAAACTCGTGGTCTTGCGAAACTGCCAAGATTTCTACCTCGCCGTCACAATAAAATAACCGAATGCCAGGAGCGTTCGCAAACCCGGTTTCGATCGACTTAAATTCTTCCCAGCTAATCCCGGAATAGACTAACCGTTGGTCTTTTGGTTTTAAGCGCGTCTGTATCATGCCCGATCGCTCCTTTTTCTCATCAATTATAACTCGGGCGATCGAGCTTCGGCAGAGGACACGGCGCCGTGCCCATAGGTGTCAACTTAAGCCGAAAGGCCGCTCTTAGACTGAAGTCCCTGTCTCATAGCGAGGACTTTAGCTCCATCGGCAGGGGTTTTAACCCCTGTCGGACTCAGGGTTTTACGTGTTTGTTGACACTCCGAAAGGCAGTGCCGTTTCCCTACACAAGGGCGATCGGCTGATTTAATTGTTATTTGGTTATATTTATATATAACTATTTAATTATAAATTTTAGGTCGTGGGTTATTTCTTTAGCTTATCGATCTTAGTTTCAATCCCCGTGAGGGGAAGTGGTAAGTCAAAGAAGTTTTATTTCACCTGCTTTTTCCGAGGGAGCAATCAGGTTTGAATCCCCGTGAGGGGAAGTGGTAAGTCAAAGTGCCAGAGAACTTTGCTCAGCTTTTTGAAGAAAAAAGTTTCAATCCCCGTGAGGGAAGTGGTAAGTCAAAGGCTTTTTCGTTCCCACCGATGGGCCACTAGGAAAGTTTCAATCCCCGTGAGGGGAAGTGGTAAGTCAAAGTTTTTGAAAAGGCTGGGTGGTCTCTTGAAATAGATCAAAGTTTCAATCCCCGTGAGGGGAAGTGATAAGTCAAAGTGAAGGAAATGGAAGAAAGTTTTCCACCAGGCTACTGTTTCAATCCCCGTGAGGGGAAGTGGTAAGTCAAAGGGTTTCACTATATGTGTGATTCCGATCAACTTAGTCAAGAGTTTCAATCCCCGTGAGGGGAAGTGGTAAGTCAAAGAGTCAAATTCAGGATATGCAGCTGAAGTTGGTGAACCCGGAGAAGTTTCAATCCCCGTGAGGGGAAGTGGTAAGTCAAAGAGCCTTACTTCAAAACCCTTGTCGAATCAGGGATGTAAATAGCCAAAATTGCTACCCCCGTTTTCGATCGCGAATAATCTAAATTTATTGAAAACTACGACTCTCTTAACAAGCCTCAAACCCTTACAGCGTAGGCGACCCGCTAGGGTCAACCACAGAATAGGGGTTTCAGCAATTCGGCGACCCTAGCAAATCCGGCTTTTGCAAGACCGGAAACTGAAACTTAGCTCGGTTGCCATAACACGAAAAATATTAATTTGTCAAGGTTCAGGTTGAACTTGATTTTTACCTTACAAATAAGATACCCAACTCCTAAATAACTGTCAAGCACCGCAGAAAAAAAAGCCGCTGATGTCGATGACAGCGGCTCAAACTCGATTTCTTAGTCCGCAAAGGCGGACTTTGTATGACAAGACGCGGTTTCAACCGCCGAGTGTACGCACGCCGAGGCCTAGAAACCGGGTTTTTTACCGAATCTGCGGGTCACAACGCGTCTTTTCGTAAAAAACCCGGTTTCTGCACCCCCATGCGTAAGTCCTAATTGCTACAAAACCCATTATTGATCCCACTTCATCGGTCGATAAACCTCTTGTTCCCCCGTCAAACAAGCGATATACTCCCAAACCTGCAACTCCAGACAGCGGTATTGACACTCCCCGGCGTGAACGCGCGGGGATTCTTGGTTCACTGACACACCTTTAAACCATTCATCCTTTCGGCAATATTTAAACCAAAAACCCGTCCAATTGAACGAAGCTTCGAGCCTAATTTGAATAGCTCCAGAGGGCTTGTCTCCCCAAGCGTTAAGGAATCACTCCCTTTGTTCCCGTATGCCCTACGGTACATCTAACTACTAAGATTTTGAGTTTTCTGGTATGGGTGCGCGATGGCTACCCTAGCTATGTTTTTGTGGTTTTCGCCACCCACGAGACATTATTGTTTCCTAGCCAGTCGTTTTGGGGTTGGTTATCCATTTGTGCTAGCGGTTATTCTACCTGTATCTATTTGTAGTATACCGTACCCTGATGGGAAATTTGGGAAACTTTTAGAACTTTTTGGCAATAAAGCCGTCCTAAAAGGACGGGGTTTTCAACCCAATTTTCTGATAACCGAACAGCACCTCTACTGACTCAGTAGCCGGCACCTTTGTCATCAACTCTGCCAAAGCTGCGATAGCTTTCACCACCTCATCTTTTCGGTGATGCTTGCGGCGGTTCAATCGCATCAGTAAAATCCGGGAATTGTGCAGCTTAGCCGCCACAATACTTTGAGCTTGCCGCAGCACGAATTCCGGGTTTTGAGAAAGCAAAACTTGCTTCGCCAAATACTCAACTTCTGCCATTCCCTCAGCTTCCAACCAGCCGAAATAGCGCCCTTGATGAGAGAGAAACATCACCGGAATTCGCGGCTGCAACGCCAAACTTACCGCACCGTGAGACAAATTGCAGCAGCCAAATAACACAATGTGGCTGACTCGGTTAACGGGAACAGAACAGCGGAGTTGTCCTTCGTAAAGAACTTGAAACTGCTGGTGGTGCACTTTCACATAAGCACCTTGGTCGGTAACATATAAAGTAGTCATCGATTCGCTCCAGAAATGTTCGGAGGGCGGGCACTCTTGGCACCGCCCCTACGGGGGGTCGGGGGGGTGAGTTTTGACAATGCTGCAACTGCGCGGCGCTTTGGAAGGCGGCGGAGTGCTCTGTTTCGGAAGTTGGGGAAACGAGGGTTTTTTTCGCACAGGCGCGATAACTCGATCGGCGTTAAACTGATAGCCGAGAAAAGTAAACTCCTCGTGCGGCGCGATAATCCGAGTTTTTTCCGGGTGGAGACTGAGGTAAATATCAGCCAGCCAGCCATCAATTAAATTGAGTACCCGCGTAGCTTCCAACAACCCGCCGGTAGCCACAGCAAAATCGTCGCCGTACCGGATTAAATGGATGCCGGCAGTTTGGCAAAGCAGGTCAAATTCAGTGAGGTAAAGGTTAGCCAGAGCACCGGACAGAATGTTGCCTTGAACAACTCCTTTACCCGGATTGAAATAGCGGCCGGAAATCACGATGCCTGCTTTGAGTTGCTGTTCGACTAACTGAACTTGTACCGGTGCAATTTGCAGCCGTTCCAAATCGGTTAACAGCAGCGGCCAGCAGAGATTGTCAAAGAACTTTTCGATATCGGCCTTGACAATCCAAGTCGGTTGTGCTGTGTAGATTTCCGACAAATGGGCGACGGCCATACCTGCGGAATAACCGGGCCGATAAGCGTAGCAAGTATCGCTGAAAACCTCATCGAGCACCGGATAGAGAGATTGGAGCAGGAGGCGCTGTACAATGCGATCGCGCACGGTAGAAATGCCGATCGATCGATGTCCGCCGCTTTTTTTCGGGATGTGAAACCCTTTAGCCGGCTTGGGAAAATAGCGCGAGTGCATCAAATCTCGAAACAGCAAATGCAACTGTTCTTCAGCAGCCTGCGCGAACAACTCGCAAGTCAAGCCGTCAATTCCAGCCGCATTGCTGCGGGCGCGAACTTGTTGCCAAGCGGCCAGCAAATGCCAGTAGGAAAAATCCACATTAAAAATCCCCAGAAGTGGATTACAATTTCCATCTTGCTGGGGGTTAAGTTTGTTCCTGAGTGCGTTCCTGAGTGTGTTTGATATTAAATAAGCTGTCAGTCCGCCAGTCCTCCCACCCGCCCGCCAGTCCGCTCTTAGACTGAAGTCCACGGGGCTTTTAGCTAAAGTCCACAGCGAGGAGGACTAATGAGT
>JAUBOH010000076.1:0-15163 GCA_036700145.1 Microcoleus occultus BM001215366
AGGATATATTCATGAGTTCCTGAATGTCAATACCGATGTGGCGGTTGCTATATATATCAACAGCGAACAGCGAACAGCGAACAGCGAACAGCGAACAGTCAACAACGAACAGCGAACAGCGAACAGCGAACAGTCAACAGCGAACAGCGAACAGCGAACAGTCAACAGCGAACAGTAAAATAACAAACATACAAAAAAGGCAAGAAAACCATGTCAGTTTTGATTGCAGTAGAACAGGTCGGAAAAGCATTTAATCTATCAGATGGCGGCACATATGTTGCCCTTAAAGGTATCGACCTGGAAATTAAAAAAGGAGAATTTGTCTCTTTAGTTGGACACTCCGGCTGTGGCAAATCTACACTGCTAAATATGGTCGCAGGTTTGGATTTGCCGACAGAAGGATTGGTGACAATTGATGGACAAAGAATCACCCAGCCGGGCCCCGATCGCATGGTAGTCTTCCAGAACTATTCGCTGCTACCTTGGCGGACTGTCAGAGAAAACATTACCCTAGCCGTAGACTCGGTAATGAGTGGCTTACCCAAAGCCGATCGCCTGGATATCATTCAAAAACACATTGATATGGTAGGCTTGGGCCCCCACTCGGAGAAACAGCCGGCACTGCTGTCGGGCGGACAAAAACAGCGCGTGGCGATCGCCCGCGCCCTCGCCCTGCGTCCCAAACTGTTACTCTTAGACGAACCCTTCGGGGCTTTGGATGCTTTGACTCGCGGCAACTTGCAAGAGAAGCTGATGGAGATTTGCCAAGAGTATGAAATCAGCGCCCTGATGGTGACTCACGACGTGGACGAAGCAGTGCTGTTGAGCGATCGCATCGTCATGCTCACCAACGGCCCAGAATCGAAGATTGGCGGGATTCTCGAAGTAGACATCCCCCGCCCCCGCAAGCGCATGGAAGTAGTCTCACACCCCAGCTACTACGCTCTCCGCAGCGAAATGATTTACTTCCTGAATCAGCAGAAACGGGTCAAAAAACTGCGGGCGCGGAAAGTACCGGCGATCGCCCGCCACGGCCTAGAAAAAGTCAACCTGGAACTCGGCTTTATTCCCCTAGCAGCCTGCGCTCCCCTAGCCGTCGCCAAAGAAAAAGGCCTTTTTGCCAAACACGGACTCGATGAAGTCCACCTCGTGCGGGAAACAAGCTGGCGCGGCATCGTAGACGGCATCGCCGCTGGTTACTTAGACGCAGCCCAAATGCCCTCTGGCATGGCAATGTGGTTGAGCTTAGGAGGGCACCAAGAGAAGCCCATACCAACCGTTACAGCCCTGACCATGAGCCGCAACGGTAACGGAATTACCCTCGCGAGGCGCTTTTACGACCAAGGGATTTACACTCTGGCAGATTTCAAAGAAATGCTGCGTAGAACCCCCGCTCAAACTCACCGCATGGGCATCGTTCACCCTTCTTCAATGCACAACCTGCTGCTGCGCTACTGGCTGGCTTCCGGTGGCATCGACCCAGACCATGATGTGTTGCTGAAAAACATCCCTCCGGCTCAAATGATCGTGGACTTGCAGGGTGGCACTATTGACGGTTTCTGCGTCGGCGAGCCTTGGAATTTGCGGGCATCGATGGAAGGAGTCGGCTTTACGGTGGCTACCGATTTGGAACTGTGGCCGGGACACCCTGCGAAAATTCTGGGGGTTCGAGAAGATTGGGCAAATGCTTATCCCAACACTCACATTGCTCTGGTCAAAGCTTTGCTGGAAGCTTCTCACTACTGCGCCGATCCAAATCACGCAGCCGAGGTTTCGGAAATTGTCGCGGGACGGGAGTATGTCGCCACCGATAAGAGTTACATCCAACTCGGCGATCCCAATTCTTCTGCTTGCAACTTGGATACTCCGATGCGGGAATACGCCCACCACTTGTTCTGCGGAGACGGGGTGAACCGTCCGAGTCGCACCGAACAACTCTGGCACATGGTGCAGATGGCGCGCTGGGGCGATACTGTGTTCCCGCGCAACTGGGTGGAAATTCTGGAACGGGTGGTGAGAGTCGGCGCGTTCAGCACGGCGGCGCGAGAGTTGGGGATGTCGGATATTACTTACAATCGGGGTTCTCTCCGCTTGTTTGACGGCTCGGTGTTTAATGCTGACGATCCGATCGGCTATCTCAACAATCTGGAGATTAAACGCGATTTCACGATGGCTGAAGTTGTACTCGATTCCGGCCGCAGAGCTGCTTAGAAGTCGATCGCACGATGAGCCACTCGATTCCTTCTAGGGCGTGTTCTTAAACCCGGAGATCCCCCCTAACCCCCCTTAATAAGGGGGGGACAAGAGAGTTCAAAGTCTCCCTAAAAATGGGGAAACAACAGGCTTCAAAGTCCCCCTTTTTAAGGGGGATGCGAGGGGGATCGAGACTTCAATACAAACTAGAAAAACAGAACGGTTTCAGTAGTCACGGGCTCGCAACTAACCATTCAAAATTCCATTGTTTGCAATTGCCAATAACCCACTAACAAATTCCAAAATCATGCTCAACACCACTACAAACCAGACGAATACCAAAACGCAAATCCAGCGACCGAGTGACCGCCGCCAGCCTTTTTTGGTGATGGACAATGTTTATAAAGTATATCCAAACGGTTACAGGGCATTAGAAAACGTTAACTTGACTGTAGCTGAGGGAGAGTTTATTACTCTGATCGGACACTCGGGCTGCGGTAAGTCAACACTTTTAAATATGGTGTCCGGTTTTAGCCATCCTAGCGAAGGTACCGTGACGATTAACGGCCAGCGAATTACGAAGCCGGGCCCCGATCGCATGGTGGTGTTTCAGGGCTATGCTTTGCTACCTTGGCGGACGGTGTTTGAAAATGTTTATATAGCAGTTAATGCTGTATTTCCAGATAAGTCGAAGGTCGAAAAAAATGCGATCGTCAGTGAGCATTTGGCAATGGTGGGATTGACTGAAGCTGCCGAGAAAAGACCGCCGCAAATTTCTGGGGGGATGAAGCAGCGGGTTTCGATCGCCCGGGCTTTGGCAATTCGCCCGCAGGTGCTGATTTTAGACGAACCGTTTGGTGCTCTGGACGCAATTACTAAGGAGGAATTGCAGGAAGAATTGCTGAAAATCTGGAACGATCACCGCTGTACGGTGTTGATGATTACTCACGATATTGATGAAGCGCTGTTTTTGGCCGATCGACTGGTGATGATGACTAACGGCCCGTCGGCGACGATCGGCGAAGTTTTGGAGATTCCTTTTCCGCGTCCGCGCGATCGGGTTCAAATGATGGAAGATCCCGAGTATTACAACCTGCGGAACTACGCCCTAGATTTCCTGTTCCGCCGCTTTGCTCACGATCACGACGCTTAATCGGTTGGGAAATGAAAGTTAAAAATGGGGAATATGGGAAAATTGAAGCTCCAGTTTTCCCCATTTTCAGGGGAACATCGCTGCGGGCGAAATTTTTCCGATCTGGTTGGGTAAACTGAAGCTTAATTGTTGGGGATAAGTTTTTCCGGAAGATTCGGATCTTTTTCTCAACTTTTACGTCAATCGGCAAAGAGACCCGATTGCCTAGCTGTCGGTAAGCTGGCATGAATTTAGCTCGCCTTTGATTGAAGGTGGGCTTCTTTCTTATGTTATTAACAGTTTTTGCTAAATTGATGGTTTGTGCATTCCACCATTTTAACTGGCACACAGGGAATGTTTATTAGTGTTTTATAGATTAAGATTCTTGCCAATATAGAGGTTTTTAGGTAGGGAAACGGCATTACCGTGTCCGGCGCGTGGGTAGGGAAACGGCAATGCCGTGTCCAGCTTTTGGAAATTGATCTTAAATCAATTCATTTTCAGCCAATTAAATAAATCCGCTGCGGATAATTGCCAATCTCCCAATACACCAAGTACAGGTAAAATATCTGTACCCGATTTAAATTCAGGCATTTGATTAGGCTGAAAAACTATTACGGATTTATCGCTCGGATCGGCAAACCAACCCAATTTAGTGCCATGTTGAATCGAAAAAAGTATTTTTTTAATCACCTTATTTGGAGATTGGTCTGGTGAGATAATTTCAATAATCCAATCCGGCGGAATTTCAAAGCGGTTGGCAATTTCTCCATCTTCATCAACGGGAATGCGAGACCACTCAAAAACAGCGATATCGGGAACGATCGATCGCCCCCCAAACGTACAGCGCAATTCTGGAAAAGCACAGGCTAACTTTTGGGGTTCTCCAACCTCAGAAATTGCATCCAGCAATCGTTTTTGCAATCGGCTATGTTTTCCTTGTGGCATAGGTTTTTGATAAATTTGACCGTCTGTGTACTCGCTTGCGGGTTTAGTTTCTGACAACTGTAAAAACTCTGCCAGAGAAATCGTTGACTTTATTGCAACTACCATAGATCGTATCTCCTGAAATCATCCTAATGAACAAGTAATCTAAAGTTCTTGTGTTTTTGCTTTTTGATTTTCAAGTTTGTACGGAAAAATCCTCTGGATCGATATCCCAATTTACCCAGCGAATTGCCTCTTTAGCTGATTCTACATCAGGTGGCACTCGCAAAGCATGAATAAATCCCGTACTCGGACAAGTCATTTTTAACAAGTAAATCGGCTCGACATCGGCGTTATCGATTTTTAACAGCGTGTATTCTTGCCAAGAATCTAATTCTACTGCTTGGAGTTCGCAGCAAAGGCGATCGTAACCAATTCTCTCAATTAATACTCGACGAATTTCGGCATTTTCTTCAGATAAAAGCCATTGTGCTTGCCACAAATCGGGGTGTACTTTTCCGTATTGTTCGGGCAATTTAACGCCGTGGTGAAAGTATAAACTGTAGCCGTCCGCAAAGGCGATCGCACTTTCTCCTTCAGCGTGTAGCCGATTTTCAGTGTCAAAGCGGATGTGTAAAGGGCGAGCGCAAATTAGGCAAATTTTCTCAAACGGAAATATCCAACCGCATTCCTCGAACAACTGTTGCTTGCAGTGAAGTAATTCTCGTGCTTTCAAGTCGAGAGTAACACCAAATTTCGATATCAAAAATTCAGTTACATGAATTTCCTTCACTAGATTTGTAGGGGTTAGTGGCTCTAGATAGTTAGAACATGAGCGGAAATCATCTCCCAACGATTCTAGGTCATTTTTTAGCAATTCCTGAAATTCTGACACCAGAGTGCGATCGGCATTCGGTTCTAGTATTATTGCATTCGACAGAGCATTACACAACGTCCCACCATAAAATCCTACGTTCACCCATTGAAAAAAACCATGCAACAAAGGTTTTCTCCATACTGCTTTTGTAACCGCTATTTCCGATATTTCCGACATTTGATATTGTGATATACTGCCTATTTTAAGTAATTTGCATAGTTCGAGAGAAGCAAGCTGCGGACTGCTGCAAACAATTACTTGGGGTGCTTCTTTACCAATAGCTGCATAGATTTTTTTGACTGCTTCTGCGGCTCTTTGAGAATCAATTGGTTTAGTCGAGAGCGTCAGATATTTCTGTGTAAGTTCGATCGGCAGATTTAAGTCGGTAATTTGATTGTTGTAGAGCTTGATGTAGCTCAGCTTGGTGAGTCTCGACAGTGAGGTGATGTCGGTAATTTGATTGTTTTCAAGATGGAGTTCGGTGAGGTTGGTGAGTGCTGACAGCCCAGTAATATCGGTAATTTGATTGTTTTCAAGATGGAGTTCGGTGAGGTTGGTAAGTGCTGACAGCCCAGTAATATCGGTAATTTGATTGAATTGAAGTTCCAGTTCGGTCAGGTTGATAAGTGCTGACAGCGAAGTGATGTCGCTAATTTGATTGCCCCTGGTACCAATTTTGGTCAGGTTGGTAAGTGCTGACAGCGAGCTGATGTCAGTAATTTGATTGTTGCTGAGAGATAGTTCGGTGAGGTTGGTGAGTGCTGACAGCCCAGTAATATCAGTAATTTGATTGAATTGAAGTTCCAGTTCCGTCAGGTTGATAAGTGCTGACAGTCCAGTAAGGTCGCTAATTTGATTGTTGTAGAGATGCAGTTCGGTCAGGTTGGTGAGTCTAGATAGCGGAGTGATGTCGGTAATTTGATTGGTAGACAAATTCAGTTTAGTTAGGTTTGAAAGTACCTTGTGAGCTTGATTACAGTCAGAAGTTCCAGCCTTTTTTAACAGCATCTCAACTGTATGCCTTGCCGATTCTGAAAGACTATCTTTGTGCTTGCACCAATCGGCAAAGCTACTGAAATTAATTGGTTGATTTGCTTGTGGTTCTGGCATGATAAATTCTGACTTTAGTTTGGTAAAATTTCAGTCCGGCAGGGGTTTAAACAAGAGCCTCATAGCTTAAGTCGGTTTCAACCGACTGAAATTACATGATTAGAGAGCGAGAGCGCACATAATATTTACTGTCAATTTAGGCATTTATTCAATGTGTTGATATCCACAGTCCGTTTTAACGGACTGCCTTCTTTGAGCCTGGGGTTTAAACCCCAGGCGGCCTGTGTAGCAATGACAAATCTTCAAGTTTGCACGCTAAATTCCTCTGGTTCAATATCCCAATTTACCCAGCGAATTGCTTCTAGTGCCGATCGCACATCAGGCGGCACTCTCAAAGCGTGAATAAATCCCGTACTCGGACAGGTCATTTTTAACAAATAAATAGGTTCTTTTTCAGGAGGATTACCATCGCCACCGAAATAAACAGGATCGAAAAAAGCAGGGTCGAAATCATCAGGATCGAAGCCATCAATATCAGCATCAATTCTTAGCAGCGTGTATTCTTTCCAGCAATCTAATTCTGTTGCCTGTAATTCAGAGCAAATTCTCGCGTAGCCAATTCCCTGAATTAACACTCGCCGAACTTCCGCGTTGTCTTCCTCTAAAAGCCAAGTCGCTTGCCAGCGATCGGGGTGAATTTGTCCGTATGCTTCGGGCAGTGTTACTCCGTGATATGAGTAGAGTTTGTAGCCGTCGGAAAATTCAATTGCCGATTCTCCTTCTGCGTGGAGGCGATGTTCGCTGTCGAGGCAGAGTTTGGTTGGGCGATCGCACACGTAGCAAACATCATAAAACGCAAAAATCCAGCCGCATTCTGTTAAAAGCTGCTGAAAGCATTCTAAGGCTTTCTGTGCCCCTGGTTTGAAAATAGTTCCGAATGTACAAACACAAAATTCTGCCACGCAGATTGTACCCAACAAGTATGGCGGAATAATGGGTCTTGAGCGGTTCCTGTAGTTCGAAAAATCTCCTCCCAATTCTTGTTCTAGCTGTCCCTCCCATCTCGCTAATTCATAATCACCATTCCTATATGTGATTAAGCACTCATCTTTTAGCTTTTTCTGAAGTAGATGGATAAAATCAGTTTCCTGAGTGAGATGTTCCTGTTTTTTTAACTGTGCTATGGCTGCATGAGGGCTACCGCAAATAATAACGTCAATACTTGTCTCACCGACGGCTGCACAGGCAAATTCGATCGCTGCTGCGGCACGGGTGCGATCGATTCTATCTGTAGAACGGGCGATAACTTCCCACTGGGATTGCAGGGAAGTTAGCTTTGATATTGGATTGTTTTCCAGAGACAAATCGGTCAAACCAGTCAGAAATTTCAGGGGTGTTATGTCTGATATTTGATTGTTTCCCAGACGCAGCCATTCCAATTTAGTCATAAATTGCAGGGGTGTTATATCTGATATTTGATGGTTTTCCAGACGCAGCGTAGTCCTATTTGATAGTATCCGATCGGCTTCATTGCAGTCAGAAGTGCCAGCCTGTTTTAACAGGACTTCAACTGTATGTCTTGCCGATTCTGAAAGACTATCTTTGTGCTTGCACCAGTCGGCAAAGCTGGTGAAATTAATTGGTTGGTTTGTTTGTTGTTCTGGCATGATAAATTCTGATTCTATTTTGGTAAAATTTCAGTTTGGCAGTTCGGCCCTTCGTCAGTCCGTCAGTCCGGCAGGGGTTTAAACAAGAGCGTCATAGCTTAAGTCGGTTTCAACCGACTGGAATTAGATGATTAGAGAGCGTTGTTATAGAATATTTGCTGTTAATTTATTGGATGTGTTAATATTAGCAGTCCGTTAAAACGGACTGCCTTCTTTGAGCCAGGGGTTTAAACCCCTGGCGGACTTTCGGGCGGGCTGGCTGGCGGGCTTGTGGCTAATGACAAATCTTCAAGTTTGCACGCTAAACTCCTCTGGCTCAATTCCCCAATTTACCCAGCGAATTGCTTCAATAGCCGATCGCACATCAGGAGGCACTCGCAAAGCGTGAATGTGTCCCGTGCTCGGACAGGTCATTTTTAACAAAAAAACTGGTAACGGCTGCCCGGATTCGTTGAAATCGTCCTCACAATCGATTTTTAACAAGGTATATTCCCGCCATGTATCTAACTCGATCGCTTCTAATTCAAGAATTAGGCGATCGTAACCAATGCCCTGAATTAACGCGCGCCGAACTTCTGCATTGTGTTCCTTCAACAGCCATTGAGATTGCCACTGGTGCGGGTGAAAGCGGCCGTACCATTCGGGCAAAATCACGCCGCGATAGGCGTAAATTGAAAAACCGTCAGCAAATTGTACTGCGGGCGTTCCTTCTGCGTGCAAGCGACAATCGCTGTCTGTAATAAGTGCGATCGGCTTTTCGCAGACAACACACACTTTGTCATAAGGATAAATCCAACCGCAATCCCGCACGATCGACTGAAAAATATTCCAGATATTGCCGCAGGAAGGGGTGCAATTTAAAGCAGAAATACAAAAATCTAACAAACTCCCGATGCAAGTCCAGAGTTCCGGTTGAATGCAATTATCTAGTTGTTTGTTCAGATTTAGATAAAGCAAATCCCTCTGCCGCGGCCCCCTCAAATCCTCCTGCAATCGGCTGCCGATTTCCCCAGCTAAACGATCGCGCATGAGACTCCAAAGTTGAAATTGTAGTGCTGTGTAAAGTCGATCTTGCAGTCGTTCGTACAGTTGATTTTCTAGCTGGCTTTCCAGTTGTCCGCGCAGGCAATTCCGCAGTTGTTTTTCGAGTTCGCTTCGCAGTTTAGTTTCTAGTTGGTTACGCAAGTGGCTTCTCGGTTTGTCTGCATGGCTGACAACGATATCCGCAGCGAGGGGAGGCCGATCGCAAAAAACTATTTCCGGTGCTTTTTTGCCAATTATCGCGTAAGCAGCTTTAATTGTTTCCGCAGCTTGCGATCGATTTATCGGGCCTGTGGAAAGGGCGATCGCTCTCCACTTTTCGCGATAAACTGGAATCAAAGCTGCTTGTTCTGGCGTGAGTTTTTTAAGCTTAGTCTGTGACATACCTCCAACCTTGGGGTTCGTATTCCCGCTGAATTCGCACCATCCAATTACCTTCGGGAATTGCGATCGCATGGTGTTCTTCGTGACTCAATAAAGCTGTCGGCGAAAGCACCCGCAAGTACAGAGTGCCGTCTTTTTCGTACAGTTCAGCTTGTCCCTCAACAATCTGGTGAGAATGTCCGGTGACTTCACCTTCGGCGAGAGTTAGGTGAGGTTTTTTTTCTCCTTCGATTTGCTGTGCGGGGATGAGAATTACGTCGCCTTGGCGAATGGGTTGCATAGGTTTTTTCTAAATTTTGTTTGCTGGTGTTGGCTGGTCGATCGCACTTTCTTTCAATTTTATAATACGAGCATACTACAAAAATGTCAAGAGCCTGGTTTAATAATTTTTGTATAGGGGTTTGAAGTGCGATCGATTGCAACTATTCTGGAATTGTGGCTAGAATTCCCAACAACCGCTTTCGTCGCCAAAGACGCAAATATCGGAGCAACATATGAATCTGCGCCAGCGAATTATTTTAATTGTTGTGTCTTATCCGTTTATCGTATATGCGATCGGCTATATTACAGTTTGTATAAGCCCTTATTGGTACGATAACTCAATACAAGAATACATCCCGTGGGAACAACGCTGGGAATGGGCTTTGTTAGTATCGTTGTTTTATATTTTTTGGGGTTTCCCTTTACTATTGGCTATAATTGGCTTGACTGTATATTTATCCAGGCGATCGCATTGAGAAAATTAATGCCAAAGAATGGTTTTTTTTGCTATTGGTAGAGGCTTGGTGCGCGAGGCGCACCCTACAAATAAAATTGATCTCAATAGAAGCGCCGGAAATAATATTAGCCGTTAAATTAACATCATGCGTACTTTTTGGTCTGTTAAAAAGGTTTTGATAAGCTTGGCGGCCATCTGTACTATCTCAATCCCGATCGCCCTTTGGATCGCCCTAGAATCTCGCTACAAACTCGACAATACCCCGCCTGTGTGGTCGCCAGACGGACAAACACTGCTTTTTTCGGCAACTTCCTGGTCGGGGAAAACAGAAATTTATCAGATAAAGGTCGATCGTACAAAACAGAAGCGCCTTAATTTTCCCATCAAAAAAGATTCGTCAGATTGCACAGAAACTTTTTGTCTCTTATCTTGAGTAAAGCTACCCAAGGGGTTAAATTCGATATTTTTGTCAACAAAGTATTCCATCAGCAAACCTGCGATCGTCCTGCTGAATGATTCACGATTTTGCAAAACTGCCAAAATTTCTACCTCACCTTTGAAATAAAACAGTCTGATGCCGGGGGAATCCGAGAATCCCTGTTCGATTAGTTTTAATTATTGCCAATCAATCCCGGAGTGAATTAACCGTTGGTCTTTGGGTTTATCTAATGTTACTGTCATGATTTGACCTCATTTAACTATTAAATTATCCTAGAAATTTAGCAACTGAAACCCGATCGCGCCCTTCTTTTTTCGCGCGGTAGAGAGACTCGTCGGCGATCGCAATTAACGTCCCCGGCTGCGACATCGGCGCCGGAATGCAGCAAGCTACACCCAAACTCAGCGTCACGTATTCGCTGACAGCAGACTTAGCGTGAACTATCCGCAAACCCCGCACCTGTTTGCCGATAATTTCAGCTACCGAAGCCGCACCTTGAATATCCGTATTTGGCAAAACTACTGCAAATTCTTCTCCACCGTAACGCGCTACTAAATCTGCAGATCGCTTTACAGAACGCTGTAGAACCTGCGCCACTTGCCGCAAACATTCATCCCCCGCTTGGTGGCCGTAAGTATCGTTGTAAAGTTTGAAATAATCGATATCGCACATAATCAAAGACAGCGGTGCTTCTTCCCTCGCCAAACGCCGCCATTCCGTATCCATATAGTCATTAAAAAAGCGGCGGTTTCTTACCTCAGTCAAACTGTCGTAAGTTGCCAAATACTGCAAGGCTAGATTGACTTTTTCTAACTGCTGTTTCTGCTGCTGCAACTGACGGTTGAGCACCGTCAGTTGCTGTTCTGCTGCGTGGGTTCTGAGCAAATTTTTCACCCTCGCCAGCAGTTCCCTCTCGTCAAAAGGCTTGGAGATATAATCGTCAGCACCCGCATCCAAACTTTCGATCCGAGCTTCCATGCCCGATCGCGCTGTTAAAAATATTACCGGAGTCGAACTCAATTCCGGTGTGTTCCGAATCTCCTTGAGCAAATCCAGTCCATTTTGTCTGGGCATAATTTGGTCGCTTAATATCAAATTTGGCTGCAATATTTTGGCTTTTTCTAAACCTTCAACCCCGTCCATCGCCACAGCGACTCGATAGTACGGACTCAATAAAGTTTGGAGGTAAGCTAGCAAAAAATTGTTGTCTTCTACTACCAGCAACAGCGGTAATTCTCGGCTGTCTGCTGTTAATAGTTCCGCGTTATTTTTGTCGTCAAAACTGTTATAGTGCGGCAGCGCGACTTCGGGTGCGATCGCCCGGACATCTCCCGGGCCCCACTCTCCGAAGCCGAATTCAGTCAGTCCAGCCAATTGGGCGATCGCGCTCACCAACTGATTCGCGGACACCGGCTTCGACAAATGCCTCTGAAACCCCGCCTCCAGCGCCGAGGCGGAATCCTCCTCGCGGACGCCTCCCGTCAGCGCCACCGCCGGCAGCAGTTCCCTGTGCTCCGACATTTCCATTGCTCTGACGCGGCGGATCAAATCGCAGCCGTCTGTTTCCGGTATCGCCATATCGCTCACCAAAACGTCGGGCCGCGACTGTTTTAACTCCGCCATCGCTTCGCTGGTGTTACCCACGGCTGTTACCTGAGCTCCAAAGGCTTCGAGGGCTGTTTTCAGAAAATCCCGGATCTCGGCGCTGCTTTCAACCACCAGCACTTGCTTTCCTGCTAGGGGTTTGGACACCGATCCGGGTCTGCTTTCCATTTGGGCGATCGCAGCAGTGCGATCGTCGGGCGCATTTTTGCGGTGAGCCATCGGTAGCAGCACGCCAAACGTCGCCCCCTTTCCGAGCCCGGGACTCGCCGCCCAAACAGTTCCCCCGTGCAGTTCCACCAACTGCCGCACAATAGAGAGTCCCAGCCCGAGCCGGTGCTGTTCCTTGGCATTCCAGCTATCTGTGGGGCGGAAGTAGTCAAAGATGTAGGGCATAAATTTGGGGTCGATCCCGCAACCGCTGTCGCTGACCCGAATCAAGGTGCCTGACGGGGTAGGCTCGATCCGCACTTCTACTGAGCCTGAAGTCGATTCTGGTGTGAATTTGATGGCGTTGACAAGGAGGTTCCAGACTATTTGCTGCAAGCGTTCTGCATCTGCGAAAATGTAGCTGACGGCGGGGTAGAAATGTGTTTCGACGCGGATGTTTTTGGCAAGGGCGGCGGGGCCGAGAGTCTGGATGGCAGATTCGATGACGGACGGGAGGTGAACCCGGCCGATGTTCAGGTGGACTTTACCTCGCAGCAGCCGGGAAAGGTCGAGGAGATTGTCTATTTGCTGGTTTTGCAATCTGGCGTTGCGCTCGATGATTTCCAAAGCGCGGCTGGTGGTGGCTTCGTTTGAGTTGCGCGATCGAGCTAGCTGCACCCATCCCAAAATCGCGCTCAGGGGCGATCGCAGTTCGTGGGAGACCATCGCCAAAAATTCGTCTTTGGTGCGGTTGGCTGCGGTCTGGGCTGCTTCAAGGGCTTTGCGATCGGTGATGTCGAATCCGATCGCCAAATACTGACAGGGTTTTCCCTTGCAGTCCAACAGCGGCACTACTGTGGAGCACACCCAATAATCGATTCCATTCTTGGCTTGATGCTTAATTTCTCCTTGCCAAACTTCACCTTTGGCAACAGTTGACCGCAGATTTTTGATTAATTCCGAAGACTTATATTCGGAGTGGAGGATGCCAAAGTGGCAGCCGATCAGTTCGGCGCGCGAATAGTTAGAGAGCGAGCAGACTCGATCGCTTACGTAGTCGATCCAGCCTCGGGCGTCCGTCCTCACCACAAGTGTCGATCGGTCGATCGCTCCTTTAAAATCTAAACATTCTTGCAGCGACGAATCTAGTTCTTTTGTCGTAGAAATTTGGTCAAGGCGATCCGGCGCGTCCGGTTGCTGGCGATCGACCCGATCCTTGCTCCGCTGTTGGATTTCCATTGCTTCTATTTTCCCCTGATGGCTGACAGCTAATCTACTCGCATCCTGATTCATTATCACAGTTTTTTTCCCCGCGCCAACGCGTGTAATATTTTGTATATTTTCATTTTCATGAAAACTCTGCCGTCTGCCGATCCACTCGGGATTAACCTCAAATTTTATTTACAGTTTGGCTAAACTTTGTCAATCTGAGGACATATTTTCTCAGAGAGAGGTCGATCGACTACAGATACAAACCTGCAAATTTTTGCTCATAATTACCATCTGCATCTGGCACAAAATCTCCTCTTCCTCCGGCTTTCGGGCCTCCGGCATTCTGCCTCATGTCCACATAACAGATATATGTGCAGGGCTTGACAGTTCCCAAATAATTGGCGGAAAGGGCGAACAAAGTCCGTATCTTGCGATCGACAGCAACTTTTGTTAAATTATTTTCTTCTACATCTTGACACTGTACATCTTTTGTATTATAAAATGTAATATGCCCTCAAACGAGAGAGCAGCACAACTGCATTAACGCACTCAACTATTAACAGTTTGAGGAAAACTTTCTGTGAATTTAGACGCTGTACGCGAGCAATTTGAACAAAGAGCATTTGATTATGACGGCTTAATTCCCCGCCTCATTCCGCGTTACCGCGAGCAACACGATTTAATATTGCAGTTAATTCCTTTTGAAACCAATGGTAACATAAAAGTTCTGGATTTAGGCGCGGGGACGGGCATACTGTCTGCCCTGATTTTGCAAGCATTTCCTCAAGCAAATGTCCTAGCCTTTGACATGGCGGAAAATATGCTGAAAATTTGTCAAACTAACTTGTCCGCTTTCGGAAAACGGCTGACATTGCAGCAAGGAAACTTCGCCGAAGATGATTTCGGGAGCGGTTACGATTTAGTAGTTTCAGGGTTGGCAATCCACCACCTCGACAGTGAAGGAAAACAACAGCTATTTCACAAACTTTTCCACTCGATGAATCCAGGGGGAATCTTGCTAATTCGAGATATTGTGACAGGTGCTACTCCCAGGCTGACCGAGCAATACGAACAGTTGTGGCGGCAGTACATGAAAGCCAGCGGAGAAGACGATGCAGCATGGTTTCAAAACTATCTAAAAGAAGATATTCCCTCCTCTGTGGAAGAGCAGACAAAGTGGCTTGCAGAAGCTGGTTTTGCCGAAGTTGGATGTCACTGGCGCTATCTCAACTTTGCTATTTTTGGCGGCGTAAAAGCTAACTAATTTAATCAATTACATGAACGATTCTCGATTAATAAAAATCAGCAGATATCTCAGCAGACACCTGCGACACAGCCCAGAGCGCATCGGCATTCAACTCGCTCCCGGCGGCTGGGTTCCTGTTAGCGAACTCCTCGATGCGTGCCAAAAAAATAACTTTCCAGTTCAGCTTGCAGAACTCAAAGAAGTAGTCGCGCAAAACGACAAACAGCGCTTTTCCTTCGACGAAACGGGTACTCTAATTCGTGCTAACCAAGGACACAGCGTAGAGGTAGACTTGCAGTTAGAACCCGCTGTTCCCCCGGATATTTTATACCACGGAACAGGTAGCACTGCCGTCGAGTCTATTCTCAGTCAAGGAATTAGGAAAATGTCGCGGCATCACGTTCATTTGTCGGCGAATATCCAGACGGCGCGCCAAGTAGGTGCAAGACATGGCATCCCGGCCGTCTTTACTGTAGATGCCGCAGCAATGCAGCGCGACGGCCATACATTTTACTGCTCGGAAAA
>JAUBOH010000076.1:15263-21635 GCA_036700145.1 Microcoleus occultus BM001215366
CTGTAGATGCCGCAGCAATGCAGCGCGACGGCCATACATTTTACTGCTCGGAAAACAAAGTTTGGTTAGTAGATTTTGTGCCGCCAGATTATCTAAAAATAAGTTGATAAATTCCAGGTTTTTGTATAAATTATGGGCGGGATGTTTTAAAATAAGAGTAAGTAGGAGTTGTAAAAAATGAGTGCGGAAAATATGGGCGATCGCGAAAACAATTTCAATCAAAATAATTCTCAAAATCGAGGGTTGCTAGGCTCGGGCTGGCGACCTCTATATCGGGAATTTGACTGGCAACACTTCCTGCATCTAGCATCTACCGATCCCAAGGAATTAACTCAAAAAACCTTAGATGTAGCCAGCGATATTGCCGATGCAATGGGACGCCAACAATATAGTTGGTTGGCGAATATCTTAAATGTATTTTCCGAAACTACGCGCTACGAAATCGATGAATTTTGGGATTACATTACTCCACAGCCAGTTTACCCGGATTACCGCTACAAAGACGTTTTAGTTACCGAAACGCCGGTGGTTCAATTGGTCAGCCGCGCTAGCATTCCCATCGACTACGTTCTCAACAAACTCCAAGAGATTACTGTTTTCAAAGTTCTGGATTTGCTTCTTAAACCGGATGTGATTACCCAGTCTTTTATGGAACGGCATTTTTCTTATCCGCCGGAGCGATTTATTAGCTGGGAACGCTTGGAAGTTTTGGGTACTGTTTATGCTTATTGGGCCCGATGCGGCTGTTGGCTGCAAATTGACAGCTACGACAGGGGAAGACGCTGCTACACTCTGATTTGCAAAGATATTGCGCCGCTCGTTAGCAAGGCAACTTACAATTTAGCGGTGATTTTGAGCGGGTACAAAAGCCGCGTCGGACAGGTTCACAGTCAGTTCGCAATTCGCACGTTTACGGAGGAAGTTCAAAGTTTTACGGATACAGTTCAGCAGGCAATTCTGGATCAAAATCAGTTGGCTGTTTTGGTTAGCGGCGAACCGGGGACGGGTAAAACTGCTTGGACGCAAGCGGTAGCAAAGGAAATTTTAGTGCCGCTTGGTTATGTAATTTTTATTTTAGACCACGATGCTGTGGAAAATTTTGTGCCGCCGAGTTATTTAGAGCGGATTTGTATCATTATCAATGAGGCTGATAATTTGGCTCAAGATCGATCGACCGCAGCGGCCCAACGCACTAACAAAACTGAACATATTTTGAGTTTGCTGGATGGAACTTTGTATCAAAGCGTCATGGACGAACACGGTATTCAATTTCAGCAAAAACTCGTAGTTTTGATGACTTGCAACACGACTGAAAGATTAGATCCTGCAATGTTGCGGAAAGGAAGAGTGGACTTTACCAGTGAATTTACGCAAAAATTTGTTTGAGCGAGCTCTTAAATTTTTCAGCAATCTGGGCGATCGCACTGGCTGCACGGCCGCGGGATGCCAGTGCGATCGCCAGGAAATCTTCTGAATCTTCAAGTTTAGGGAAAATTTATTGAGTACCTATAGACACATCCCCATCAAAAATGATATCAATGATGGGTGACACCCTGTATGGGTGTCACCTAAGCGAGCAAATCAGGGGAACAGCATTTTTGGTTTCAAACAAAATTTTTCAAACTTGATCGTTATGGAGGAAATCCCAAACCGTGCAAACTCGCGCCAGTTCAGCAACAAAGTCGGGGACTGGGAAGGTATGCCGACGGGACAATCCCGATCGCCCAACAACCCCAGAGGCAGCCGTGTCCGAGAGTAAAGACCGATTTCGGCGGTTGGTGGAGCGCTCCGCCGACAAAGCAGCAATGGTAGACTGTGAAATGCGCTATCTTGCGGTTTCTCGTCGCTGGGAAACAGATTGCGGGCTCGGCGACGGCGAGGCGATCGGCCGCTCTCATTGGGAACTGTTCCCGAATCTCCCGGAATATTGGCACCAAAATGCCCGGGCTTGTTTGGCCGGTGTTTTGGAATACAGCGAGTTTGTGGTAGGGCGATCGACCGCATCTGTAGCAGGAAAAATCGAAGGCGCTGTCAGCGGGTCGGTAAAATGGGTATTTCGGCCTTGGAAAAATAGCTCGGGTGCGATCGGCGGTTTGATCCTGTTTGCATCTGAGATAGCTGAGGATATGCCTGAAACAAATTGCTACAATAAGTTTTCATCAGATGTTAACAACAAGCAGTTAGAAACAAGACCGCAACTAACTCAAATTGCCCTCGATAATGCTGCTGATACAGTCTTTTTTACCACCTCCGACGGTCAAATTTGCTATGCGAACAAAGCCGCTTGCCATCTTTTCGGCTACTCGGAATCGGAACTGCTCAACCTGACAGTTAGCGACATCGATTCGCAGTTTTCAGCATCCGATTGGCTCGCTCATTGGGAGAAACTAAAGCAGCAAAGCAACCTCACTTTTGAAACCAGTTACAAAACCAAAGACGGCGCCAGTTTTCCCGTCGAAGTTAAAGTCAATTATTTAGAATACGGCGGTTGCGAATACCGCTGCGCGATCGCCCGCGACATTTCGGCTCGCCTCGCAGCAAAATCTGCGCTTTTTGAAGCAAAAGAGCAACTTCAAGCCGTCTTGGACGCCGTGCCCGGATTAGTTTCTTGGGTAAGTTCAGATTTGCGCTATTTGGGAGTAAACCGACATTTAGCTAGCGCTTACCAAATGCCTGCCGAACTATTTAGCGGTCAAAAAGTAGGTTTTTTAGAGACAAGTCCCAAATTTAACGATTTAGTATACGATTTTTTCTCGATCCCTGAAAAAAAGATTTCTCAAGAAATAACAGCGAGCATCAGAGGCGAAAATAAAACTTATTTAATTGTCGCTCAAAAATATAAAAAAAGTACGGCAGCGGTATTTGTGGGAGTGGACATTACAGAAAGCAAACAGTCTCTTTTGGCTTTGCAAGAATCCGAAGAGCGCCTGCGGCAGCAAGCGACGAAATTAGAGCAGACACTGTTAGTTTTGCAGCAAACTCAAACTCAACTGATTCAAACAGAAAAGATGTCTTCTCTGGGGCAGTTGGTAGCAGGAATAGCGCACGAAATTAACAATCCAGTTAGTTTTATTTCCGGCAATGTCAGCCACGCGACGGGCTACATCCAAGAACTGCTGCGCTCGATCGAGCTTTACCAAAAGTATTATCCCCATCCCGTGCCGGAAATTCAAGATTGGATGGAAGAATTGGACTTAGCATTCATCAAAAAAGACTTGCCAAAACTGCTAAATTCAATGAAAGTGGGTTCGGAAAGGATTCGGGATGTCGTGCGATCGCTCCGCTTGTTCTCGCGTACCGACGAAGCCCAAATGAAGCCTGCGGATATCCATGAAGGTTTGGACAGCACTTTGCTGATCTTGCAAAATCGCCTGCAAGCTAAAGGGGGACGCCCTGGAATTAATCTCATCAAGGAATACGGGGATTTGCCGCGAGTCCGCTGCTATGCGGGACAGTTAAATCAAGTGTTCATGCACTTGTTGACAAATGCGATCGACGCTTTGGAAGAAGGGGGGAGAAATCCCGAAAAGTATGGTACAATGCAAAATCATTCTTTCTTGTCTGCGGGCGGATCGAGAGCTGAAGTATCCCATCCCGAAATTCGGATTCGGACGTTTGTGGTAGCCGAAAGCGAAGTGGCGATCGCCATTAGCGACAACGGCCCCGGTATGACCGAAGAAGTCCTCGGCTGCATCTTTGACCCTTTATTTACCACTAAATGTCAGGCTACGAGCACTGGTTTGGGTCTGGCAATCTCCCAGCATTTGGTAGTAGAAAAGCACGGCGGTGAGTTGCAGTGTGTTTCTCGTCCGGGACAGGGAACTGAGTTGATAATTAAAATTGCGATCGGTGACGATTAATAAGCGATTTATAACGGCAAATAATATGGTAATCGAGTGGCTCATATTCAAAGTACCTCCCGAAAAGTGGGAGGCTTTTATTCGGCGAGATGAGGAAGTTTGGACGGCGGGACTAAAAAGTTTTCCCGGTTTTTTGGGCAAAGAAATTTGGGTAGCTCCGGTGGAGAATGAGGTGGTGATGCTGATTCGCTGGGAAACTAGGGAGTTGTGGAAGTCGGTGCCGCAAAGGACGATCGAGGAGTTAGACGCAAAAATGGGTGAGTTGCAAATGCCGATCGCCGAAAGTCGCGAATATCAAGTCGGCAAGTTTTTGCATTAGTTAGTCAGCAGTCATTAGTCAGGAGATACTGGTAAAGGTGAACTGCATCCCATTATCATAGTAGAAATAGAAGAAAATTGCGATCGGTCAACAAATGGCACAAATTACCACGACTGAATTACCCCAAACCCGACCGACTCTATTTATAGAAGTCGAACGTACCAAAACCCCTCTAACCGTCATCCATGAAGGAAAAGCATTAGTGATTATTTATCCTGCAACCACCCAAGCTCCACGCCCCAGCTTTGGCGCAATGAAAGGAAGCGGTGAAATATTAGGAGATTTAATTGCTCCTGTCGCCGAACGGTGGGAAGTTTTAGAATGAAACTTTTACTCGATACCCACATTTGGCTTTGGTATTTACTCGGCGACCCACGCCTATCGCGACCACTTCAAACGGCTATCTCCGATCCTAACACCGAACTGTGGCTGAGTCCAATTAGTATTTGGGAGACACTCATCCTTGCAGAAAAAGGACGGATATCTTTACAGCCAGATCCGGTTACATGGGTTAACTTAGCTTTAAAAACCTGCAGAAACTCGTGAAGCCCAAATGAATCACTCCATTGCCATTTTAAGTCGCCAGATTGCACTACCTCATCAAGACCCCGCAGACCGATTTATTGTCGCCACAGCCATTTATTATGAGTTAAAATTAGCCACAGTTGATGCCAACCTTACAGGCAATTCGGCACTACAAACACTCAGTTAGGCAATAGCGTAATTAAGCCATATAACTTTACTTTAGGGTATAATGACCCTCAGCGAGATGATGGGATATTCTATATTTCTGTAGGCGATCGCAACTGGTACAATCATCGCACTGTTTGGTATTTGGTGTGAAGGGCGAGATCCTTTTCATTCAATAGCACCTATGCGATCGGTCAAGATACTGGCAAAGGTGAACAGCTTTGAGGTAAACTAGAATTGCTCGAAGTTTCTGGAGTCTGATATGGAAACAATGAAACTGATCTCGCATATTGGATATGATGGCATATTGCTTCTTCAAATGCCCGCTGAGTTTAAAGATACTGCTGTGGAAGTGGTAGTAGTTGTACAACCTCTACCATCTGAGGAAGTTAAACCGAAGTATAACGCTTGGGGAAAACTGACTACTAAAAAATCTATTCAAGCAGCAATTGCTAGAATGCTACAACTGCGGCAAGAAATTGCCTTGGAAAAAAGCTCAATCCGTTCCATGATTGAAGAAGGGCGCAGGTTTTAATGCAGTTTGTATTGGATTGTTCTGTAGCAATTAGTTGGTGCTTAGTCGATGAAGATAACGATTATGCCAATGCTATACTCGCGATGATGCCAGATTGCGAATCATTTGTACCAGGCATTTGGTCGCTAGAAGTTGCTAATACTCTCCTGGTTGCCGAGCGACGCAACCGCATGACGACTGAGCAATCTGAGATGGCTATTGCTTTGCTACAATCACTTTTAATTCAGGTTGATGAAGCTACTGATAGTAGCGCACTCTCGTCAACTCTGGTACTAGGAAGACAAGAAGGTTTAGCTGCTTATGATGCAGCTTATTTAGAGCTAGCACTAAGATTGGAATTGCCGATCGCCACACTCGATAATCGCTTGGCCCAAGCGGCAGCTCGCTGTGGTGTGGAATTGGTAGTTGTTGGTGGAGAAATGCCAGAGACGGGGCGATGATTATTAGGATCTCGCTCATCAGAAACAAGAAAGGGCGATCGCTCTTGATGCGTGAAGGGCGATCGCACTCCGTACAATCATCGCACTGTTTGGTATTTGGTGCGAAGGGCGATCGGTCTTTCATTTTAGGCGATCGATCGTCTGAAACAAGAAAGGGCGATCGGTCTTGATGCGTGATCGGGCGATCGATCTCCGTAGAATGATCGCAGTGTTTGGTATTTGGTGTGAAGGGCGATCGATCTTGATTGACTATTTCATGCGATTACTCTGGCGACTCAGTACCTAGAGGGGCTTGACGGCGGTGACGAATGTGTAATATCGCGACGGTATCGCTCTCCACCACAAACAGAATCCGATAGGTTCTTCCTTTACCAACCCACAGTTGTCGAATTTCCCTACCAATGATGACAGCTTCGGGTGCAACTGAGCAACGGTAAGGAAACTGTTGCAGGGATGCGATCGCATCTTGAAGGTCGTAATACCACTGAGAAAGCAGCATCAGCACTCAAATAATCGCACATCCAACGA
>JAUBOH010000077.1:0-3577 GCA_036700145.1 Microcoleus occultus BM001215366
GGGAACAAACCCTGAACCAGTTGCTGACCGAAATGGACGGTTTTGAGGGCAATACAGGCATCATTTTGATTGCTGCTACGAACCGCCCCGACGTGCTCGATGCTGCGCTGCTGCGTCCGGGCCGCTTCGATCGCCAAGTTGTGGTCGATCGCCCCGACTTCGGAGGCCGCCTCGAAATTCTCAACGTTCACGCCCGCGGCAAAACTTTGTCGAAAGATGTGGACTTGGAAAAAATCGCCCGCCGGACACCCGGTTTCACAGGTGCGGATTTGGCTAACCTGCTCAATGAAGCAGCAATTTTGGCCGCCCGCCGCAACTTGACTGAAGTCTCGATGGATGAAGTCAACGATGCGATCGACCGCGTGCTCGCCGGCCCGGAAAAGAAAGACCGCGTGATGAGCGAAAAGCGCAAAACTTTGGTAGCTTACCACGAAGCCGGTCACGCTTTAGTCGGTGCTTTGATGCCCGATTATGACCCAGTTCAAAAAATTAGCATTATCCCCCGCGGCCGCGCTGGCGGTTTGACTTGGTTCACACCGAGCGAAGATCGGATGGATTCTGGCTTGTATTCTCGCTCTTACTTGCAAAATCAAATGGCGGTAGCTTTGGGCGGCCGCATTGCTGAAGAGATTGTCTTCGGTGAAGAAGAAGTAACAACCGGCGCTTCTAACGATTTGCAGCAAGTAGCAAGAGTGGCGCGCCAAATGGTGACTCGCTTCGGTATGAGCGATCGGCTAGGCCCTGTAGCTCTGGGCCGCCAACAAGGCAATATGTTCATGGGTCGCGATATCATGGCTGAACGCGATTTCTCCGAAGAAACCGCAGCCACGATCGACGATGAAGTGCGTTTGTTGGTAGAGCAAGCTTATCGCCGCGCTAAAGATGTACTCGTCGGCAACCGCCACGTCCTTAATGCTTTGGCTGATATGCTAGTGGAAAAGGAAACTGTGGATGCGGATGAATTGCAAAATTTGCTGGCTAACAGCGATGTGAAAATGGCGACGATCGCCTAATTGATTTTTGATTTGAAATTTTGGATTCAATCTAAAGTTTGAAATCGGTAATTGGGGTGATTCTAGGATTGTCTGGAATCGCCCCAATTTTTTTGCCGTTAAGTTTCGATATCATTTCCGGATGCACTCCTTATGATATAGAGTCCAAGGCAGTGCCGTTTCCCTACCGCGATTAATTGTAGGGAAACGGCACTGCCCATAGGTGTCAACTTAAGGTCAAACCCAGTCAGAGACTGTTATTTGACTATTAAATCTAGATCCCCCCTAACCAAGGGCGGGCACTCTTGGCACCGCCCCTACGAAGGGGGGGACAGGAGTCTTTTCAAAGTCCCCCTTTTTAAGGGGGATTTAGGGGGATCTAGACTTAGGTAAAAGCGAGAGATACCAAAGGTTTCAGGCTTAAGTTGACACGAAGAAGGGCACGCTTGAGTGTCCTCGGTATCATGTCGAAGAGTGCAACCGGAATTGATATCACCTCTGGTAAACTTCCCGCCGATGAGAAACTTTCAGTATGAAAATGGTAAAAGTTGTATCGTTAATGCTGTAAATCACCCTGTAATCGCCAACCCGAATTCGCCAGCGGTTTTCCTTACCCTTTAATTTGATACAGCCCGCAGGACGCGGGTCATTTCCCAAAGCATTTAATCTGAGATCGATCCTGCTGCTAATTTCAACAGGAAGTAACCTTAGCTGTTTTTGGGCTGACTGTTGAATAATGACTTGATATTCAGACACTCAACTTCCCCTTGGATTCTAGTTCGCGTTTAAATTCTTCCCAAGGAATGCCCGGTTCATCTTCTAGCCCCTCAGTCACGATCGCATCGTAAACATCTTCCCAAAGTTCGCCGTGCTTCTCGAATTCGAGCACCACCGCAATCTTTTCGCCTTCAGAATCAACTAAAAATTGAAAGTCGATCGGTTCGCCGCATTCAGCCAGCACGTCCGCCCAAAATGCAGTGTGTTCTTTGAGGTCAACAATTGCAGCGGTTTTGTTGCCTAGATTGTCAGTTAAGAATTGAACGCCCCGCATAGTGTAGTTTGGCATATATCGGAGTTAGTAATGTGTAGGGACTTACGAAGAGATCCCCCCAACCCCCCTTAAAAAGGGGGGCTTTCAAATTCCCCCCTTTTTAAGGGGGGCGCCAGGGAGATCGAGGTTTAAGACTCTCGGTGCGTAAGTCCTGGTGTACTAAAATTATAGGCGAGGCAGAATGAGTTGGCATGAATCATCAATCTTGGTTGACTTTACTAAAAAAACACCGGGCGATCGCAGTTATCCGTTCCTCCGAAAAAGAACTCGCTTGGCACATGGCATCATCGGTAGCAGCCGGAGGAATCCAGTTTATTGAAATTACTTGGAATACCCACAAAGCCGCTGAATTAATTGCCGAACTCCGCTCCGAATTCCCTACTTTTAGTATTGGCACCGGTACGCTATTAAACTTAGAACAGTTGCAGCAAGCAATAGACTGCGGCGCTCAATTTCTGTTTACTCCGCACACCGATGTAGCTATGATTAAAACAGCAGTTGATGCCGGAGTGCCGATCGTCCCTGGTGCTTTTTCTCCTACAGAAATTTTGACGGCGTGGCAAGCAGGCGCTACCTGCGTCAAAGTGTTTCCGATATCCGGCTTGGGAGGCGCGGCTTACCTGCAAAGCCTGCAAGGCCCTCTGGGACACATTCCTTTGATTCCGACTGGCGGGGTGACGCTGGAAAATGCGAAAATATTTATCGAAGCTGGGGCGATCGCCGTTGGTTTGGCCGGAGAGTTGTTTCCCAAAGAGTTAGTCGAAAATGGAGACTGGGAGGCGATCGTCCAAATTGCCCGAACTCTCACCCAAAACTTAACAACTTGTTAAGCCATCTTTCCAATCTAAAATCTACAATCTAAAATAGTAGAACAAGGTCTGAAAGTCTACCAATCTAAAATCTAAAATCGTCTTGGGTGTGAGGAATGAAAAGCATTATCAACTCAACTTACTTGCGCCGTGCCGGAACTTTTTGTGCAGCCTGCGCCCTAACATTTGCTGCATTCAGCGGCGGGCCAACGACCGCAATTGCAGGCGAACAGCACAACACAATTGCCAATAAAATCATGCAGTTGCAGCAATCGAGCCAGCGCTGGATTGAAATTGATTTATCCAGACAAAGATTAGTAGCTTGGGAAGGAAATACACCCATTTACGCGGTGGTTATTTCTAGCGGCAAATCATCGACTCCCACCCGCACGGGAACCTTTGCCGTTCAAACCAAGTACCGCGTTGCGAGAATGACTGGGGATGACTACGACGTGCCCGACGTTCCCTATACAATGTATTACGACGGCGGCATGGCAATTCACGGCGCTTACTGGCACAATTTGTTCGGCAATCCCGTCACTCACGGCTGCACAAATGTAGCTGTCAATCATGCTAAATGGCTGTTCAATTGGGCCACCGTGGGGACGCCAGTGGTGGTACACAAATCAGAGATTTAACTGAATAGGTTTGTAGTGAGGACTTTAGTCCTCTAGTAGTTTTATGAGGACTAAAGTCCTCACTACAAACACCTTTTATTAATAGGT
>JAUBOH010000077.1:3677-17710 GCA_036700145.1 Microcoleus occultus BM001215366
TATTCCTAGTAGTTTTATGAGGACTAAAGTCCTCACTACAAACACCTTTTATTAAGGACAAATAAACTTTAACTTAACTGCACCACAGCTTTATCTTCTAACAAAGTTGCATTTGTCAGCAAATCTTCCACGGTAATTCGCAAAAAGCGCTGTTCGTCAACGCGAAAGAAGATTTTGATGCGATCGCCCCCAGGATACCCAGGCGGCGTCAATTGAGCGATACTGCGCGCTCCGTCTTTGTCATTTAGCGGTTGTACCGATGTTTGACCTGCGAATTGCTTAGTAATCAATCTATCGCCATCAAAATATATCTCAGTCCCGCCAGTTTCCGCTCCCAATTCGCCGATAATTAATTCAATACTCGGCTGATTTTCCACAGAAGCACCCAACACTAATTCTATCGGTTCGCTCATCGGATAAGACTGGCCGGATTTGATTAAACTGTGCCAACTGTGGCAATTTTCGCGGCGGTTCCAGTAGCGAATGCCGTAACTGTGATAGAGAAAATCTTTGATTTCTATGCCTTGACTTAGTTGCAGAGCACCTTGGGCGATGGCTTCAAAAGGTCGATCGCACTTAATCTTGGCCCTGTCGAAATATTGCTCGATCCACCGCCCGACAGCGGGAATTTGGACAGTGCCGCCAACGAGCAAAACTGCATCGATATCGCCAATTTCTAAGCCTTGGCGCCGCGCTTGCTGCAATACTTGATTCATGCACTCGTCTAGGTTGTCAAAAAAACCATGTTCTGCGAGGATGGATTCAAATTCAGCGCGTTCTAATTCTAATTCGTAACTTTCAAAATTTTCATCGTCAAAATAAACCTCAGTCGCTCTGTCTAACAAAGACAATTGAATCTTTAATCGCTCTGCCAATCTCGTCGTAATCGGAGATTTCACCAAACCTTTTGTTTTAACAAAACAATCTACCAGCCAATTATCAATATCCGAACCGCCCAAATTCTGTCCGGCTTTAGCCAAAACTCGGGCAACTTTTGCCTTTTGTCCCTCCAGGTCAGCCAGCAATTTTTCGCCCCATTTCAGAATAAAACCTAGAGGCTTTTTGCCATTACTGTCTAGCCGCACCAAAGAAAGGTCGAGAGTTCCGCCGCCAAAATCAATGACTAACAGATTTTCGCGATCGGCTAAACCGTAACCCAAAGCCGCCGCCGTCGGTTCGTCCAACATCCGCACCTGTTCTACTTGCAGAGATTGAGACACTTTACCCAACCAATTGCGGTAAGCTTCAAAACTATCTACTGGGACAGTAAAAATCAAAGAATCTACCGGCAAGGGAAGTTCGCGAATTGAACTCACAATTTGGCTCAAATACCACTCACCTACTCGTTCAAAATTCACAATTTGCCCGTCAAGTTCCGGCACAAAACCCTGCACGGAAGTGCCGATTCCCCGCTTGAAATTGCGGAAAAACCGAGAATTTCCACTCAAATCAAGACCTTTGTCGCGGACTTGCTGACCCAGTATTACTTTACTTTGAGCAGCGTCCTCAACGTAGAGCAAACTGGGAATTAGGGGCGGATTTTGAGCCGAGATTGCCGACAATCCCGGTAATTTCAAAGTTTCGGGCTGCGATCGCGCTGGATTCCAGCGAGCGACCACGGTGTTGCTAGTTCCAAAATCGATTGCGATCGCCATTGGGCCAAAACACACAGCTACTAGGGATTAGATTATATTATGGTATTTGGAGCAGCAAATGCAAACATCATATCAAGTCCGGTTAATTACTTATAAAACTTATACGGGCGATGGGGCGATGGGGCGATGGGGCGATGGGGCGATGGGGCGATCGCCCGAGCGAAAAAAAAGTATGATAACTATTCAACCGGACATGATATCAGACAATGTTTTGCTAAAGTAGCAGTACAGGTTGATGAGCTTAAAGATATTATATGGGTAAACCCAGCCAAAATAGAATAAAAACCCCTTGCTCGGCTGCAAACTGGTGCTGAACCTGAAATAGAACGATCGCTCGGATTTCAAAAAGCAGACAATTGATTGGGTTTAATATCAACTATTCGGCCCAAATAGTCATCGCGAAAAATGCCAGACATTCACTCTCGCAAAACAGCACTATTGGCTCTCATACTGCTTGTCCCTGCTGCTAGCATTGGTATAGTAACAAGCCTGTATATCGCTCCCGGAATTTTCGGACAAACACTGTCAGTCTTGTGTCAAGTTTGGTTGCTAGTTTTCCCGATCGCGTGGAGTCTTGCGGTCGATCGCGATCCGTTGCCTTTCTCCCTCCCCAAGCGCCGAGAATTGCTGGCTGGATTTATTTGGGGAATATTCATGTTTGCCGCGATCCTGGGCATCTACAGCCTTTTCGGCCAGCAGTCGATCGATCCTGTAGTTGCTAAAGAAAAAGCGCAGCAATTGGGCATTAGCAGTCCTAATATTTACTTGCTTGTTGAAGCGTATTTCGTGTTAGTCAACTCTCTGATTGAAGAATTTACTTGGCGGTGGTTTGTCTGCAACAAGTGCCAGATTATCGTACCGGAAAGAAAAGCAATATTTCTGAGTTCGCTATTTTTCACGCTCCACCACATCTTTGTTATAGCAGCTTACAGCGACTGGCCCGCTGTGATTTTAGGCTCATTAGCTGTATTCGCCGCTGGGGTAATTTGGTCGCAGTCTTATCTGACTTACCGTTCGCTTTGGTCTAGTTATATCAGCCACGCGATCGCAGATTTAGCCCTGGCAATTATTGGTTGGCAAATCCTCTTTAACTAGCTGCTTTTTCAGCGAGTCTCGCTGGCAATTTTACAGTAAAAATTGACCCTTTTCCCAACTCGCTCTCCAGAGGAATATCTCCCCCCATCATCTCACAGAATTTTTTAGCAATTGCCAGTCCTAAACCCGTACCGCCGTACCTGCGAGTAGTAGACTCGTCCGCTTGCGTAAAAGGTTGAAATACTCTCTCAATTTGCTCTGCATTCATCCCAATTCCAGTATCGCTGACTTTAAAACTAATCCATTCTTCACCCGCAGAAATATCCGATTCTGCTTCCTTCTCCCTTCTTCCTCCTTCCCGCTTCGCTTCTAAACCTAAAACATCCGATTTTGCTTCCTCCTGTCCCAGAAAACAAAATTTTTCTTCTTTATTCCCTTTTCCCCCTTCCTGATTCCTTATAAATCGGCTTACTTCTAAAGTAATTTCACCAGCTTCGGTAAACTTGCTGGCATTGCTCAGCAGGTTTAACAAACACTGATAAATCTTAGTAATATCAGTATAAACCGTGCCGATATCTGGCGGGCAGTTGACGGTCAAAATATTGCGGTTTTTGTCAACCAAAGGTTTAATAGTAGTAGCAACATCGTGAACTTAGGAATAATAATTATTTTTTTAAAAAAAATGTAAGTGAGGTCGTTTGATACATACCGCTAAGCGGCTGCTACTGCTTAGGAGTCAAGGTTGGCACGATCTATGCCGCGCAAGCCCTGAGTATTTCTTTGATCTTTACACGGTCATTTGCTAATTTGCTGAACTTTTTTTACGGTAATTATTTAGACATGACTTGTACGCGGTACATATACTCGTTAGAGAAGTGGCAGCTGCTTGGGGAGATTCTTTCTGGCGATCGCCTTTTATTAACAAATTTAAACTCAGCCAGCTAATTAAATTTATAGCGGAGAAAATCTCTAGGTTGAGCAGCGGGATTGGGAAACCTACTTTTTCAAACGGTAGCGGACGCATCAACCTGGTTTGTTCGCGAGTCTGCGACAACTGAGGGCGATCGATAGCGGTTGAAAAACCCGGTTTCTTCCCGATCCGGGCGATCGCCCCCGTGCCGATATTTGAGAAAACCACCAATCTCTGAATCCTGACAAAATACGATACTTTGTCAAGCAATACCTACAGGAAGGTTACAAAAAAATCACAGCCGATCGGTGTTTAGAGCAGCAAGAGCGATCGGGAAATCAACATTCTCAAAGTAAGAATTTCCCTCTGCGATCTTGCAGTATAAAATTTTGCCGGCGGGCGTCAATAAATCTGAATATTGTTACCAATGCTACCTTTCGCCCCCGCAGTAAATGTTGGGTGCTTTTCGGTTTCCCGTACATCCCTGTCTGTAGGATCGGCAAGTGCTGTTATGTTAGACAGGAAGTGTTGTCTAGCTTGGTGTTTGGCGCGAAAAAAGTGGCTTTTTGATGAGGTATCTGTCTTCAGGATGAACTTTCGATCACCTGAAAATTATCCCCAGAGGAACTGTTTCGCGATCGGATCAATCGTTATTATCAATGCAATGACAGCGAAGTTGTGGCCGAGCGATACGCTTGGTGTTGCTAACAGTCGTGAGGCTGGATTCTATGTACACACCGGGAAAGCGGTAATTAATATTCACCCGCCCCTCTTTCCTGTCTGTCTCTAACCAAAGGCGCTGGTAGCAGCGCCGAAAGCGAGTCGGAGTCTTCAGCGGGACTAAAAAATGAAAATCACGTTTGTTCTTCCCACTTTGTGTCTGACTGGTGGAATACGGGTAGTATCTATTTTCGCAGAACTTTTGAGAAAGCGAGGGCACGAAGTATTCGTCATCTCTGTACCCCACTCCCAACCGAGTTTGCGCCAGCAAGTCAAGTCGCTGCTGCGGGGACGGGGTTGGATTTCCACACCTGCGAACGAACCCTCATTTTTCGATAACTTAGGTGTAAAACACAAAATTACCGATCGCTACCGCCCGGTAGAGGACAAAGATGTACCTGACGCTGACGTAGTAGTTGCCACCTGGTGGGAAACCGCCGAGTGGGTAGCCAAACTCTCTCCCAGCAAAGGAGCAAAAGCTTATTTTCTGCAGCACCACGAAATTTTTGACTATCTACCTCAAGGTAGAGTAGAAGCAACTTGGATGCTGCCCATGCACAAAATTACGATCTCTCACTGGTTAGTTGACCTAGCTCGGACTAAATACGGCGATCGCCAAGTTTCCTTAGCTCCTCCGAGCGTGAACACCAAGCAATTTTACGCCCCTCCTCGCCACAAACAATCGGCTCCTACAGTTGGAATAATGTACTCTACAATTTACTGGAAAGGAACCGACATCGCCCTCAAAGCTTTTTCCCTAGCTGCTGAAAAAATCCCCAACCTGCGTCTGGTTGCCTTCGGTGTAGATGCCCCATCTCCGGAATTGCCCCTACCAGCCAATGCCGAGTATGTAATTCAACCTGACCAAGACAAAATCAAAGACTCTTACAGCAAATGCGACGCGTGGCTGCTGGCGAGCCGCTCAGAAGGCTTCGGCTTGCCAATTATCGAAGCGATGGCCTGCCGCACTCCCGTCATCAGCACCCCAGCAGGCGCTGCTCCTGAAATTTTGAGCGGCGGTACTGGCATTCTTGTAAGACCTGAAGATCCCGAAGAAATAGCAAAAGCCATACAGTATATCTGCCAGTTGCCCAATGCCGAGTGGCAAGCCATGTCCGAAGCCGCCTATGCCAAGGTGAACAATTATACTTGGGAAGATGCTACGGCTCATTTTGAAGCGGGATTGAAAGTTGCTGTAGACAAATTTAAACAGCGCGACGTTAACATAGTTTCCTGTTCTCCTTATTATGCGACTCAAGAAGCGGACAACAAAAAAGTTGAGGTTGGATGCTAACTGCAGCAATTTGAAATTCTGCCCAGAATCCCGCGTCAAGAGCGCGGGATTCTGGGCAGGAACTCAATATCGTTTGGTGGGAGGCTTCTGCCAAAACTAAAATCGCCCGTGTCCTGTTTTCTACCCAGCAGTCCCGACACGACGAATTCTGACCGCATCTACTAGCGAATACTCGTTCAATGTTACCGTAGGCGAAAATCTGAACGCGAGTGCAACGGAGGTTTTAATGCTCGCGCCGTTGCACGTTAGACAAGTCTAGCCCTCAAACATCTCCCGATTTCTAATTGGGACTTGTCCCTGACGACAAAGTAAGGTCGGCTCGAGTATCAAGTGACGATCGTCTCCAGCAACAGTCCGCACCCTGCACCAAAAAAAAGCCAAAAGGAGACTGGTAAGTGCGAAGGAAGTGTTATGTATGGAGAAGTTTTATCAACCAGCATCTATCTTCCGCATCTACCCATGAAAATTACTTTTGTTCTTCCCACCCTCAGTCTTACAGGTGGCATGAGGGTGTTATCTATCTACACAGAACTTCTCCAAAAGCGAGGGCACAAAATATTTATCGTCTCTACACCAGAGCGACCACCGACTTTGATCCAACAATTGCGATCGCTGCTGAGGGGTAGGGGTTGGCAGTCCGCTCCAGAGAAAGAACCGTCTCACTTTGACAAGGTGGATGTCGAACGCCGAGTTCTGCAAACCAACGGTCCAATTACCGACCTTGACGTACCTGATGCCGATATTATCATGGCCACTTGGTGGGAAACTGCCGAGTGGGTGGCAAAACTCTCCGACCGCAAAGGAGCAAAAGTATATTTTCTCCAACACTACGAGGCTTTTGACTACGTACCAAAAGGTCGAGTAGAGGCAACTTGGCGGCTGCCAATGCACAAAATCGCTGTGGCGCAGTGGCTGGCCGACATAGCTCGGAATGAATACGGCGATTTGTCTGTATCTCTCGTCCCTCCCACCGTGGACACCAAACAATTTTACGACCCCCAGTCGCGAGGCCAGCAGCCGCGAGGCAAGCAGTCAGTTCCCACAGTCGGGATGTACTATTCTACAACTCCCTGGAAAGGCTGCGATATTGCCTTGGAAGCTTTCTCTATTGCGGCTAAAAAAATTCCCAACCTTCGTTTGGTTGCTTTTGGTTCCGGCGATACTCCTCCTCCCTGTATGCCGCTGCCGGATGGTACTGAGTATAATAAAGCACCTACTCAAGACCAACTGAAAGAATTTTACAGCAAGTGCGACGCTTGGCTGTTTTCCAGCCGCTCCGAAGGCTTCGGCTTGCCAATTTTAGAAGCGATGGCTTGCCGCACTCCTGTCATCGGCACTCCTGCTGGTGCGGCTCCGGAACTACTTGCTGGCGGGGGCGGAATACTTGTCAAGCCAGAAGACCCAGAGGATATGGCACGAGCGATCGAGCAGATTTGTCAGTTGTCTGATGCCCAATGGCGGGCAATGTCTGAGAGTGCTTGGGAGACGGTGATAAATTATACCTGGGAGGATGCAACAGATATCTTCGAGGCTGCACTGTACGCGGCACGGGAACGTCAGCCACAATTAACTCAGAAGGCGTAAAATTGAGGTTGATTTAAAATATCGGGGGAAGAGGCGATCGTTTAAGCGAGAATTTCGATCGGGCAATTTGAGTTGTCTTTCTACAATTTTACTGCCAAAAAAGACCTATGGTTGCATTAATCCCACTTGCTATGTTCGGCTTTATTCCGATCGTTTTTTACCTGTTTGTGAGGTTTCCGGCTCAGCGGGCGGTAATTATAAGTTTTGTGGCAGCGTGGCTGTTTTTGCCGCAAGCGGAGTATCCCATCCCCTCATTGCCACCGTATACCAAAATCTCGGCAGCTTGCTATGGCATTTTGCTGGCGACTATTGTCTACGATACTGCGCGCATAACCACTTTTAAGCCCGGTTGGCTGGACGTGCCAATCGTAGTCTGCTGTTTGTGTCCAATTGTTTCACAAGTTACTAATGGCGGCAGCCCGATTTCTCCGACTATCAACCAAATCGTTACTTGGGGTCTGCCTTATTTTTTAGGACGCTTGTATGTGGGTAGTTTAGACGGGCTGCGACAATTGGCGATCGGGATTTTTGCAGGTGGGTTGGCCTACATTCCTTTTACTTTAATTGAAGGAGTTAGGGGCCCAATTCTGCACCAAATGGTTTACGGCGTCAATGCCTTTGACGACTGGGGTCAAGCAAGGCGTTTGGGCGGGTGGAGACCGGTAGTATTTATGCAGCACGGTTTGATGGTGGGCGTGTGGATGATGACAGCCGCCTTAATCGGAGTTTGGCTATGGCAAACTGGGACGCTCAAAAAGTTTCAGGGCCGCAACATCAAGACTCTAGCAATTGTACTAACAATCGCTTTTTTCCTGTGCCGTTCTACGGGCGCCTACAGTTTATTTGCATTCGCGTTGATCGTATTATTTTCTGCCAAGTGGTTTCGTACCTCTTTGCCCCTGCTATTCATAATTGGATATGTAGTATTTTATTTGTACGTAGCTGCATCGGGTCAATTTTCGAGCCAAGACGTGGTTGGCTTCATCACTCAAATATTTGGCGAAGAACGATCGGCCTCTCTGAAGTTTAGATTTGACATGGAAGAGATATTGGGGGAAAAAGCGCGACAACGATTTCTTTTTGGCTGGGGGGATTCCGGCGGAAACCGCGTGTACAACCAGTATGGTAAAGATATCTCGATTACCGACAGCTTGTGGATTATTGCATTTGGCATCAACGGTGCAGTCGGTTTAGCTAGTTTATTTTCTTCATTGTTACTTCCTGTTGTCGTGTTTTGCATGAAGTATCCCGCCAGAACCTGGTCTAATCCCAAAGTAGCGCCCGCTGCTGCCTTGGGAGTAGCCTTAACTATGTACGTGTTTGACTGTGTTTTGAACGCTATGACTAACCCGATTTTTGCGATGATTGCTGGAGGAATATCGGGTCTGGTCTTAAAAGCTCCAGAAAGTCTTAAGGCCAAAAAAACCAGTTCGCCGCCAAAAAAACAATTGCTGGTTCACCAAAAATCAGGATGATTTTCACCCAGGCGATCGGCGATCGCGCTCAAACCTTGAAAATAGCTTGCATTCCCTGGATACAAAAACTCAAAAATCTACCTTCTTTGTATCAAATCAGCCGGTGTTGCGCTCTCTTTCTCAGTCGATCGCAATTAGTGTAAAAAAAATTACATTAATTTACAATGCTGCAACTATTAGCAGGGGATTGTGTTATTATTAAAACTGTGTTGCGAGTTGTAAACAAAAATTGGCTTGATACACTTTTTGGTAAAAAGAGCTGATTCTTTACACAATCTTTAAAAATCCAGACTGGACAGGTAGGGCATACGGAGATATACTTAAGAAAGTATATTCACGCCCCGCGCCAAAGTGGTGAAAACACTAAGCCGTAGTATGGGTTGTGGTTAAAGTTGTAGTTAAATATAAAGGCTGGAGGGGAATAACAAATGAAAACAGTTAATTTATTGAATGTCTCTATAGATAACTTGTCAATAACAGAGTTGTTTGAAAAACTCGACTGCGAAGGCGGTGTCGTATTTACGCCAAATGTAGACCACTTGATTAAGTTGCAGTATGACCGCGACTTCTATGAAGCTTACAATACATCTAGTTATAGAGTCTGCGACAGTCAAATATTGATGTATGCCTCAAAATTCTTGGGTACTCCTCTCAAAGAAAAAATTTCGGGTTCAGACTTGTTTCCGGCATTTTATATGTATCACAAGGATAACGAGAACATTAAAATATTTTTGCTAGGAGCTGCGGTCGGTATTGCTAAGAAAGCCCAGGAAAAAATTAACACAAAGCTTGGTAGAGAAATAGTAGTTGAAGCACTTTCTCCTTCTTTTGGCTTTGAAAACAATGAGGAAGAGTGTGAAAGAATAATTGACGCGATAAATAAATCAGGAGCTACAGTTCTGGCCATAGGAGTGGGAGCCCCCAAGCAAGAGAAGTGGCTGGTTAAATACAAGAGCAAATTAACACACGTCAAAATTTTCTTAGCAGTAGGTGCAACCATTGATTTTGAAGCTGGCTGCAAAGCAAGAGCTCCCAAATGGATGAGCGAAGTTGGCATAGAATGGGTGTACCGACTGTTAAGCGAACCGAGAAGGTTGTGGAAAAGATATTTGATCGAAGGTCTGCCTTTTTTCCGATTAATCTTAGAACAAAAATTAGGCTTTTATAAAATGCCTTTTCTTGACAGCAAAAACACGAAGCTAGAATGGGAAGGCGGTTCCTAAAAACTGGAGCGACAAATCTATAATGTAAATTAAGCTGAGTATGATATCTGGCGCTTGACTTCAAGGTAAGACGGATGCAAGCTGTGGATAGCCCGATCGCACTTTCTCCCAAAATTATTCACTCTTGCTTTCAATTCCCAGTAAAATCGGAATGAAACCTTTTTGGGAAATCCCTAATTAGGGATTTTAATCATGAATCTTCCTTCTTTCTTGTGGTTGTGGAAAATAGCGGCTTGGTCAATGGGTGCATCGCTTTTGGCTTACCTGTTGCTGGCCGTTACTGGAACGTGGATGTTTGCTGCTCGAAACACCAAACAACCGCGCCCAAAATGGCTGCGTTCCCTTCATCTAGCTGTGGGTGCTGGGATGGCGACAATGGTAATTTTACTGCTGGGAATTGGCGTAGTTGGTACTTTGGGAGAGTATGGCAAGTTGGGTCACTCGGTTCATTTACCGGTGGGGTTAACGGTGGTTACTTTGGTGTTGGTTTCTGTTGGGAGTGGTCTGCAAATTGGGTCTAAACATCCTTGGGCGCGTCCCCTTCATATCAGCACTAATTTTGCTTTGTTTGCGGGATTTGTGACTGTGTTGCTCACAGGATGGACGATTGTACAAAAGTATTTGCCAAAAGTTTAACGTTGGTAGTGAGGACTAAAGTCTTCTGATAAGAGATGCGGACTGAAGTCCTCACTACGAACCTGCTACTTTAGCTGTGAAATCTAAAATATGTTGCGCCGTAATCTGCGGTTTTTCTAAGTGGGGAACGTGTCCGCAATCGGGTATCCAAATTAGTTCAGAATTTGCGATCGCCCGGGCAAACTTCTGGGCATCCGCCGTCCCCAAAATTCTATCTTGTTTTCCCCACAAAATCAGTGTCTGTTGTTGAATTTCCGACAGTTTTTCCGCAAAACCTCCGTAACCGCCGCTTTTGGTAAAGGCAATTAAAGCTTGATTCCAGTTGGGCGTTTCCAAGTGCAAAGCAGCGCAAGTTTGAGCGTCTAGAGAAGCCAATTTTTCATCAAAATAAGCATTGACGCTAATTTTTTGGCGAATTTTGGGGTTTCGCAAAAATGAAGTTGCCAGATATCCTAAAGGAGGAATTAAAAATTTTCCCTTATTAGAAGTGCGGGCAAAACCTGCACTGTCTATTAATACCAATTGTTTTACCGCTTCGGGATGATTGAGAGTAAAATCAATTGCTGCTGCACCTCCCATCGACGCACCAACTAAGATTACAGGCTGGGAAATTAGCGTTTTCCAGAAATAGTAGAGGTGAGTTGCGAGATCCTTTTGACTGAATGCCAAACCAGCCACTCTTTCTGTAAAGCCAAAACCCAACAAATCAACCGCCCAAGTCTCATTTTTGGCGGAAAGCAGCGGCAACAGGCGGCGGAATTCAAACACGGAACTGTCGAAGCCGTGAATTAGTAAAATAGGTGTGTTTCCGCTGCCTTGATGCACGTAGGTTGTGGCAATTGGCTGCTGGCTGAGGGGGGTTGTAATTGCTTTTTGTTGAATGCTTTGGGCTAAAGCAATTGATGTGGATTCTGTTAGCTGTGCGATCGACTTTGGCAGAAAACTTGCTGGCATAATTCTTGATAAATTGTGAATTCGTAGGGGCGCGGCCAAGAGTGCACGCCCCTATTAATCGGTAGGGGCAGATTTGCTGAGGATTTATGCTAAAAGTCAGTTTACCATTTCACGCACCAGCCCTGCTGCTGCACAATAATTTTGAGACTCAGCGGTACTTGGAAGTACGGCTGGCTTTTCGCCGATCTGTTTGGACGATCGCCAGTCTGAGAGTTTTCACATCCATAATCGGGATATAAAACCTAGAACCTCAAATCTAAAATCGGTTGGCGGCTGTGTAGAGATAGCCAAAAATTCAGTATTTCTTCCCCAACTTGTTCTGGATAGAAGTGATGGAAAAAATGCCGACCGTCTTTACATTCCCAAAGTCGATCGCCCTTTTTCAGCAATTTAAGCCAGCGACGCACCACAACAGGAGATACCACAAAGTCTGTCTTGCTACTGCATAACAACAAAGGCACTTCGACACCTTCATCGGACAAATCGAGCGTGCTAAATAACGAGTGAGGCGAAGGCGAAAGTGCTAAATCCTCTTCAAAATATGATACAAATCTTTGATTTATATACTGATTTTTTTCTCCCAACATATCCCCAACCATTTGAGTTAAAACTTGTTGGCGATTCCAAGGAAACGCCGCCAGATATTTATAGTAATGAGCTTGCCAGTTAATCGCAGATGGCAAGCCGACAGCTAAGAGTGTTAAAGAACTTACTTTGTGAGGATAGCGGCGGGCATACATTAAACCAATTAGTCCGCTGGTACTGTGGCCTATTAGATGAATTGGGCGATCGCGCATTGTTAAAAAATCGTGCAGGAGTTCAACGGCCATATCTAAAGAGCAAGCTTCGTCTTCAGTTTGTTGGTATTCCCATATTTGGATTGGTACTGACTGATTTAAGTAGGAAAGCAGCGAGCGATCGAAGAATTGCAAACTCGGACTTACACTTAACCAAAGCACGTCATCTGAAGTAAATCTCATCAATTTTTAGTTGGAAATTGAACTATAGAAGGACGAAGGAATAAGGAAGAAGGAATAAGGAAGAAGGAAATTAGGAGACGGCAGTGCCGTATCCCTACAATATTATTTTAAGTAGGGAAACGGCACTGTCGTCTCCTCTATATCATAACAAGTGCAACCGGAATTGATATAACTGGTTCCTAGGCAGAGCCTGGGAACCAGTAATCCTAGATTCCAAATTCTTTTTTGAGCTGAGATACCCAAGATTTAACCCGCAATTCTGTCATGTCAGATTGGTTGTCTTCATCGATCGCCAAACCCAAAAACTTGCCATCAACCACTGCCTTAGATTCATTGAAATCATAGCCATCTACCGGCCAATAGCCGACAGTTTCGCCGCCCAGTTCCGTGATTTTCTCTGCCAAAATCCCCATTGCATCCATAAAATTATCCGGGTAGCCTTCTTGGTCGCCAGTTCCCAAATAAGCTACTTTTTTGCCGCTAAAATCAATATTTTCGAGTTCTGGCAAAAATCCTTCCCAGTCGCTTTGCAGTTCGCCGATATTCCAAGTCGGACAAGCGATAATCAGACATTCGTATTCGGCAAAATCATCATTTTCAACGCTGCCGATCTCGTGCAATGTCACGATATTGCCGCCAAATTCATCCCGAATCATTTCAGCTACCGACTCAGTTTTCCCAGTTGTAGTTCCGTAAAAAAGACCAATAGATTTCGACATTGTTACTCCGAAGGTGAAAGTTGGCGGGGTTTAAGATTTATTTTTTTTGCGTCAGGATTTGGCATTTCCTGTCTGCAATTAAGACAAAAACAGTAGACGCGATTGTGGCGCACCTGAGAAATCAGGGAATCAAGACAGCAAGGACACTGTTTTTTCATCCGCTTAAAGTTGAAAATTCATTAACCAAGCTGACTCGCTCATCTCGGGGTCTGCTTCGCAGTTAATCAGTAAAAGATTCAGCGTGGTTTCTACTTTTAGGGTGCGCGGAATGCCGGCGGGTACAAACACAAATACTCCCGGTTTTAAAGTGACTGTTCGATCGCCCACAGCGAGAGTTCCCAGCCCTTCTAAGACGGTTATCGTCACATCTTTCGAGTTATCGAAGTCGGGTATTTCTGAATTTGTACCCAAACTCATCAGTTTTTGGCTGTACGGGGGTTGTGTGTCGCAGGGGCGATCGGCAAACAAGGACACCATTGCTGCTGTTGCTGTCACGGTGATTGACCTCCAGGTACTGTTAATTTCCGGCAGTTATTGCAATTAATATTCAATAAGCTACCATGCAATCTCGATAAATTGTCAAGAACCTCAGATTAAGATTTGTTGCATAAGGCTGTGTATCTGGGTTTACAAGCAGCGATTGCAGCCTAAATTTGATATGGGGCGGTAATTTGGGGCAAAAAAACTGCGGGGGCGATCGGATCACCGCAGAATACTTGCTAATAATGTTCAGTTAACTCTTAAAAAGGTCATTAGTTATTAGTAGCAGCTAACAAATAACTAATGACTAATGACTAATAACTGATGACTGATGACTAATTACTACTGACTAATGACTGATGACTAAT
>JAUBOH010000077.1:17810-20909 GCA_036700145.1 Microcoleus occultus BM001215366
ACTGATGACTAATGACTACTGACTAATGACTAATTATTCTTCACCCCCACCCCAACATACATAATCGACTTATCCTCATTAATGTTGATTTTAAACAACCCAGACTTTTTGTAATCAAGATAGTTAGCGAAATTCGAGGTTAATGTTTGAGATGCTTGTTTCATCACACCAGCATCCGGGAATAACTGCTTTCCGCCCATCAAATTTCCCCAAAAACCACTCATCTGGGCTAACATAGCGCCAATTTCTCCAAACATATCAAAACCTTTAATTTCAATATTGCCAAAACCGATATCGCGCATTACTACAGACAGTTCCTCCGGGGTAATAAACTTTTCCCAATCGTGAACGCCCCGCCTAATTTCCTGCAAAATATTTTCCATCAGTCCAATCATCACAATTTGCGAGGAAAAAGTTCTGTTGATTGTATCAAAAAAGAACAGTCCCCCTGGCTTGAGAATCCTGTGAACCTCTGACACAACCTGTTTGTAATCCGCAACGTGTTCTAAAACATCCACGCAGATGACAACATCAAAGGTATTGTCAGCGTAGGGCATATTTTCGGCAAAACCTTGCTTGTAGTCAATGTCAAAACCGCTGCTAACTGCGTGATTCTGAGCTGCTACAATACATTTGTCCGATCGGTCAATTCCAGAAACCACAGCGCCTCTCTCGGCCATAAATTCGCAGGAAAAACCGCCGCCGCACCCGACATCTAAGGTTTTCAGCCCTCGCCAATTAGTCGCGTGTCTGTCGAAAAACTCAAATCTAGGTTTGTTTAGATGGTATAAGGCATAAATTTTAGCATTTTCGTCCCACCAATTATCGGCATTTTCGTCATAAAATTCTAGATCGTTTTTTACTTCTGTTTTCTGCACGATTTTTTCAGTCCTGATTAGTGGAAGATACAGCGGGCGATCGCACTTTTGCTTGAATTTTATAGGAGTAACGCCAAAAAACCCGGTTTCTGTGAAAAATCCGAGGTTTCGTGACGAATTCGCAGCCCGAAAGCGGGTTTCTGAATCCGCGCGCGTAAGTTCTATTTTCTCGTTAGTTGCGAATCGCCACAGTTTTTGATTATAATACTTTTGGCACAAATTTCAACGAAATGGATCGCGTTTCTATTATCATCCCAGCCCTCAACGAAGCGACTTGTCTGGAACGCACCCTCCGCCAACTCAGCATTCTCAACCCTCCCGCTTGGGAAGTATTAGTGGTAGACGGCGACAGTCAAGACGACACAGCGGCGATCGCACTTTCCGCCGCCACCCGCGTTATTTCTAGCAGTACAGCCGGACGTTCCGTACAAATGAACTTAGGCGCTCAAGTCGCCACAGGCGAAATTCTGTGCTTCCTCCACGCCGATACTTTAGTTCCCGACGACATGGTAGCAGTCATCCAGAAAACATTGTCCGATCCCGAAATTGCCGGCGGCGGGTTTATCTCTTTAATGACAGGTTCCCAGCAAACAAGATGGGGTTTTTCGCTACATAATTACCTAAAAACTTATTACGCACCGCTATTATTTCGCCCTCATTTATTTGTCAAAGGATTGCGGTTGCTGTTTGGCGACCAAGTTATTTTTTGCCGCCGTACCGATTTTTTAGAATGCGATGGTTTTGATCCAGAACTACCAATTATGGAGGAAGCAGATTTGTGTTTGAAGTTGGTAAGACTGGGGAGACTTAAGTTAGTCAATCGCGTGGTGGAAAGCAGCGATCGGCGAGTGGCGAATTGGGGCGAACTGAAAGCAATTGCGATTTATCTTTCGATTGGTTTTTTGTGGGGTTTTGGCGTTTCAGCGAGGTATCTCAAGCAATTTTATGAAGACATCCGCTGAAACATAAAATTCGATTAGATTCCCAGAATGTACGGGCTGTATTTTTTGGGTAAAACTTTTTGCAACAGGTAAATAATGGCTGAACAAATCAACAAAGTCCCGGTAACTAAAAAGCCGAGCTTCAGGAGCGGATCTACGGGAGCAATAAATTTATAATACACTAACAAAAGATATTTTACGACTGTCGAATCCAGGAAATATATCGGGAATGAATAAGCAGCCAATATTTTGACTAACCCAGATAATCTAGTGGGAAGTGCGATACTATTAGAAAATGCCAGGATCGACAATACGAACAAAATTGCATATCCTTGGGAAGATAGTTTAAAAAACGAGCGGAGAAACCATCCATCTGAATTAAATTCACTTATCAGGTAATATTCCCAAATGCTCACTATAAAAAAGAGGATAGTGGCTCCTAAAATTGGTATTTTTCTGCGTTCGAGAACGGGTTGAATTCTGTTATATGAACTGCCTAAAAATAGACCTGTGGAAAATGGCAAGATCCAACTAAAAATCCAGCGCTCCATCAGAGGTAGAGGGAGTGATATGTGTTTGATAGCAGTCAAGTAAAATAATATTGTAAAAATTGTTTGAATTATCAAACCCAAGCCCAAAACTTTTCGGGGTTCTAAAAAATTTAATTTAACTAGCAGCCACCACCAAAAATAGCATTGAATAATGACAACTATAAAGTAATAGGGAGGCATTACTGAGCCAGTTAGTATATCTCGGATTAATGCAATTAAATTAAAGTTTTTGAGATTTCCCAAATTATTTAAAGTGTACAAAGCTACTGACCAAAATAGATAGGGAGGTATAATTTTTGACAGTCTTTTTTTTAAGATAAGTGTGGGATTATTTTGATTTTCCAGTTTGTTGGTGAGAAAAAAACCGCTGAGGATTAAAAATGCAGGTACGCAAAATAGTTGCAATGTATCGATGCAGACAAATAAAATTGTACGATCGCGAAGTGCCGAGAACCCAGCATGAGTAATCACCACACTGACGATCGCTAAAGCTCGGATCAAATCAAATTCCGCAAACCGATTAGAAGCTTTTTGCATTGTAAAAACTTAGATTGCAAAAATTGGAGTCAAATTAGGAATTTTCTGTCTGATATCGTTTCCGGTTGCATCGGAATTATTAGTAGCCGAAATTAGGAGACTGCAGGTGCCGTGTCCCTACCCAAAATAACATTGTAGGGACACGGCACTGCCGTCTCCTCTATCATGTCTGAGTGCAACCGGAATTGATAT
>JAUBOH010000078.1:0-20885 GCA_036700145.1 Microcoleus occultus BM001215366
GTTAACAGTCAACCGTTAACAGTCAACCGTTAACAGTCAACCGTTAACAGTCAACAGTCCGACGTCCGACGTCATTAGGAGGAACCGGAAACACTCTTAAGTCCCCGCAACGATTCCGGGGAGTAAGGGGTATGCCAGGAGGATCGAAACTTAGCTAAAACATCACACACTTATTGTCACAATTTAATCGCCCTGCGCAGGGCGCGTCAAAGGCGATCGCAAAAAATTAGGGGTTTCTCCGCGGATCACCCTACTTTATATTACTGGTTGCCGATACTATTCCCTATTCCCTATTCCCTATTCCCCCTTATGCTAATTCCCCTAACCCGCGAAACTTTTCAAGAACTAATTCCCGCCGTCGCCACCGGAGCCCAATACAAATATATCTGGGGAAAACCGCCCGATTTTTTGAGGCGAATGTTAATCTCAGCAGTCATCGTAGTATTCCTGCTCATCGTCTATAATTTCGCAGGTTCCGATGTCGGGCCGCTAGTTTTAATTACCGGATTGATGGCCGGTTTGTACTGGTTGTGGGGGCCGATTTTGTGGGCGAGTTTGCGGAATGCAGAATGCCGCAAATATCAATACTGCGGTTTTTGGCAAGGGCGAGTTTTGGATGTTTACATCACAGATGAAGTCACAAGTCAAGAAGAAACTGTCAATCAAAAAGGACAACTCGTAATAGTTGACAACTTAGAACCGCGAATCAACTTAGAAGTCGGCGACAAAACCGGATTTACTACTACACTCCGAGCTCCCTTGCAGAAAAATCACCAAGGAATCGCCCCCGGCCAAGCAGCTTTAATGTTAATCATGTCAAATCAAGAAGATTTGAGCAGAATTGCCAAAGTTTCAGATATTTACATTCCCAGCCGCGACGTGTGGGTAAGCGACTATCCTTATTTGCGCCGGGATTTGTTTGTCGAGGTAAGCCAGCAAATTAAAAAAGGTAGACCGAAAAAAAGAGAAAATAACAGCAATCAAAGCAGAGACAGAAAAAGTAGTTCTTCCCCCGATTACTATTAAGCCCAGAAACCGGGTTTTTCTCGACAACACCCGCCCAACACCCGAAATCCTCCAAAAAAATCCGGTTTCTCGATCCCCGCAGCCAGCCCAGAAACCTGGTTTTTCTCGACAACACCCGCCCAACACCCGAAATCCTCAAAAAAACCCGGTTTCTTCATCCCCGCAGCCAGCCCAGAAGCCCAGAAAAAGGTTTTAGGCTGGTTGTTGACACGAATAAGGGCAGTGACCTGTCCCTATAAGAGCTCGTACCTACGAACAAGCGCAAAAGTGCTGTAGATTGCAGATTTTAGTTTTTTTTGCAGGAAACATTCGGGTTTTTAAACTTAGTTAATCGTTTTTCGCTGCGAAAAAACTCTAAAATATCGCCTCTAAAATTAATAAAATCAAATAAAATTTAGTAAAATTGAAGAAATTTAAAACAAGTTGTGGGTGTCTAGTATTAGGTCTGCAAATAAATATTAGGAATTTTACACTTAAACTCGAAAAACAGGGTTTTTGCTTCCAGACTCATTGGTAAAATGACAGATTTTACTGGATAAACCCGTTTCTGCTGTTGCAGCCCGATCGCACCGAAAAACCAAAAAATTGGAAAATCTAAAATCTAAAATCGACTCGCCCGCACCGAAAAACCAAAAAATTGGAAAATCTAAAATCTAAACTCTAAAATCTAAAATCTAAAATATAAAATAGACTGAGCCGATCGCCCCAGAGAAGTAAAAGCTATATGTAGTAGTAGCGATTATGCTCGACTAGCGAGGCAAAAATCTCAAAAATATGCTAGAAACTATCAAAAAATGGCTCGATGGAGAACGCCGAGTATTGATTACTGCGAGTGCCGTTGCCAGTACAGTCATTGTACTGCGCTGGTTCGGATTTTTGCAGGTGTGGGAATGGGCTGCTTTCGACCACTTTGTGCGCCATCGGCCGGCCGAACCCATTGACTCGCGCATCGTTATTGTCGAAATTAACGAAGCTGACTTGCAAAAATACGGCTACCCAATTTCGGATGCTGTATTGGCCCAATTGCTCCAAAAATTGCACGCTGCAAAGCCCCGGGCGATCGGGCTCGACGTTTACCGAGATTTGCCAACTCAACCGGGTAACGCCGAATTGCTCAAAACTTTTAAAACAATTCCCAATTTAATCGGCATTGAGTTAATGCCAGACGAAACCAGGCTGGGGGTTCGGCCGCCTCCGGTACTTGAGGCGCTCGATCGAGTCGGTTTCAACAACGTTGTCACCGACGCTGACTCAAAAGTGCGCCGAGCTTTGCTTTACGCTTGGCCCGGAGACGGCAAAACTCATGAAAGTTTCGCCCTCAAACTGGCTTTGCTTTACCTCGATCGCGAAGGGATTTCCCCTGAACCAGCAACAGTCAATCCTAAATACTTGCAGTTAGGCAAGGGGGTGTTTCGGCCTTTTCAACCGAATGACGGTGCTTACGTTCGATCGGACAGCCGCGGCTATCAAATTCTCGCTTCCCTGCGCGGCCCGCGAGGCAGTTTTCGCACTGTATCGATGAGCGACGTGCTTTCTGGCAAAGTACCCGCTGATTTTGTGCGATCGCGCGCTGTCTTGATCGGCTCAAATGCCGCCAGCCTCAAAGACTTTTACCAAACTGCTTACAGCTCCGGTTTGTTTGCTCCTCCCCAGCAAATACCGGGAGTCGAGCTTCAGGCTCATTTCTTGAGCCAAATTTTGAGTGCTGCCCTCGACGGGCGCGGGGGTATCAAAGTCTGGCCCGAGGCTGCGGAGTTGCTGTGGATTTTACTGTGGTCTGGGACGGGAGCCAGTCTGAGCTGGAAGTTGCGATCGCTCGGTCGATCGGCTTGCTGTTTGTCAAGTATCAGTCTCGGTCTGAGTGCCAGTTTATACTTAGCCTTTTTAACCGGTTGGTGGCTGCCGTTAATTCCTGCAATCCTCAGTCTTTTTGGTTCTGGCTGTGCAGTTGTGGGTTATCTAGCTCACTTGCAAGAAGAATTAAAACGGTCTAAAGAATTTTTACAATCGCTAATCGATACAATTCCCGACCCGATTTTTGTCAAAGATCGAAATCACCGCTGCGTTGTTTTGAATCAGGCATATTGTCGGTTTATCGGCTATCCTTTGGAAATTTTAACCAGCCGCACAGATTACGATTTATTTCCCCAAGCCGAAGCCGATATATTTTGGCAGCAAGACGAATTAGTATTGCAAACTCACCAGCCGCGAGAAAATGAAGAATATTTTACCGACGCTCACGGAATTACGCATCTGATTGCGACTAAAAGATCCCTGCACAAAGATGCTGCCGGCAACCTATTTTTAGTCGGAGCAATCCGAGATATTACCGATCGCAAGCGCCGGGAAGATGCCCTAGAACAAAAAAATGCTGAACTCAGCCACCAAGCTTATCACGATGCTCTCACCGGTTTGCCCAACCGCCAAATGTTCTACGAATGTTTGCATTCCTCTCTAGAAAGAGCCTCCAGCAATCAGGAATTGGTAGCTTTACTGTTTTTAGATTTAGATGGATTTAAGTCAATCAACGACACTCTCGGACACAATATGGGCGATTTGCTATTAAAAACAGTTGCCAGCCGGCTCAAAAAATGCTTGCGGGGCAGCGATACGATCTCGCGGTTGGGGGGCGACGAGTTCACAGTCATTCTGCCCGCAATTCCCGGCCGCGAGGAAGCTGCGAAAGTAGCCCAAAAAATTTGCGACGCCATCATGCAGCCTTTTATTTTAGAAGAACATACAGTTTCTGTAACTACAAGTATTGGCATTAGTTTGTATCCAATTGACGGTCAACAGCCAGAGATTTTAGTCAAAAATGCCGATGCTGCGATGTATCGTGCTAAGGAACGCGGCAAAAATCAATATCAGTTTTCTTAAGCAATACCAGTTTAAAAAAAAGAATGCAGCTTTCGGCAAGCTGCAAGCCCCGATCGCGATCAGTTATTCCAATTATTTAATCTAAAATATGTCATCTGCCATTAGATAGACTTACCAAAAAGCAGAAATTTAGGGCAGCAAGTTGCCGTTTTATCTAAATGTTAAAAAATATTAAAAAAATTAAAAACTGAGACCGGAGATTAAATTAAAATATCCAAAAAGCGTTGGTTTAAAAGAGTTTACGTAAACTTACGAAATTTAATTAAAGGAAATGTAAAGATATCAGTGGAACTACGGAAATAGCTCGATATAATAGGTGGTACAGACCTGCATCTACTTCGGTGATTTGAATAAGGCGATGAATATTATGCGTACTTTGATTCAGCTCACAACAACGGCAACCCTGGGTATCTGCCTGCAAATGAATGCGATCGGCACAGCAAATGCGACTCGACTTGCGGGTAACTCAACCAGCAACTCAACCAAAGACCGATCGACCTCCACAGTTTGGACAGTTGCACAAACCCCTAGCTTGTCGGCAAATTACCCAAAAAAATACGAACCAGACCCGAACGGGAACCCCAAAAGTGACGGTACGGGGACGCGCTGAACCCAATTTTTCAATCTTCTATCCGCCCAGATTTGTACCAATGGCAGTGGTGAATTAAAGTGTGCCTGCACCAATCCGGATCGGTGAGGGGATAGTCCGCCCGGTAGTGACCGCCGCGGCTTTCGGTGCGAAACACAGCACTTTTGAGAATTAAGTAGCCGATATCCAATAAATTGCTAACTTCCCCCCAATTTCGCAAAATCGAGCTATTCTGGGCATCAGCAGGGGAAAAATCAATAATTTGTCCGGGCCGTAAACAATTAAGCGTTTGACTCAAAGGCAAGGAGGCAAATTCTTGCCGCCAAATCTCAACTTGGGCGATCGCACTCTCCAAATCGCGTTGTCCCCGGCAAATTCCCGCATTCTGCCACACCAAATTCGGCAATTCGACCCGCAACTTTTCGATCGCCTCAACATCCTTTTCAGAAATCGATTTTTCTAAGATTTCCCCTGCATCGAACTCATCTGCCAATGCCTCGGGCTTTCCACCTTCTACGTCCAAAAGTCCCATCTGCGCGCCAAAAACCAGACATTCCAGCAGCGAATTGCTCGCCAGCCGGTTAGCGCCGTGCACCCCGGTGCTCGCAGTTTCTCCCACCGCGTACAAACCCGGAATCGAAGTTTGGTTGAACTTGTCAGCCACAATCCCTCCCATCCAGTAATGGGCGGCGGGCGTCACGGGCACAGGTTCGGAAAAAACATCAATTCCCCAATCAGCGCACACTTGAATAATATTCGGAAACCTGTAGCGCAGCCGATCGACCGCAATCGGCCGCAAATCCAGCCAAACGTGAGGTTCCCCAGTTTTCTGCAAGTGGCGGAAAATAGCGCGGCTGACAACATCCCGAGGGGCGAGTTCCCCGCTGGGGTGAGAGTCAAAAGCAAAGCGATATCCCTTGCTGTCAACCAAATGAGCTCCTTCTCCCCGCACCGCTTCGCTAATCAGAAACCGAGGCGCGCCCGCTTTGCTAAGGGCTGTCGGGTGAAACTGCACAAATTCTAAATCTCGCAGCAGCGCCCCAGCGCGCCACGCAATGGCCACTCCGTCTCCGGTACTTACCGACGGGTTGGTGGTTTGAGCAAAAACCTGTCCACCGCCCCCTGTCGCGAGCACCACGGCCTCTGCTCGCAGCCACTTGACCCGGGAGCCGCAAATCGAGCTAATGCCCTGACAGCGCCCTGTTTTGTCTAGCCACAGACTCAAAGCAAAGGCTGGGGATAGGAGTTGAATGTTTTTGCGGCTCAATACTTTTGCTGTCAGGGTACTGACAACCGCTTTCCCCGTAGTGTCGGCGGAGTGGAGGACTCGGCGGCGGGAGTGGGCGGCTTCTAGGGTGAGGGCTAAATCAGGGCCGGCGCGATCGAAAGCAACGCCCATTTTCACCAGGGAGTCAATGCAGGCTGGCGCTTCCTCGACTAAAAATTTCACCGCCTCTAAATCGCAAATACCGGCTCCGGCAGCCAGTGTATCCTGAACGTGCAGCGCCGCGGAATCTTCAGGGGCGATCGCCGCAGCAATCCCTCCTTGGGCCCAATCGCTTGCAGAAACAGGCAGGGTATTTTTATTAATCAAGCCCACCTGCAAATGTTCTTTTAGGCAAAGTGCCGTGTACAAACCGGCCGCGCCAGCACCTATCACTAATACGTCAAATTTGTCAGTCATAAGTCCGCAGCCGATCGATTTTAGATTTTAGATTAAAGAATTGAATAATTGAGTCCACAGATGAATCTGGGGAATAGAACTAAGTTGAAATACTCACCGACAGTCAGGGCGCGGTGATTCTTGACGCTTCGCAGGGTTCTGCTACCTTCATAGTCTGACAATCCCTCTGCGCCCGTTTATAGTCGTGGCGATTCCCCATCCCGACTTGAGCTATATTTCTAGCCGCATTTTCATCTCTATCTTGCTCAGTACCGCAATTTAAACAAAGCACTGAGCGAATAGATAAATCAATTTTCCCCCACTTAAAACCACAATCTGAACAGACCTGGCTAGTAGGCTCCCATCGACTGATTACTTTGAATTCTCTACCAAACTTCTCTGATTTACCCTCGCAAAGCGTTCGGAATTCGTACCAACCTTGCTGGCTAATTGCTCTTGAGAGTTTCCGGTTCTTGACCATACCCGATACATTGAGGTCTTCCCAAACAATCACTTGGTTTTCATTGACTATTTTGGTTGACAATTTGTGTAGAAAATCTTTACGGGTGTCCGCAATTTTATTGTGCAGCTTGGCGATTCTAATCCGAGTCACATTCCGTCTTCTGGAATCTTTCGGTTGACGAGCTATTTTTCGTTGTAATTTGCGAACTTTCCGGTCTAGTTTTTTATAGCTAGGACTTTCTGCTTTTTCGCCGTTGCTCATTACTGCAAAGGTTTTAATCCCTAAGTCGATTCCGATACTGGGATTTTTAGCTTCAGACTGGATTGGTTGAATTTCTACGACAAAGCTCAGGAAATAACGATTCGCACAATCCTTGATTACCGTGACAGAGCTCGGTTCAGACGGTAGTTCTCTTGACCAAATCGGATTCACAATTCCAATCTTGGCTAAATAGATACCACCATTTTTCTTTACAGAAAATCCACGAAGAGTAAATCTTGCCGATTGACTGCTAGTTTTTTTCTTGAATTTAGGAGATCCGGCTTTACGTCCTTTTCTTTTCCCTTTACAGGAATTGAAAAAGTTCTTAAAAGCAATGTCTAAGTCGGCAACGGACTGTTGTAAAGGAACGCATGACACATCTTCCAGCCAGGTTCTTTCCTCGGTTTGTTTCGCTCCGGTTATGACGATTTTTTGCAAGTCTGCCAAACTGGGTTTTTTCTCGGACTGCTTGCAAAGCGCAAGAGCATCGTTCCAGACCACCCGGACACAACCAAATAGCTGAGCGAGGCTCTGCTTTTGTTGGTCGGTCGGATAGATTCTGTAGCGATATCTTGCTTTCATTGTTTACTGTTGTTTGATTGTTCTATTTTACCACATATTGCTGATCTAATTAACAGAAATAAAGAGGATTAAATCCGTCCTCTAAGGACGGGGCTTCAGACCCAGTTCTTTGGTGAGTCGATCTATTTTAGATTACAAAATTGAAAAATTGAGTCCATAGATGAATCTGGGGCTTCAACTGTCGATTGCAGAATTCACTCCACAAATGAATCGGCGGCTTGAACTAAGGTCTAAATTTTTTGGCTCTCCACAACAATGTCGGAGGCTTTGAGCCGTCTTTGGCTGCGATCCTTTTTGAAGGCATTCGGCATTCGCTAGCCGGAGCATTCGGCATTCGCCATTCGGTAGAATTCATTAATTAACAAAAAATTAGTTCTGACGTCGGACGTCGGACGTCGGACGTCGGACGTCGGACGAATGCCGAATGCCTTCAAAGGAGGCCCGCTGCTACCTAGTCGTAGACACCGTTGTTCAACCTGGTGTCTCCTTCAATAAAGACTGATTCGACATCTGTTACGGTGAATTTGTCCATGTTAGCTTGCAGCACCTTTTTCTGAGCTTCCGTCAAGTCTGAAATGTTGAGTACGTCCTCAACTTTTTCGTAAGGAGCATTCTTAATAATCGATCGAGCTAAAGTGGGATACAACCCTCGAAATTCCCGAAAGTCCCGGACGGCGCTGTTGTTCAAATCTAGTTTTTTGCCGTATTCTGTGGCAAGCTTCTCATCGGCGCGATTGGTTCTAGCCGGAGCTTCAACAGCTAGGAGCGAGGATGATGGCAAGACGATACGGCTCAAAGAAGCCGCGATCGCGCTTTGGTCTCCTGCCCATGCAAAGCAGCCCAGCACTAAGCCCAATACTGCCAATAGACGACCCAATCGTTTCATGAAGTTTTGTCTCCCAATTTCATACACAGCATTTATCTAGAGACTACCATTTTGCTTATGCAGTTTGTCACAGAAATCCGCAGCAGGCAGAGGGCTGTTATAAACTTTACATTTAGGTATTGACATCACCGACGATATATGATCTGGATTCCGGTTGCAGGATCGAGATGATTGTTGACGGCGTTGACTGTTGACGGCGTTGACTGTTGACGGCGTTGACTACTGCTTTCGGGGTCAACTGACAACTGACAACTGACAACTGACAACTGAAAACTGTCAACTGACTATTTGTCCAGTGGAACAATACCGATGCAACCGGAAACGATATGATCATGCTCGCAGTTGAGGCATCGCAGGCAAGTCGATCGAAGGCGCTCCCAATTAAAAACTGGGACTGCCATTTTTCGCAGGTTAATTTTTTGCCCAGCACCCAAATTTCTAGCTATCGAGGACTCTTTCCTTTCGTTTTCAGAAAAGCGTTCAAGTCAGCATAAGTACCGCCGTAAGTCACGCTGGGAGTGTCGTAACCCTTCAAAGCAACGGTGTGCTGCTCGAAAGCGCCCTCTGCCCCCAATTCCTTGAGGTATTTGTAGGTTGTTTCTCCCACGGCGATATCCTTGCCGAGTTCCTTGGTGCAAGACTCCAGGCGGAATGCTGCGTTTACAGTATCTCCCAAGGCGGTGTAGTCCGATCGGTCGCTGCTGCCAGAATTTCCCACCATTGCATAACCGGTATTGATTCCGGCCCCGACTCGCAAAGGAAAAGGTAGCGGGTAACGGCTGCTGAGTTCGTCTGTTGCTTTGTGCAGTTGGCTCAAAGCTTGGCAAATTTGCATCATTTCCTCGCTGCTGACACCGCTGGGCTTGTGGAACCAGACGGCCATGATCGCATCGCCGATGTATTTGTCCACCCAACTTCCGTGTTCGCGAATGATTTGTCCTGAAGAGCGGAACCAATTCCCGATGACTTCCGAGAGGAGGGTTTCGTCTAGCTGTCTAGTCAAAACTGTAAAGTCTCGGATGTCCATTACCATGACGCTAATCAGGCTCCGCACCGTCAAAGTCGCCGTAAAATCTTCAGAGTCTGTGTCGTGTATTCGATCGAGCCGGCGGCCGGCGCTTGGGTTGTAGAAGTCCAATTCGGTTTGACCGAAAATAATCCGATCGCCATTTCTGAGAGTGACAGGAATACTGACCCGCCGCCCGTTGACAAAGGAACCGTTGCGGCTGCCCAAGTCGATCAGGTAGAACTCCCCTGTCTCCATTTGCTGTAACATCGCGTGATTGCGGGAAATCCAGCGATCGGTCAGTACAAAATTATTGTCATCATTCCGCCCTACTGTCCAGCAATTGCTGCCGGAGAGCGGCAAGTAGCGATTGCCGCTTTCTGTACGAAGTACCAAATGTGGATTGGCTTGCAAAGTCACCACAGCCCTAGAAACGACATCAAGTCAACCGATTTGAGGTTTTCAACTTTTAATTTTAACTTTACCGCGCAGCCGATCGGTGAGATTGCTGCTAACAAACCTCAAATCCGCTGTTATCTAATCTAAAATTGTGACGGTCGATCGTCGATGCACCGAACCCATACATGATTGCCCAACCACAATTCTAGCGCCCTTCCGAAGGTAGTTATGGTTCGATCATAAGCGAAACTGTGCTATTTTTCACGCCAAAGATTTATCTGGGAGTTAAATTTGCTGCTTTTTGCCAAAAATCTAACTATCTGCCCAACATTCTACCTAATGTCGCCGCTCCCGCTGCGAGCCAAGTTTTATTTATGCTGAGGGGGCCCCAAAAAACTGGAAAATGGTTCTCTTGCTCAGACTGAAAATTGTTAAACACAAGGTATCTTTAAGATTTGTTGCTTAACTTCCGGTTTTTGAACATATCCACAAAGCTTTTTGCTCGCTGCGGCGGTCAATCCATTAGAAACACGAGAATTTTATGTTGTCGAAAAGAATTTTGCCTTGTCTGGATGTGAAAGCCGGCCGCGTGGTCAAAGGTGTCAATTTTGTCAACCTGACTGATGCTGGCGATCCGGTGGAAATGGCTCAGGTATACAACGATGCGGGTGCTGACGAGTTGGTGTTTCTGGACATTACGGCGACTCACGAAGACCGGGACATTATTATTGATGTGGTGTACCAAACGGCCGATCGAGTTTTTATCCCTTTGACGGTGGGCGGCGGCATCCAATCCTTAGACACGATCAGAAGTTTGTTGAGGGCGGGGGCTGATAAAGTCAGTATTAATTCGGCGGCGGTGCGCGATCCGAGTTTGATTGACAAAGCGAGCGATCGATTTGGCAATCAGTGCATTGTAGTGGCGATCGACGCCCGCAAACGGCAAGATGCAGATAATCCCGGTTGGGACGTATACGTGCGCGGAGGGCGAGAAAATACCGGCAAAGATGCGATCGCCTGGGCCAAGGAAGCCGAAAAACGGGGCGCCGGCGAACTGCTAGTAACAAGCATGGACTCTGACGGCACTCAAGCCGGCTACGACTTGGCATTAACCCGAAGCATCGCCGAAATTGTCGAAATTCCGGTCATCGCTTCCGGCGGCGCCGGCAACTGTCACCACATCTACGAGGCCGTGACTGAGGGCAAAGCAGAAGCCGCACTCCTAGCTTCCCTGCTGCATTTCGGGCAGTTAAGCGTCGGAGAAATTAAGACTTATCTGGCAAAATGTCAAGTTCCCGTGCGGCAGCAGTAGTCCGACGTCCGACGTCCGACGTCCGACGTCCGACGTCAGCAGTCCGACGTCAGCAGTCAACAGTCAGCAGTCCGACGTCAGCAGTCAACAGTCAGCAGTCAACAGGCAGGATGCCTGTTCCACAAGAATTAAATTTTCTTTTGGGGCTGGCCGGAGATCCCGCCCCGATCGACATTATTGCAAATAGTGCCCGATCTCAGCTGCATTAAACGGCAGATTTTTTTTATTCTACCTTCAGGCTGACACCAGTTTAAAAAAAGAATGCAACTGTAGGCCCGCGATCCAAACCACGAGCTCCATCAGTCATTCCCAATTCTTCAATTCTCTAATCGAAAATCTAAAAGGTATGACTTCCGGTGATGCACCAAACTCATCTATCGGAAGACACAAAGCAAAATATTCCCTGAGAAGGATTTCAAGTCCCTGCTTTTTCAGCTAAATATTATATGTTAGCTTAATTTGAGAGAGAGCAACTGCTAAATTCAGTTGTTTTAATCAAACTTGAGTTAAAGATTGTGCAGAATTTGAGCGAGCTTGGGCCTGTTAACAATCTCAGCGATCAAAAATTGTAAAAACGGAGAATTTTTGTATGTCTTTTATCAGCTTTAACCTCCCAGTCAAGCGTTTAGTTCGCAGTTTAATAGCTGTTTGTTTTTGTGCATTAATGTTTGTTTCTAATACTTTTCCAGCTTTTGCCGTTACCAGCAGCCCCACCAAAGGTGAAGATAAACTTTTGGGTATTGAGAAAGAAGCTCAAGAAGTTGTCCTGAAAAACCCGATGTCTCTCGAAGAAACTCAAGAAAAAGCCAGCAAAGGCCCCAACGAAGTTCAGGGAGACGCTGACATTGAAAAAATGAAAAATCCTTCCAATACAAAAGCTACATCCTTTGAGCAACAAGTCAAAAAGGCTGTTAGCAAAATCAAAGACTAACTTATCTCAAATCCGGTGGACTCAAAATTATTGATATTACCCGCAGTCAGGACACGGCCGTGCCGTTTCCCTACAATATGATTTTGGGTAGGGGTAGGGAAACGGCATCTTGAGTGTCCTCTACAATATGATTTTGGGTAGGGAAACGGCATTGCCGTGTCCTCTCGGGTAGATACCCGACTTCTTGAAGAAGTCGGGTATCTGAGTATTTGGATTAAATCGAATAATAAAGTGGAAACGACTTGGCATCTTTCGGTTTTACAAAAACTCTTTGCTGCGGCTGTAACTGCAATTGGTCAAACTTTTCTCGCGTCAAATTAGCATTTAGCACTTGACCGTCATCTAAGGTCAATTCAACCTGAATTTCCCATCCCAAGTGAATCAAACGACTGATTCTGGCAGGTACTGTTGCACTATTTTCTGTAGTTTCAATTACCACGTCGTGGGGCCGCAAAAAAATCTCCGGGTTGGCTGAGTCAAAGCCGTTGTCTTGAAACATCCTGGAAGTGCTGGGCAATACATTTACAGGCCCGATAAAACTCATCACGAAAGCACTCGCTGGATGGTCGTAAATTTCTGCGGGCGTGCCTACTTGTTCGATTTTACCTTGATTCATTACTGTAATTCGATCGGCAACTTCCATCGCTTCTTCTTGATCGTGCGTCACAAAGACTGTGGTAACGTGTACCTCGTCGTGCAGCCGGCGCAACCAAGCGCGCAAGTCTTTGCGGACTTTGGCATCGAGTGCTCCAAAAGGTTCGTCTAGCAGCAGCACTTTCGGTTCCACAGCCAGGGCTCTAGCCAGGGCCACCCGCTGTCGCTGGCCTCCTGAAAGTTGCGATGGGTATCTATCGCCCAATCCTCCCAATTGCACCAAATTCAACAATTCTTCTACCCGGGATTTGACTTTCGCCGATGCAGTTTTCTGAATTTCCATGCCGAAGGCGATGTTTTTTCGCACTGTCATGTGCTTGAATAGCGCGTAGTGCTGAAACACAAATCCAATTTTGCGGTCTTGGACGCTGGTATTTGTCGCATCTTGGCCTGTCAGCCAGATTTTCCCGGAGTCGGGCATTTCTAAACCTGCAATCAGTCGCAGCAGCGTAGACTTGCCGGAACCAGACGGGCCCAGCAATGCGACTAGGGAACCGGATTCAATTTCTAAGCTGACTCGATCGAGTGCTTGGAAACTGCCAAACTGTTTTGATACGTTTTCGACAACTATGCCCATAGGAAGGAAGAAGGAAGAAGGAAGAAGGAAGAGGGAAGAGGGAAGAAGGAAGAAGGAAGAAGGCACTTCGACTTCGCTCAGTGTGCGACTACTCGGTTCCTGAGCGTACTCGAAGGACTCAGGATAGAGAAAAATGTTAATCTCCGGTTCTGAGGTCGGCGATTAGTAGTTTTATAGCACGATCGCACATCAGTTTGTTAATTCTAGGGTTTTCGCGATCGGTCGATCGGAAAAAGTATGGAATTGTAGATAAAACTTAGGAGGGGCGACACCTCCAAAACAAAACGACACAATTCTTTATCACCAAAGTTGGCGTTTGGCACTACAATGCAGCAAAAGTTCAAGCGTTTTTTAGATTTCAACGGCTGAGGGGATAAAGGAAAATGGGAGATGTTGGACGTTTGCCGGTAGGAATTATCGGCGCTTCAGGTTACGGCGGCGTGCAACTTGTGCGACTGCTGGCGGATCACCCGGCGGCTGAAGTAGTGTATGTGGGCGGGGATAGCAGTGCGGGAAAACCTTTTTCCAGCCTTTATCCACATCTGACTAACTGCATTGACTTGACTGTCGAGGCGATCGACCTAGATAAAATAGCGGCAAAATGTGAAGTTGTGTTTCTGTCGCTACCGAACGGTTTAGCTTGCCAAATGGCACCGACGCTGATCGCAAAAGGCTGCAAAGTCTTGGATTTGTCGGCTGACTACAGATTTGAAAATCTGGAAACTTACAAAGCTTGGTACGGCGGCGAGCGATCGGACTCTGAAGTCGCTGCAACGGCTGTTTACGGTTTACCAGAATTGTACCGCGATCGCATTAAAAACGCTCAATTAGTAGGCTGTGCCGGCTGCTACGTCACTGCTAGTTTATTAGCCCTGGCACCCTTGCTCAAACAAGGTCTGATCGTGCCAGAAACCGCAATTATCGACGCCAAATCCGGTGCTTCTGGAGGGGGTCGCAAAGCCGAAGTTAATCTCTTGTTAGCTGAAGCAGAGGGTTCTCTGGGCGCTTACGGCGTTGGCCGCCACCGCCACACGCCAGAAATCGAGCAAATTTGTAGCGATTTAGCCGGACAAGATATCAAAGTTCAATTTACTCCCCACTTAATTCCGATGGTGCGGGGAATTCTGGCTACTGTCTACTCAAATCTGCGCGATCCGGGATTAGTGCGAGAAGATTTAATCACCATTTTTACTGCTTTTTACCGCAATTGTCCTTGGGTAAAAGTGCTGCCGGCTGGGGTTTATCCGCAAACAAAATGGGCTTGCGGCACGAATCTTTGCTTTATCGGCGTGGAAGTCGATCCGCGCACTGACAGGGTAATTGTGATGTCGGCGATCGACAATTTAATTAAAGGTCAAGCCGGACAAGGCATCCAGTGCATGAACTTGATGATGGGTTGGGAAGAAACTTTGGGTTTGCCTCAATTGGCTTTTTATCCCTAATTATTGGGCATGGGGCATGGGGCATGGGCCGCCGTGGGCATGGGGCATTGGTTATGAAAATTAAAAACTAACCGATTACCAATTACCCATGCCTCATGCCCGATTACCAAGTGTTACTTGGGCCCGTAACCGATCGCACCAGCATAGATCGCCCGATCGCCCAATTCGTCCTCAATCCGCAACAAACGGTTGTATTTAGCCACCCGTTCGCTGCGACAGAGGGAACCTGTCTTGATTTGACCGGCGCGAGTCGCTACGGCTAAATCGGCGATCGTGGTATCTTCAGTTTCACCGGAACGGTGGCTGATGACCGATCGATAGCTGTTGCGTTTGCCAAGGTCGATCGTATCCAAAGTCTCAGTCAAAGAACCAATTTGATTCAGCTTAATCAAAATCGAATTGCTAGCTTTCAAATCAATTCCTTTTTGCAGCCGCGTGCGGTTGGTAACAAACAAATCGTCACCAACCAATTGAATTTTGCTGCCCAATTTCTCAGTCAGCGCTACCCAACTATCCCAATCGTCTTCGTGCAAACCATCTTCAATCGAAACGATCGGATATTGACTCACCAAACCAGCTAAATAATCGATCAACTCTGTTGGCGAATGAGCAACACCGTCGTAAGTGTACTTCCCATCTTTATAAAATTCGCTAGCAGCAACATCCAAAGCCAAAGCAACTTGTTCCCCAGGCTTGTAACCAGCTTTTTCAATTGCCATCATCAACAAATCCAAAGCTTCCTGATTCGATCCTAAATTAGGAGCAAAACCGCCTTCATCGCCGACACCAGTCAGCAAATTTTTGTCTTTCAAGACTTTAGCTAGACTGGCAAATACTTCTGCACCCCAGCGCAAAGCTTCCTTAAAAGAAGGCGCTCCCACCGGTACAATCATAAACTCTTGAATGTCTACATTGTTGTCCGCGTGGGAACCGCCGTTGATCACGTTCATCAGCGGCACGGGCAGAACGTTCGCCAAGGTGCCGCCCAAGTAGCGATAAAGGGGGAGTCCTAAAGTTTCGGCGGCAGCCTTTGCTGTGGCTAGGGACACTCCGAGAATGGCATTTGCGCCGAGATTGGATTTGTTGGGGGAACCGTCTAAGTCAATCATGGTTTGATCTACCAGCGCTTGGTCGATCGCATCTAGATTAGCCAAAGCCGGCGCAATTTTGTGTTCGACGTTAGCGACGGCTTTCAGGACGCCTTTACCGCCATAACGTTTTTTGTCGTCATCGCGGAGTTCGTGGGCTTCAAAGGAGCCTGTAGACGCGCCGCTGGGGACTTGGGCGAGTCCGACAACACCGTTGGCTAGGTAAACTTCCGCTTCGATGGTGGGGCGGCCGCGGGAGTCAAGGATTTCTCTGGCTTGAATAGATTCGATCGCAGTGTCTAGCATATTAACGATTCCTGACTTAATTCAAGGTTTGATGACAATTAGCATTCAGTTGGTTTTCCGCAACTGACTGCTGACGGGTATTAGAGTACGCGATCCCGAGAATTATTGTCGCTATGTTCAAAATATTTGCGGATTTGGGCGACTTGGTGTCAATAAGCTAGGGTTGTTGCAGGAGGATTTTCCACAAATTTGACAGTAATTTGATTGTTATAACCGCAAATTTACGCAGATTTCCTAGCTGGAACCTTTGTTAAAGTCAGAATGTCAACAAAGTCATCAAAAAAGGAGAAACCTAGAATGTTAGAAACAAATCTCGGAGAAATTAGAGCATTAGCTGAAAATTCCGACCCAATTATTCCCGATCCCCCAAACATCAGATTAATCACAGCGCCATTACCAAATCCCAGCGATCCCAACTTTTTTGACCTTACTCCCAATGACGATATAGTTCAACTAGCAAACGGAATTCTGCGGAACACTCCCGGAGGTTTGCGGGCCTTAGCCGGCAACGATTTTGTGAGAGGTTCAGGTGCTGCGGAACTGATGAACGGTAACAGCGGCATCGATACTTTAATCGGAGGTTGCGGTAACGATACTATTCGCGGCGGTCAAGATTCTGACATTCTTTATGGAGAATGCGGAAGCGATTTACTTAGCGGCGATGCAGGTAATGACGTAGCTTACGGAGGTACGGGAAATGACTTTATTCGCGGCGGTAAAGGGAATGATGCTTTGGTCGGAGACAGCGGCAATGATACTCTAATTGGTGATGCTGGAGTCGATCGGCTTTGGGGAAAAGAAGGCGCAGATTTGTTTGTAATTAGAAGAGAAGCGGGAGCAACTTCGCGCGAAATTGGTTCGGCCGGGCCGCCTCCAACGGGCCGTTTTAATAATGTAGAGGAAGTGCCCGCAGATTTTATTCTCGACTACAACCCGACTCAAGGTGATGTAATTGGATTGGCGGGAGGATTGACGCGAAATGATGTTGTTTTGACTGAGCGGTTTTTAACCATTGGTGATGCTAGAGATTACGACAGCAACGGGCCTATTCCTCCGGGATCGATTATAACTACTGAGTTTAGATTTTTGAACACTAAGGCGACGGTGATTCGGGAAGCTAGCACCGGCAATATCTTGGGTTTGGTGAAAGATGTTTCGCCGAGTCAAATTCAGTTTACCTCTGTGTCTGACAGTACGATCGCCCTTGGATAATCCTCATAGGTTTGTATTTTTAAGGACTAAAGTCCTCACTACAAACCATATTCCTCGTTTGTAGTGAGGACTTTAGTCCTCTTTTTAATTTTTAATTAATCACAAATTCAACCCGTGCGCATTGCGCACCCTACAATACTTAAGATTGCCAGAAATCCGCCACATCATATCCCAATTCGCGCAGCATTTGCCGCAGTAAAGGCAAACTCAAACCAATCACATTTGTGTGACAGCCTTCGATTTTTTCCACAAAAAAGCCACCTTTACCTTCGAGTGCAAAACAGCCGGCACAGGCGAGGGGTTCCCCCGTAGCAACGTAAGCCGCAATTTGACGGGAGGTAACTTCGGCAAAATGAACTTTTGTAACTTGACAGCGAACGAGCGATCGATCCATCGCCTCATCAAAACTATCAAATCTGGTATCAATTAAAGCATGACCCGTATAAAGTTCGCCAACTTTACCGCGCATTTTCTGCCAGCGCGAAATTGCTTCTTGGGCATCCTTCGGCTTACCGTGAATTTCCCCATCAATAACCAAAATTGAATCGCATCCCAACACCAAACACGCTTTAGGATTCGGAATTTGCGGGTGAGAGTTAGCCCGCAAAAACTGAGCTACAGCGTCAGCTTTTCCCTCTGCTAAAACCTGCACTAATTTAGTAGCATCCCTCATTTGTATTTGCCCTTCATCAAAGTCGCTAGGGCAAATCACAGCTTGAATGCCAGCACTTTTCAGCAGGCTGCGGCGCGCCGGGGAAGCTGAAGCTAATACAAAAGTTGGAATTTTCATAAGTTAAGAAGTCAGTTGACAGTTGACAGTTGACAGTTGACAGTTGACAGTTATTATTTGTTATTAGTTATTTGTTTTACCAATAACCTTCCAGCCTCTGCCTCCAATGCCCGATGCCCCATGCCCCATGCCCAATTCCCTAATAGACAGAGAAAGATTTCACCACTTTTTCAAAAGCTTCTTTTACCTTCGGCCAGCGTTCTTCGGTAGTGGAAATGTTAAGCGTAAACAGTTTGCCGCGGCTGACAGCTACGCTGGCTAAGTTGTGCCGCTGTTGGTTTGGGAGTTTGACGGCGTATTCTAAAATGTAATAGCTTTTCGATCGCGATTCCCGAGCTTCTGCATTGACTAACTCAGCTTCGCGGCCCGAATCGGCCGGGGCGATCGCATTTTTGCTGAGCTTGTATCCCACATCCGTCGGCGTTCCCAAATCTGCCAAAGTTTTGTTCCCCGCGACTGGACTGATGACCACGCTAACGTTCTCGGTTTGCTGGATTAAATCCCGCAACACCACATCGGGCCCGTTAGAAACCGCGATCGGCAGCCAGCCGTTAGGATAGAGAAATTGATAGCCGTCGCCAGTATCAACGTAGCTTTTGAGTCCAGTGACTTTAGACACACAACCTGTCAAGGTGAGGCTTAGAACCACCAGAAGTATTGCCGCAATTCGTTTGAGCATTATTTTTACGGGTAGGGTAACACTAAAATATTTAATGTTAATTATCTCACCAAACCTTCCCCCTAAAAATAGTTAAGCTATGGATCGCCGTTTGTGTATCGTTGGCGAGCCATAGCCGTACAGTTTAATTTTTAACAAAATCATTACAGGTGAGTCAGCCAGCTAATCAGTCCGTGCTTGGTGGACACTTCTAAAGCCAAGAGAGAAACAAAGCCAATCATGGCAAGGCGGCCGTTTAAACGTTCGGCGTAGGGGGTAAAGCCGGTGCGGGGTTCGTCATCTACGTATACTGTCGGCTCGATCGCAAAATTGTTCATTTTGCCTTGGTCGTCCAGCATTAAGCCTCTGTTAGTCATTTTTGTCTCCTAAATTGTTTCTTGTCTACTGTATATAAATGTAACAGACTTATGAAGATATGTAAAGGATTGTGAGAAATTTTTTTCAAAGACCCCGATCGGGCACCAGTTTCCCCAAAAATGTAACTCGGGGCAAGCTCCAAACCCCTATAGAATAAGTAATTCCCCATTCTTCAATTCAAGAATCTCAAATCTAAAATAGTATGACTGCCGACAGTAGACTCAGAGCCCCGGAGGGGGGAGGATATAGTTGAGAGTCACAAAAGTCGATCGTGTGTGGCAAATCCAGTCTGGGTTTGACAAAAATTGTGGAACGGAGGAAAAATTTATGCGGGCCAGTCTGGAAATGCGGTGGTTTTATGGCGGTGCGCTGCCAAAATCGATCGGTCAATGGTTTGGAAGCGACAGCCTCGGCGGGTATCTGTCGCCTCCAGAAGAGCGGGAAGACATATATTTGCTAGTACCTAGCTGCGACTACTTGGGAGTGAAGCTGCGCGGGAAAACCTTAGAGGTAAAGTGGCAGCAGGGAGATTTGGGGGCGATGCAGTTCGGCAACCGCTGGGAAGGCAAAGCCCAGAAGTGGCTGAAGTGGGTTTGTGCCGACACGATGGCGCCGGTACCGGCGGATATTTTGGCGACAGGAAAGTGGGTAGGAGTCAAGAAAAAGCGAGCGCAGCGTCTTTACCAAGTTTCAGCCCCAGGTTCCCTGATGTCAGTGCCTGTAGAAGCCCCAATTCCCCAAGGTTGCAACGTGGAAATTACTCAGTTGAACATTAACGGCAGTGCGTGGTGGACTTTGGGATTTGAAGCGTTTGGCAGCGAAAGTTCTTTGACACAAAGCCTGCAAACAGTTGCTAATTGGACTAGCAAGAGCTATCAAGCCCAAAAGCTAAAAGCTGAGGATTCTTGCGGTTATCCCAGTTGGCTGGCAAGTAAGGGAGATTGAGATTTTGTGAATAGTTTGAATAGGACTTACGCAAATAAACTTTCAAACCCAGAACCCCCCTAGGGCGTGTTTACTTTCCCCGGAGATCCCCCTGGCATCCCCCCTATTCCTCCTTAAAAAAGGGCGACAAAAAAGGCTTGTTCTGCCCCCTTTTTAAGGGCAACTAGGGGGCAAGCTAAGGGGGGGTTATTCTTGACAACAGACAGGTAAATATAAACAGTCCTAGAAGCAGATGGTCTATTAATATCTCTTCATCTGCGTTCCCAAGCGTTCATCCGCTACCATCTGCGGTTAAAATCTTTGCTTATCCATTTCAAATCCGTGTTTAGCACCGCTTACCCTCACTTTTAATCCTTAACTTTTGCTTTTTTAACTGTTACACAAACAGGCGATCGCAAATAAACCTACGATATCTATGAATATCAAAATATCGCAAACATTGACGTTGTGTGGCGAAATTTTAATAAAACTTATGTTGTCAAAAAACCTACCAGGATTGTGGTACAGTTAGCTTGTATGTAATTCTTACAAAAGCATTCCAACCCAAAGCCAGTGAAAGCCCACTTCATATCAGGACTACCGCGCTCAGGTTCTACATTACTGGCTGCACTACTACGACAAAATCCGCGTTTTCACGCGGCTATGACTAGCCCAGTGGGGGGGTTAGTTGATCGAATGTTGGAAGCCATGAGCGAAGACAACGAGTGTTCCGTCTTTATTTCCCTTGAACAAAAGCTGGCGCTGATTATGAGTATCTTTTCTGCCTACTACCACCCGCAGGCAGAAAAAGAAGTGATCTTCGACACCAATCGCCTGTGGTGCAGCAAGTTACCATTAATT
>JAUBOH010000079.1:0-20813 GCA_036700145.1 Microcoleus occultus BM001215366
TTTCGGGTGTGGGATATCGATCTGGGATGCCGTAGCAGGTGGAAGATGCGGTGTAGACGAAGCGCTGGATTTGAGCGTGGCGGCAAGCGTCTAGCAGGCTAAAAGTGCCTTGAACGTTCGAGTGGTAGTATTGGCTGGGGTTTTCGATCGACGGTACTAAGTCGGCCAGCCCTGCTAGGTGCAATACCCAGTCAATTCCTTCTAGGGTAGCGGGGGTGATGGTGGCTGCGTCTTGCTCGATGAAGGTAAATGTGTTATGGGTTTTGGCTTGTTCGAGGTTGGCGAGGCGGCCTACAATTAGGCTATCTAGACCTGTGACGGTGTGGCCGAGGGCTAAGAGGCGATCGCACAGGTGGCTACCGATGAAGCCGGCGGCACCTGTTACCAAGCAGTGTTTAGAATTAGTCAATCGGTTGCTCCTAGAATTTTATCGAAAATTTTGGGTTAAAAACCTCCCCCTTCTAGGGGGACTTTAGACGCTTTACTTCTCAAGAGTAATACGGTATAGTCTCTAACATTGGTTGACTCACCAGCTACAATGCTCGACCAAAATGAAATACCTGAAAACAGGGGCGACATAGTGTAGGAACGAGCTTGAACCTTGACAATTGGTAGGGGGTTGCATTCGGAAGGAAGAGGATACTCTAAAACCTTGAATGCGTAAAACAAATTAGGTTAGGTTGTACAGAACTTTGTGTTCCTTGTACGAAGACTGCGGTGGGGCGCATCGTTGTCTCTAAACTAAATTGCTTGCGGAGATGGTCTGACGGGGAGTAAGTCATGGGGCTGCTCTAGTTAAGAATCTGTGAGGCAAGAATCCTCGCCCTTGAAGGGCTAGGAGCGTCAAAAACGCTGTATGTAATAGTTCAGAAAAAAATACCTAAATGGCAAAATTTCCTCTAATCGTTAAGTTCCAGCAGCAGTAAATCCGTTTTCGTTCCTAACTTGGGTATGTCAGGGCGCAATTCTTGCTAAAAGTGCCGATATTCCTTGAGTATCCCCGTCTTCTGGTGCCCAGCTTGGAAACTCTGTATCCCCCTTAATAAATGGCCCTGTGGTCGTTTCGTGGAGGATCGCGAATTCTGAGCGCGGCACAACTGTATGCCATAAACTGCTGGAAAGTCGGTAAATAAAAGTTTGACGACTTCCTTCCGAACTCATCTCAACTCGCCGCGTAATTTCTCCGTTATCGTCAAAAAATACTACGCTCAAGCTGCCTTCGATTACATGAAATGATTCGCTTTTCTTCAGATGTCGATGCGGACGAATATAAGAATCTTTACAGAAAGCAATCACCATCTCTTGTACCTGATCGCTATGGTCTTGATGAAGACAAATTCGCGCTCGTTTTAGGGGAGCCTCCATCGCCGCTTGCTTGAGCTGGTCAATTTGCTTATGACCTACTTCAATAATTTCTTCTTGAGCTACAAATAAAACTGCTGACATTAGCAACCTCCCTTGTAGAATTCTTGGATAGAAGACACCACATAATCTACATCATATCTCGTTATCTTTTCATTATTTGGAATGCACAAAACTTGCTTAACTAAACGTTCCGCATTGGGAAACTCCTCTTTAACTTTATCTCGATACGCTGGTTGTTGGGGCATCAAGTACGGATGTTGAATCTTAGTTTCTATTCTTTTTCGCAACAGAAAATCTTTAAGTTCATCTCTCCTATTTGCACGAATTGTGTAGGTGTAGAAAACATCCCACTCTCCCTCTGCTTGTTTTGGAGTTTCGACTAAACCCGCTAGTTGTTGGTCATACCATGAAGCAATTTCTCTTCTTTTTTCGATTACGCCCTCCAAATCTGGGAGCCGTCTTAACAGAATTGCCGCTTGGATTGTATCTATACGTCCGTTCAAGCTAGGTTCTATGCACTCTTCGCGGTTGACTGTTCCGTTATAACGCAAGGCAACCAACTTTTGGTAAAGGTCTTCCCTATCTGTTACTATCATCCCAGCTTCGCCACAAGCTGCAAAAACTTTCATTGAGTTCATGCTGAACACACCGAGTACCCCAAATGAACCCGCTACACCATTGTGATGACGGGCAGAAAATGCTTGTGCTGCATCCTCAATTACCAGCAATCCATACTCTTCTGCCAGTTGCAGAATGGCAGGCATTTGACAAACTTTACCAGTATAATGTACTGGAACTATTGCCTTTGTGCGAGATGTAATTAGTTTCTTGATACTAGCGGGATCGATGTTCAGGTCATCGCGGACATCAGCAAAAACAGGAGTTGCTCCAGTAAGGGCGATCGCATTGGCTGTAGCAATCCAGGACAGAGATGTGGTAATTACTTCGTCTCCATGTCCAATTCCCAAGCTTTTTAGACCCAGAAATAAAGCGTCAGTACCAGAATTCACACCGACTGCGTACTTACGATTGCATAAAGTTGCTACCCTCCTCTCTAGTTCCTCTACTTCTGGACCCATTATCAGTCGTCCGTGTTGGAAAATTGTGTCGATTGCTGCTAATAAATCTTGTCGCGCTTTGTCGTCAATTATCCGCAAATCTAGGAAGGGAACTTTTCGATCCATTTATTTTTACCTGTGTTTTTCATAGTTATACCAACCGCTAGTTTTCCAATTGAGGCATGAACGCAAGTACGAAATAGTACCAGGCCATTTTGGAATATCCTGTATGCACAAGTTCATCGTTCATGGCAAAGGGAATAGCTCGACCACAATAGGTTTCAATAACTTTTAAAAGTTCTTCCTGATCGTAGCACTTAACGTGAGAAGCTTTACTTGCCGTACTCTGATACTCATAGGAGTAAATACTGGGCGTACCTATTACTAGCATTCCTGTTGGTTTTAGATGACGTACCATTTTTTGGACGAGCTGATGTCCCTGCTCGACTGGCATATGTTCGATTACATCCAATGAAACTACAACATCGTATTTCTGGGTATCTTCTAATTGAAATAAATCAACGAGTTTAAACTCTGCATTACTCCTCCGATTGATAGCCTGAGCTTCTTCAATTTCAGTCTTATTTACATCTATACCAGTCACCTGAGCACAGTTTTGGCTCAAGAACATACAGCCTAATCCCGAACCACATCCTACTTCTAAAATGTGGTCAGTTTTTTTGATGAGACGCGCGACAAACTTATATCGAGCTAGTCTAATAAGTAAGCGGAGCAAGTCGTTTTCCACAAAATATGCATATTCTGGTGGAAGTGTAATCCTGGGATAGTTGGCATAAAGCTCATCTACCAGTTGTTGGATTTGTTCTGGATCTTTGTGATAGTAACCGATATCAACCATGTTTCACCTAACCGCTACATTTTGTAAACTGTGGACTAACTTTTTTCGAGTAGGTGTGGGAGCCTAGTTGGTCGATCTCCATCACCATCTGATTTAGTAACATACATCTTATCTATAGTAGGGACTTGCAGTCCTCTAACTACACCAAATTCTAGATTCAGATGCCAGGGTTTCTGTTCAATTGGACTTAACCGTACTGGTAAAATTTGCCTGTCCGCAGGCTCCCTCTGCCATCCTGCTTCTATCAAGGTCTGACCATAGGTGTCACTAGAACCTATAAAATCAGCATATACACAACCTAAAACTTGCAGTTGACTGAGAACAAACTTGATTAATGCTACTCCATCGGCTTGCCCCTGAGTATCATTGGGATGAAAGAACTCAACAATTCTAGCAACTTGTGCCTCACACTGACCAAAAGCTCTTTCAATTCGGTAGACAACCACCGCAGGACGATTAAGGGAACCAGCAGTCAGTACAAAATACTTGAAGACGGGGTGACTAAAGTAACGCCATTGAAAATACTGCATGGAACGTATAGTTCCGTAGGCCATAGCAGGATAAAGCTCCCAGTTAGGTTTATAGTCAGTTACCTGTGGGGTCAGTTGGCAAAGCTGTGGGGGATTGGATGTGCTTGCCTTAAATACCATAGATTGTAAATCATCTGCTGAAATCTGTGAGTCTATCATTTTAATTGTCTTATCAAAGTCCAAAACGCACAAATATCGAGGTAACTGCGAACAAAACGTCCAGCCCATACGCTTGACAATGCGCTCAGTTTCGGTGCTAGCCCCAACACCCAGCAGAATCGGATACATCTCTTGAAGCTTTCGCAGTAACAACCAGCCCAATCCGTGTTGATGTCCCTTCTCCACCTGCCAATTCGCGCACCACACTCCTTGCACAGGTTGGTCAAAATCCCCCCAAAACACTAACGTTGGTATGTATCCGAGAATTCCGACTAAACGATTGCCATCCCAACCGCAAACCATACAGGTCTTGTTACGGAGAGCGTCTACTTGGAACTGCCACTCATAAAATTGGGCAGCACGTAAAGCAATATCTGGTCGGTAGTTGTTTCCTAAAAAATCATACATTACCTCCCAGTCACGCATAATAAAAGACTCGCGTATTTCCATCAATCAATCACCACGATACATTGACACCATGCTTATTAAGCAGAACCAATAAGTCCCCTACATTAGCCATTGCAGCCATTTCTTCTGTAGAGAACCGTACCTGAAATCTTTCTTCTAATGCCAAAATTAAGTTCATGTGATTAAAACTATCCCAGTTTTTTACATCTTGGGCATTCAATTCTGGATAGATTTCTAATTCTTCCAGATCAAACACTTCCTGAAACACCGTTTGCACATCATCCTTAGTAACTTCTTGCATGATTTTTTAAGTTTTTCTAAACTACAATAAACGCAGCAACCATTGGCACAGGTTCCTCACTTTGAGGAACATATCCGGGCGCACAAAGATATTGCTCAAGCTTAAACCCAGCCTCTTTAATTTGGGCTAAAACTTCTTCAGCAGTACGATACAAGTAGATATGATCTATTTCTGGGGCTGTGATAGCAGCAGTAATAAATGCTTTTCCACCAGGCTTGAGCATTGAGCGAAGTGCTTTGAGAAAAGCGAGGGGGTCTTCTAAGTGTTCTAGTACCTCAACTGACATTAAAAAAGGTGCCGGCTCTAAAACCGGTTCAGTAACAACATTTCGCTTCTGGATTTGATAGCGATTTTGACAGTTGTAGGCTTCTATTTGTTTCCCAGTGTACCGAATTGAAAAATCACTAATATCGAATCCGATACCTCGACCGTTTGGATTAGCATCTAAAAGGTATCGCGAGTGAAAACCCGTCCCAATGCCAACTTCATAAAAAAAGCTTTCTTTACTATTGCAAAAATCCCTCACGAAGTTATTTTTAAAAAAAATTGTTTGGCGATAAAGATTTGACCACAAATAACGGCTCAACAGAATACCAGGCAGGTATAAGGCCATCATAAATTCTTCATTGTGGTAAACTTCTTTTGCTACATCAGAGTAAGATTTTGCCACATACGCTTGCTCTTTTTCAAAGCGTTTCATCAAACGCATTATATCTAGTAAAAATTCAGAATAGCCTTTTAGTGCTTGACCAATACTAGCCTCATCAGTAAACATTTTCGCTAGCAAATCATCAAATTCAATAGCCCACTCTTCCCCAAATTGGTTGAAATTTTTATCAACTTGGTTGACTAAGTAAGGATATTTTATTTGCAATTGGAGGCGTAGCTGTTCTATTTTTGGATAATTCATTACTTAACTCCGACCAGTAATCTCAATAATTTGGGCGAAAGGATTGTCAAAAGGTTTGTCAAGGCTTGGGTATAGGTACACATGACAGTTCTCAGATGCAGATTGTTGAGTAAATTGAAACTTGGGAAACAAATCTTCTACAGGCTTGTTTTTTTTAGTAGGTATATATTCACCGCGTAACTGCTGGTATCCTTTGGGAACCAACCATTGACGCAGATGCTCCAGCATAGCATTTTCCACTGTCCGTCCCATCACGCGACAGCTTAGTAGCAGCGTGTCGATCCGAAAGCACTGATTACCATCAGGGTAAGCAATACTAACACCTATTATTCCAGCATCTCCAAATCGGTCAGAGACGGAGAAGCAGTAGGTATAGGTATCTGGATGAACAGCTAAAGTAGCAAGTGCTTCCTTAGTGTACCGCTTTGTAGTCAGATTAAACTGATTTGTTTTCGACACCAGTTGACTAACGCGATCCAAGTTTTGTAATCCTATAGGCATAGCCCAGACTTTTAACTGCAAATCCCGCAAGAAATCTTCCAGGGAAACAACTGATGCTAAATTTTCTTTACGTCGATGTTCTTGCTTATATAGTTCAGTGCGTATAGTATCCTCTTTGCTCACAAGTGGGCGTTCTAAGACTCCAAGATTGCTAATAAAGTGAGCATAATCCTCAGGGCTATCTGGTAGTTCAGCAACTAGGACATCAGGTAGCGTTGCTTTCACTTCACTGCGCTCAAAGGAAGAATCATCAATAAAAAGAATACTATCAGTCCCAAGATTTAGTTCTCTGGCCGCAGCTAACAAATTTTTTGATTTGGACTCCCAATTAATTTTTAGCGCGCTGAAGTCATTAATATCCAGCAACATTTCTGGGCGCTGGTTAAATACTTCCTTGACATTATTCATCTCGTTTTTGGATACTGCTACCAGCAGAATGCCTTTTTGGGAGGCTTCTTTGAGCAAATGCTGCAACCTTAAATAGCTAGTGCCTCCCTCAAAAGGTGACAGTGCTACGTTTGCTTGCCCCACTTCACCGACTTCACCTCCCCACAGCGTATTGTCGCAATCGACAGCGACCACTTTGATGCGAGGATAAGTCATATTCTCTACCATTTGGGCAATACGGCGACCTATTGCAATACAAGCATTTGGATGCAAAGGCACTTTGGCACTATTCCAAAAGCGGGGTGCTGACCATTCGCCTTTAAGTGTTAGCAGGGTAGGAACCGGATCTAAAGTTAGAGCTTGAGCCTTCAAAGTTCGCTTTACTACCTCGTCAACAGCCTGGAACGTCATACGATACCAGCGATCGGCCTCGGAGTCACCACCTGTACATTCTTGTAAAGGTTCAGGCAGGATAACAACTACTGGGGTTGGGCGTCGCTGAGCAAAGCTATGCAAAGCATCTTCTATCAGTTTCACTGGAGGAGCAGCCAAACGAGTTCCCCCAGTAGTTAATCCTAAAGAGGAAAGATACAAAACAACAATGTCTGGGTTGAACTGGGCTAATCCAGAATCAGGCCCTATTAGGTCAATAGTCCACTGGTCAAATTCGCCTGTGTAAGTTTCACAAAAGATTCTTGGACACAGATATAGGGAGAGTGCGTCCGTCACATAAGCGAGGGTACAATTGCCGATAACTGCCACTTTGAGTGTGGCGATCGCCTGTCCCTCGCGCACTTCTCTGGGAACTTTGTGTAGAAATTGAATGGCAGATAAGAAGTCTGTAAAATTCAATTTCCTGTTATCTAAATTTCCAAACAAATTGAAGGCTTCATTTGGATTAGATGTGAGCATTTTTTTTGCTTCTGCTAAATAGTTAGACGCAACTGACGAGCCTACTTTTTGATCACGCATTACCCAATCTTATTCACATAAATTTCGTCAACTTGCTTAACTCCAAGGTCTACGCCAAGTGTTTTGACCAGTCAATTCCTTAATTTGAGTCTCCTAAACTATGGTTTTGAACTCTTACCTGCAAGCCTTGATTCACACCCAAATTACTTAATAGAATTAACTTTGATAAATAAGTTGCTTCTCCTGTGAACTATTCACCTTGGAATCTTCGTCAAATATTGTACAACCTTGACACAACTTAATTTCATTGCGTTTTCCTGCCTTATGCAGTTCGCGGATGGCTTGATACTTTTCACTCCTCCAAACTTCAGCTATTGAGTGGAGATTTATGTCTCCCATGTTTACGTCCGCATCTAAGTCAACACAGCAGAGAGCTACTTTTCCCATTGCTGTGATATTCATAGAAGACCAAGGAATAATACAAGGATGATAAACCCAATCCCATTGATAATCCGGTGCATCTACATTCAGGTCTTTATGATTCCCAAAGTTATGTGCTTTTTTCATGTAGATTTGATCGTGTGGCTTTTTTAGGGGAGTCCAGAATTTTTCCCATCGGATCATTGCTTCTCTTTCGTCAGGATCATCTAAACTATTGGAGAAATATATTCCCCGCACCCGGAGTACAGCATCAGGCTTGACTTCATTTCGCACCTGAAACAAAGACTTAATGTTATTGATTACAGTTTCATATTTCAGCCCTACCCTCTGCTGCTCATAAGTTTCTTTGTCAACTGTGTCAATGGAAATGTAAACTTCATCAAGCCCAGCCTCAAACAGATCTCTTGCTTTCTTCTCTGTTAGCAAGGATGCGTTAGTTGAAAAATTGACTCTTTTTATGCCTACCTGCTTGAGTTTACGAACACGCTCCACAAGTTTTTTATCAAGCAGGGGTTCTCCAGCTCGCTGAATGCAAACAAATTCAATCCAATCCGAGTAATGACCAAGCTCATCAGCAATTTTATTAAATAGTTCATCTGGCATAAGTGGTACAGATTTGTCCCATTGCTCTACCGCGCAGAAAGTGCAACGAGCATTGCAAACTCTGATCGTTTCAATTTGAAAATATTTGGGGAAATATAGAGAATCTTCCACCTTCTCCAACTTGAGACGTTGGGCAAGTAGGTGCATTTCTTTTTCAAGATTTTCTGGGGTTATATTGTCTCTTGTGGTAATCATGAGAACATCTTGGGTTAGTGGATTGTTTTGATTGGTTTGGTGAGACTAACAAGCAGTAAATTATAATCCTTGCTGCTTTTTATTTCTGCCTTTCTTTTTAAAGGTGAAAATGTCGCTAGTTGTTACTGCACTCCTACGAGCTTTAGTGTTTACTTTTTTCTAGCATACAACTTTCAGGAAGTCAAGTAGTAGTTCTACTTACTGAGAAGTTATAGTTTTACTAACCACCTTCACCTGACCGCTTTTAGCTTTTTTATGTGTTTCAACAAGAAAAGATTTCTGACTATTTTCATACAAAAGATAATCGTATTTCTTGGAAAATGCCCTACCCATTCGACTATTACAATCGTAGCCTGCGTACTTCTTCACCAGTCCCTCGAACTGCTGTTGCAATTTATTGTCTTCCTCTGTATACTTGATTGTACCATCGAGCAGTTCCAACATTTCTAGAACTATATCATTGAGCTCCTCTGGTGTATTGTCCACTACCTGAATACCTATAGATGATAACATCCTGATCAAGTCTATGTAACCAAGAGGAGGAATAAGTCTCTCTGCAAAATTGATATAGCAGTTTTCTTTTTCATACCAATAAAGTTTGGGAATCCAAATGCCAAACCAAGGGAGATACCCCAAATGTGGCAGATTTGTTAAAAGGACTGGAACACCAAAGTTTGTAGCTACAGCACAGAGACCTGAATTCGTACCTACAAAAAAACGACATTTGGCGCACAAAAATACATCCATCCAATCACTTTTGAATGTAGTGTGAGGATAATCTATTACTTGCGGTATCTTTGGTAGTGGCTTCATTGAAGGATCGCCTAAACGGATCACCCAACCACCTCGTGACACAATGGTCTGGATTGCTAATAGATACGTATCAATGTCACAATCACGTGATGAACGGTTGGTATTCCACTGTTTATAAAAACCAGGTTCTCGAACATGAAGACAAACGAACCAAGCATCTGTTGGTACGCCAAGTTCTTGTAGACAATGCCAGCCACGTTCAGAGTCAAAATGCGACAGCGAAAGGAGAGGAGGGCGCGTCTCAACCTCCCATTGTTTTTGAACAGTCGCAGCCATATGGTGCATATAAATTGTTTGACCATTAGAGAGAGTGATCAGCCCTATAAATTCCTCCTCATATCTCATCACAGGAGATTTGAGAGGTGGAAGTGAGGAATCTGAAATGACTGGAATATACTGATGCCAGTAATTTAGCAAACATCTATTAGCAACAAACAGTTGAGGCGGAGTCCATATGAATTTTTCTTGTGGCGAATTCACCCAACCCAGATGTTCCAATTTTATCAGAATATCTAAAAGAGCAATATGACCAATGTTACGAGTCAAATCAAATCCATAAAAAGTTAGTATATTCGGATCTTGTTGCCTTCTTTTGTGTTCGTGCCAAAACTCAAGCGCACCATTCAACTGACCCAGTAAATTCATCAGCCAACTTCCAGCTGCTTTATAGCCTCTTGTCCAATTCGATTTGAGTGTGAGTGCTTGTTGATAAATGTTTTTTATTCCCCCTAAATGCTCCTGAGAATATACATTAAACCCTAAAGAAAAATATGCGTCATCGTTCCAATTGGGATTGAGGATGAGTGCCCTTCGGTGACAAGAAAGAGCTTCTTCATACCTACCTTGTTGTAAAAAGGCGTTTCCTAAGCTGTAGTGTGCGTAATCCCATTCGGGAGAAAGGGCGATCGCTTGCTCGTATTTCTCAATCGCTTGCTCCAGCTTCTTCTGCTTAAATAAGGCATCTCCAAGAGTTAAATATGGTTGTTCCCAGTCTGGGCGGAGGGCGATTGCTTGCTCGTATCTCTCAATTGCTTTTTGGAGTTTGTCTTGGTATAACATGGCATTGCCGACCATCAGATATGCTTCAGCCCAGTCTGGGCGAAGGGCGATTGCTCGCTCATACATCTCAATTGCCTCATCTAATCGATCGTCCTGGTATAATAGTACACCTGCAAGCATAAGGTGAGGGTCTGCCCAGTCTGGGCGCAGCGCGATCGCCTGACGGTAACTTTCTATTCCCTCATCTACTTTTTTATTCTGTGACAGTGCGTACCCGAGTTGGTAATGAGCCTCCCCCAACTTTAAGTTATTCAAGCTCAAGTTGTTCCGATCGACGGCAAGTACCTGCTTGTAGCTGTCTATTGCTTCATCCAATTTACCCTGCTGAGTCAGTACATTGCCCCACAGGAGTCCCAACTCTATCAACGTATCATAAGATTGTTTGTAGTTAGGATTCAACGCAATAGAGTGGCGACAAACTGCGATCGCGACTTGTAGATAAATTGATTTTATCAGGAAAACTAAGAGAGAGTTAAATTCGGGTGATTGGCGAAAGGCAGAAATGATTTCCTGGCGGGTCAGACCATGCTGAAGGTGATAAAGATAATGTTCTTTGCCATCTTCATCTGGTTTCCGTTTCAAATAGGTACGATAAGCTTCTTCTAAAAAACAATCATTGCTCAGTAAGTCAGTTTCTTTCAAAAAATATTCATCTTTGAGGTAGTAGAGGTCGCCTGGATAGCCGTATAAATAACTTCTTTCAGGCAGTATTTCTTTGATCTGCTCGCAGAGGTGAAAATTTTCTAGTAAATATTCAGGGTTAAGGAGTGCCGAAAGCTGGCACAATGTTTGACCTAATTTGTTGTATAAGCTATAATTATTTGGACTATATTTAAGAGCTTGCTGATACTCTACAATTGCTACATCTAGATGATCCAAAACTCTATAAATATCTCCCAAATTATGGTGAGACACAGTTGAATTTGGATTAAGTTCTAAGGCTCGCTGGTAATAAGTAACTGCTTCGTAGGGGCGATCTAACTTTACCAGTGTCTCTCCTAGATTATGATAAGACCAATAAAAATTTGGGTTTTCAGCAATAGCCGACTGGTAAGCAATAACTGCTTCCTCCAATAGACCTTCTTGTTTGAGTTTATTAGCCTTCTTGAAAAAAATCATTGGACTGTTTTGACTGAATATCATTTTACACATCCTCCATTTATCCTTCTCAACACAACACAACCATTAGGCAAAATCTTCAATTTCATCGAGGTTAACTCCTTTGCCATCCAAATCTTTTGATTAGTCGCTCTGGGATGAGGCGAGAAGCTTCTTCGGCTTGCTCACCAGTGAATACTGTGCGCCATTCATCAATACTTCCCTTCCGCTGATGTGTATGTGAATCAAATTTTGGTTTTTCTGGGAAAGTAAATCTAGCATTGTCTATTTCGTAAAATTTAAGTATTGATTCAAAATATGCTTCTGGGTTCGTGGCTAAATCTTCATGCTTGGTAAATAGAATTTTTGGATAAAATGAGGAATCTTCTTCAGCATCAAGCCAACCTTCTATCCATTTAATTGCAGCAGGCAGATAACCTTTTTCAATTTGCCAGCTAATTTGCTCTGACAGAGACATGAAAAAATATTTTTCCGGCAAGAACGATGGACTTATTAGTAATCCTTGAGGATTTTGAGATTTATCTCTTCTAAAATGATGAACTACTGATAGTAGACCTTGGCGTAAATCGCGGACATTCACAATTAATCTATCTACATATGCCTTCAACAGATTAAGATTGATTAAATTTGCAGGAAAATGCTCTTGAGAAATAACTTTTTTTGAAGCAAAACTATTTAGTTGTTCAATACTAATTACATCATCAGGAAAGGTGCTAGAAGATACTCTGATAGCAGGTAGTTGTAAACCCTTACTCAGAGTGCTAAAAACATAAGCACTACCAGATTTTGGCAGTGTATTAAACATAATACTCGGAATTTCACCCCTACCCTTGACTTCAGCAAATTTAATTTGATTAGCTTGGTAATAATTGTTAAAGGCTTCATTAAGTTGACCTTGTACCAGTAGGGAATGTGCTAAAGTAACATAACCTTCTGTTGACTTAGGATTAATTTTAAGAAGCTGTTCACTGTAGTAAACTGCTTTTTCAAACTCGTTATTTTGTCGCAGCGCAGAGGCGATATTAGAAATTGCTTCAACTAATAAATTAGGGTGAATTTTAATTGCTTGCTCATAATTGTCAATCGCCTGATCAAATGTTTTTTGCTGAACCAGCGCTTTTCCTAGTTGGAAGTGGATTTGTGCCTGAGCGGGGTTTATAGATAGTGCCTGTCGATAAAATTGGATCGCCTGCACAACTTGCCCCCGTTCTACTAACAACTCTCCTAATTTACTATAACAATCATAATACTCAGGGTTAAGTAAGATTGTCTTACGATACGATACTATTGCTTCTTCCCACTGATTTTGCTGAGCGTAAATATTGCCTACGTGCCACCATGCTTCCCAGTCATCCGGTTGAAGTTTTAGTAATTCTTGGTAAGCTTGCAACGATTCAGGATGAAGTTCAAGAACTCGGTTGTAAGCTTTTATGGCGTCTTGAGCCTGTTCAAGTTTAGCGTGGAGTTTGCCTAATTGCCACCACGCTTCCCAGTTCTCAGGTTGGAGGGAAAGCAATTTTTGGTAGGCTGGCATATAGTCAGAGTTAAGTTCGATAACTCGCTGATAAGCGACTATTGCTGAACCGTCTTCTCCCTGTTTAGCGTGAAGATTCCCTAATTGCCACCACGCTTCCCAGTTATCCGGCTGGAGGGGCAGCAGGCTTTGATAGGCTGGCATATAGTCAGGATTGTGTTGAACGATCTGCTGGTAAACTTCTATTCCTTGGTGTTCCAGCCCAGCTTTAACGTACACATTCCCTAACTGCCACCAAATTTCCCAATTATCGGGTTGAAGTTGCAGCCAATTTTGATAAGCTTGAGCTGCCTTCCCCGGATTGAGCTGAATCACATTTTGGTAAGCGGCTATTGCTGAACCGTCTTCTCCCTGTTTAGCGTGGAGATTGCCTAATTGCCACCACGCTTCCCAGTTATCCGGCTGGAGGGAAATCATTTTTTGGTGAGCTTGTAGCAACTCCGGATTGAGTTCAATTAACCGCTGACAAGCAAGAAACGCTTGTTCCTTTTGATTTTGCTTGACGTAGAGGTGGGTCAACTGCCACCAAGCCTCCCAGTTATCCGGCTGGAGTTTCAGCAAATTCTCATAAGCTGCCACTGACTCAGGATTTAACTCGATCGCCCGCTGATACATCCCGATCGCCCGATCCAAATCTCGCTGACTTCTCTGGCGCAGCGCCTCTGCCAAACTTGATTGAATCTCAACTTCATCAGGACTAAGCTCGATCGCCCTTTGATAACAAACGATTGCCTCATCCAACCGTCCCAATTTAGTTAGAACTTCCCCTTGATTGTAATAGATCCAAGCCGACGAACTCGGGTTAAGTTCGATCGCCCGACTGTAAGCATTAACCGCCTCATCCCACCGGCAAACCTTAAGCAAAACATCTCCCAAATTTGGGTAAGACCAATAAAAATTGGGGTTTTCCTCAATAGCAGAGCGATAAGAGGCGATCGCCTCTTCCAATCTCCCTTCCTGCTTTAGTTTGTTTGCCGCATCAAAATAGCTTGCAGTCATTGCTTGTCTCCGGCTTCCCTCAACCGTGGTTAATAATACAGTAATTAGATACTAAGGTTTATGAATATATTCTAAAGACTGCTGCTCAATCTCATCCCAAAATTCGTCCACCCATTTTATCACACCCGCAACTCCATCGTTCAAAGAAATCTCTGACTTCCATCCTAGTTCAGTCCGAGCCTTAGTTGAATCTATCACATAGGCGGCATCCTGCCCCAATCGTTCGGCAACAGTCTCCGTTGACTCAGCAAACGAGCGGTTCATCGCATCGCAAATAGTTTGAACCACTTCCCGCACAGCATAACCTCGATCGGGCGACAAATGATAAATTTCCCCCACCCGCCCTTTTTCCATCACCGCTAGTTCTCCCCGAGAAACATCGCGAATATGGATATAAGACTTGACTGCGTGCCCGCCACCGTGCAACTGAATTGTTTTACCCAGCTTCAGGTAAATTGCCGATCGCGGAATAATTTTGAAGAGCTGCTGGTAAGCTCCATAAACATTTGTAGCACGAACAGTCACTAAAGGAAACTGGAAATTTTTATAATAAGTAGACAGCAGCATATCCGCCGCCGCTTTAGAAGCAGCATAAGGCGTAGAAGGATTCATCGGAGATAATTCGGTCACATTTCCTTCACAAGTGCCGTAGACTTCAGGAGACGAAATATGAACATATCGCTGCAAATATTTTTGGTCTTTTAAGTGGTTAATTAATTGAGCTAATGCTACGGTATTCGTTTGAAACCAGTGATCGGGATGCACCCAACTGGGAGCCACTTCACTTTGAGCAGCAAAATTAACAATATACTCCGGTGCAAACTCGTCAAGCACCTGTAATATCTGTGGCATATCCCCGTTAAAGTTTAATTGATGAAACTTAAAATTCGGGTTTTTATGGCGCAGATACGGTAAAAAAAGCGGTTCTTTTTGTGGAGAACGGCTGATGCCCAAAATTTCATTTTGACCGTCTTCTAGAAGCAAGTCAACGAAGTCGCTTCCTGAAAAAGAATTGCTACCAAGCACTGCTATTTTGCGCGGACTCATTATTACCTCTGATTATGGGCTGTGTTTTTGACTTTCTCACCGAGTGAATTTTTGCTCTTACTCAAAGTAAATAAAAGAGCGATCGCCCGTATAGCCGCAACGGTCAAACCACCACTGCCACTCATCAGGCGTGTAGAAACTTTCACAAGTAAGCTGCCAGTAAAGCAAATTCGCTTTTTCTGCTTCGTTCCTATAGGACTCTACCACAATATATTTGTTCCCGTTGCCAACTCTTTCTATTTCCCGCAGGGCTCTATCTAGCTCAAAACAATACAAATTGTGTAAAGTATTGATAGAAATCACTAAATCAAAGCTGTTGTCTGCAAACGGAAGTTCTGTTGCGCTGCACGCTTTCAAAAACGGGCGCACTTCTTCTGGGGCGCGAGCAATCGCGTATTCGGAAATATCGATACCGGTTACTTCGACTCCCGGTACAGCTTGCGTGAAGTCGTAGAGTAAAAAAGCCTTGCCGCACCCGACATCTAAAATCCGATCGCCCGGTTTTAAATTATAGTGTTGAGCGATCGCATCTGCAACAGCCCGCCAGCGACCATCATATTTATAGCCACCGTACCCAACTTTGCGATCGCCGTCCCAATAATCAAAATCAAATTTTTTAGCAAGCTTAGCCGCCTCAGCCTTCGGGAACTCATTCACGCGCCCCAAATAATCGCGCTGAGTTTTTTTGTGAACCGCTGATAGGAAGTCAATATAAGCCATTTAAAATTCCCTGTTTTGTTTCAGGTATTCGAGAGCGCAACGCGCTTTTTGCAATTGTACAGCTTTGTGTACTTCCCGATCGGCAACTTGCCCCGCAAAACTTCGCCTTTGGCTACCGACTGGCAAAAAGTCATTAAGCAGAATACAACACCACTTGACTCGATAAACAGGCAATAAAATCGCCATCCGCTGTCGGTGTTGTTCGGGTTCTGACAACTCAGAAACAACCGCTTCAACAAACCTGGAGTAGTAATCTAGAGAAACAGGAACCGCCGGTTGGCAAAAAAAGTCAGAAACCATTTTACCCGGATCGTCCCAACCTGCATACTCAAAATCGAGAAAGCGTAATTGCCCGGAATCGGTCAAAATAGCGTTGTGAAACCCAAAATCCGATGGAGACAAACACCGATCTAAAGCTGCGATTTCTGCTTCTAACTGTAGACTCCACTGATTCGCTTGTTCGATTACCCGCGATCGCACTTCTCTCCAAACTTCAAACAACTCTCTGTGAATAAAGTCTACAGCAGAGCGATCGCTCTCGGAAGATGCTTCGACTGTTTGCAACCTGACAATGCGACGTTCGACACATTGCAGATGTTCCTCAAGAGTAAAACAAGATTCCGATGCTTGAGGCAGAATTTGATCCTCGCTCACTTGCTTGTAACGGTTTATTTCTAGATAGAAATTAAGCGCTTGCTCAACCGTTTCTGCGGTAATTTCCTGCGGTTCGATGCGCCGTCCCCGGACAAATTCATATAAACCCAAACCCTGCTGGCGATCGCAGGCTAACGGTTGAGGTAAAGCCCGCACCCCATTCTCCCAAGCAAACTGCGAAAATGCAAATTCAGTACCCAAGCGGTCTCTGCGATCGCCTGGATGTTGAAAATAAACCTTCAGCAAAAAATTAGAACCATCCGCATCCACGCGGAAAACCCGGTTATTCCCGCCACCTGTCAGCGGATGAAGTTCCACCTCACCCCCCAATCCCGCCACCGCCATCAACTCAACAGCCGCCTCCTGAAGCTGTTCTAAACTCAGGGAAACAACTTCAGTCATCATAAAATCAAAGCCTCTATTTCCGACCAAGAGGTGGTGTGACGAAACGGATGTCCCGTGGGATGGTGGTTTTGGGGGTCAAACAGGATGCGATCGACTCCGGCGGGAAACCCCGACTCTCCCAAAAATTCCGGCAAATCATCGATAAAATGGGTACATTGCTGCTTGGCAATACGTTCCAGCTTTTCCTGCTTAGTCAGTTCAAAGTACACTTGGTCTGGGGACAAATTAATGCGATCGCAGTCGTAAAACCCTTGACTTTGCAACCATCCCTGTGCTGCTGCGTGCAAATCGTATTTGGGGCCCAGATAAGGGTAGCGAGTCTTGTGGCTGACAATGCAGACATTGACTCGATCCCGAACGCAGCGGGTAAAAAATTCCAGTACGCCCGGAAACGGCTCAGCTTCTTTCATGCGATCGCCGTAGACGTAACCCTGCATTTGAGTCCAAGCATCTTCCTTCCCGCACTGACGCAAATAATCCCGCACTTGACCTTTACTGACAGGAACTTCTGGGGGAATTAATCCCTGTTCGAGGGCCACTCGGTGGAACAAGCCGTCATAACAGACGATCGTGTTGTCAAAATCAACTCCAATTAACATTGCTCACTCCACACTCATAGCTTGTTGAAAAAAGTTGTTCAGTTTTGGGTCTTCTGACTTGTGATAATAACCGCCCATTGGTGTATTGGGTAAAGTTAAGACCACCTGCATCATTGTTTCAAAATTTTCGATCTCGCTGCGATCTTGCAGTACCATTTCTTCTAAAGCTGCGCGCAACTGGCATCCAGCACCTAAAATGCGATCGTATATTTCCAATCGCGACTTGGTTTTATGGGGCAACATAAACAAGCTAAATAATATTATGCCTTCTAGTTGTGGCAGTTCTGTCAAGACATCGTACAACATCATATAACATCCAGGCATCGCGTATTCAGTTGCACTGAGTTTGTAATCTAAATTATGCCGTGTCGCGTAGTCGCGAACCACCAAGTTTTGTACCCGGTGCGGGTAACTTACCCCCCGCACTGGACGGCTAGTAATGTAACCGCGATAACCTAATTTCTCAGTCATCAAACCCCCCAGGCATAGTAAATTTCATCCCTATTGTCGAGGCTGCACGCACGGCGATCGGGGCGAAATATTCCCCCAGACGTTTATCAGAGTAGGGTGTAAATAAACCTTTAAATCGAATATTCATAGACCATCTAGTTGTAGATTCTTGGTTGATTCGATTGCCGTGCATGACAGTAGGAGTAAATAAAACAACCTTGCCGTACGGAACTTCTAACCATTTTAGTTCTGGCTCGACCGCTTGATAAAGACTTTCTGTGCCTCCCCCTGCAAAATCCTGTACTTTTTCCCGCCATTTAGCATCAGCGTCAGGCGGTAAAATAAACATACTCTTTGTCCGATAGCAATCTACTAAGGGAATCCACAACACTACTTCAAAAGGGGAACATTCCGAACCCCAACTATCAGAATGCAGGGGCAATAAAGAACTGTTGTCGCCGGGAATTTGAATGCTGAAACCGATATTGCGCTGCATCACCAGTTCGTTACCGACAATGGTTTCTACTAGGGAACGAGCGCAGGAGAAATATGCTTCCCGAAACCAAGATTCTGCCATTAAACCTGATATGATATGCAGCCGAAAAAAGTTGAGTTTTGTGAGAGGTAATACAGAGACAATTTCATCTAAAAATACTCCGGGATCGGTCGGATATGGAACTCCTAAAAAATTAGTTGCTAAATCTACTGTTTTGTTTCGGATTCGCTCCAGGGCCGATTGATTTTCGCAGGGCTGGATGATATAGCCATTTTGAATGAAAGCAGAACTTAAGTCTGTTTCTATTTTTTCTAGGAAGTCCATATCTTTCGATCCTGTGTTTTTTAAGCTTTCACCTGCTGAGGCGCGATCGCCCGATACATCTGCAAGGTTTTGTCGACGATCGCCCCTGGGGTGAGACCAAAATACTCGCGGGCATACTCTTGTTCTCCCGCTGCGTGCAGGAACTTGTCTGCAACTCCAATTCGCAACAGGCGAGCTTTTTGATGGTCGCGATCGCTCAACCACTCAGCCACAGCCCCTCCGAGTCCGCCCATGATACTGTGTTCTTCCACCGTCGCCACTACCCAAAACTGCGAAAAAACCTCAGCTAGCAATTCTCGATCCAAAGGCTTAACAGTGTGGAAGCTGACAACTTGGGCGGAAACTCCCTGTTTTTTAAGCTCGTCTGCTGCTTGCAACACATTCGGCAGCAGATTGCCGGTACTCAACAAGCAAACGTCACTTCCCCGTCGCATCACGATTGCTTTGCCGATTTCAAAATCCGGCATCCCCTCATGAACCAGCGGCTCACCTTTTTTGCCCATGCGAATATAAGCTGGGCCATTCTGTTGCAAACAAGCTCGCATAGCCGCCCGCACTTCCCAAGCGTCGCCCGGACAAATCACCGTCATATTGGGAAGCATCCGCAGCAGAGCAATATCTTCACAAGAATGATGAGTAGCCCCGTTTCCGGCATAGGACAAACCCGCCCCAACTCCCACAATAATCACTGGAACATTGTGATAACAAACATCAACTCGAATTTGTTCCAAACAGCGAGTAGTTGTAAACGGCGTAATCGTGTAAGTAATCGGTCGAAGCCCGCACATTGCCATACCAGCCGCCACACTCATCATGTTCGCTTCGGCAACTCCACAGTTATAAAAGCGATCGGGAAAGCGAGCTTTATATTTATCAAACAGTCGGTTGCCAATATCTCCAGATAGCAAAACAACCCGCTCATCTTCCGCAGCTATTGCGCTCAATTCTGCGGCAAATTCATTTCTCATCTAGCAATCCTCTCATTATTTGCAAACTCTCTCTCTCTTCTCTTCCTCTGCGCCCTCTGCGCCCTCTGCGGTTCAATCAAAATCCGAGGAAAATTGCTATAAAAGCTGAAGTTCCACCTTAGCTTTCGCAACTTCTTCAGCATTCGGAACGCGGTAGTGCCAATTGTTATCATCTTCCATAAAAGAAACGCCTTTTCCTTTCACCGTATGGGCAACAATCGCAACCGGTTTGCCGCTGCCATCAGGCACGTTACGCAAAGTATCAACCAATGCTTTCATGTCGTGACCGTCTAATTCATAGGTACTCCATCCGAAAGCTTCCCATTTTTGTTTGAGAGGATGAAGGGCCATAACTTCGTTGCTGCGACCAGTAGCTTGCCACTTATTGTAATCAACGATGGCAACTAAATTATCTAGTTTTTGAGCAGGAGCAAACATAGCAGCTTCCCAAACAGAACCTTCATTGCATTCGCCGTCGCTCATTGTGACAAACACGCGATAAGAGCGTTTCTGAATGCGGGCTGCGAGTGCCATTCCTATCCCTACGGACAACCCGTGTCCCAGAGAACCCGTTGCTAATTCTACCCCTGGTACGCATTTCACGCTGGGGTGTTCTGGCAAGTTGCTACCAGGTTCAGCATAGGTATCGAGTAATTGTTGCGGGAAAAATCCCGCTTCTGCGAGGGTGGCGTACAGTGTTGTTGCTGCGTGTCCTTTACTGAGGATGAAGCGATCGCGATCGGGATTTTCGGAATCCTGGGGATCGATTTTCAAACTTCCCCAGTAAGCTGCTACTAAAAGATCGGTACAGGATAGGGAAGAACCTAAATGAGCTGTGCGAGCTTTGTGGGACAGTTCTACAATTTTGCCCCGAATTTTTCGGGCTTTGGCTTCTAGTTCAGGAATATTCATTTTTATTTTAAACTCAGTCCTTGCATCGTCTTAATATTGTAATAAAGGCTATCCGTCATCGGATTAGGAATCAAATCAGCATTAA
>JAUBOH010000080.1:0-7077 GCA_036700145.1 Microcoleus occultus BM001215366
ATAAGGGGGGGCTAGGGGGGGTTCCGATTCTACAAAGTATGAGTTTACTGGCACTTCCGGGAGAAGCGATCGCCCTTGTCGGCGCATCCGGTGCGGGGAAAACTACCTTAGTAAACTTGTTACCCAGATTTTACGATCCGCAAGCAGGACAAATTTTAATTGACGGGATTGATATTCAAGATGTGACATTAAATACGCTGCGCCGGCAAATCGGGATTGTGCCGCAAGAAACTATTTTATTTTCGGGTACAATTGCTCAAAATATTGCTTTTGGTCAGTCTTATTATGAACTAAAAAATGTGCAAAAAGCGGCGGAAATTGCCAACGCCCATCAATTTATCAGCGAGTTTCCCGACGGTTATCAAACTTGGGTGGGAGAAAGGGGTGTAAACTTATCGGGGGGACAAAAACAAAGAATTGCGATCGCCCGTGCTGTTTTGCTAGATCCGCGAATTCTGATCCTCGATGAAGCGACATCGGCGCTGGATTCGGAGTCGGAAGCTTTGGTACAAGAAGCGCTGGAAAGATTGATGCGCGATCGGACTGTGTTTATTATCGCGCACCGTTTGGCGACTGTGCGGAAGGCTGACAGAATTTTGGTTTTGGAAAAAGGTAGAGTGATGGAATCTGGGACGCATGAGGAATTGCTCGAAAAGGGATCTCGATATGCTCGTTATTACGCTCAACAGTTTAGTCAATAGAGTACGCTAATATCGGGTAAGACAACGTATTTTACAGTCAATTTTGATGAAAATCTTGTGGTGGGCATCTTGCCCGCCCCAAAAATACGATCGCTAATCAACCCAATTCTCTAAAGTTAATCCTGGGATACGCGACAATTCTCTCACATTATTCGTCACCAGTGTCAGCCCCAAACTGATTGCTTGGGAAGCTATCAGCAAATCCATTGGGCCAACGACAATACCTTGACGTTCTAATCCTGCCCTAATTTGTCCATAAGTTTGCGTGCTTCTTTCATCAAAAGGAACTACTGGTAAAGTTATTAAAAATTGAGTGAGTGCAGCCCGATTTTGTTCTTGACGCTGACTTTTGTAAACCCCATACTCAAGTTCGGCAATAGTAACAGATGAAATGCCAATATCAAAAAGTTCAAGTGTTTGAAATTTCTCGAATACTTTTTGTGGTTTGCGCTTGATGATATAGATGCAGATGTTAGTATCTAGTAAAAATCTCATTCAAAAGCCTCTCTCGTCTCCAAAGGAAGCTGCTCCCTGACTAGCATAAAGTCGTCCGAGAACATATTCAAACTATCAAAAAAAGTTTTCCAAGGATTTTCTTTGGAGATTAGGACAAGAACATCTCCTATTTTTTTGACATACACTTCATTTCCTGCCAAATGAAATTCTTTAGGTAATATGACTGTTTGGTAGTCATCGGCGATCGATAATTTAGCAGTATTCATTGTTTTGCCTCCTGGTGGTTCAATTTATATTTTAGATTGACCGTCCACTTGCTCCTACTATATTGTAACAGAGGATGGTAAGTTTAGTAGTCCCATGAGTTTCTTTCTTCTTGAAGTTCGCGATCGATTTCTTCAACAGTTCTGGATACATGACGGCTGCGGATTTCTGTAAGCAATTCCAACACTTTCCGCCGCCCATGTTGAGGCTTTTCTGGTATAATCACAAACACTTCAACCTCTTCACCCACAGAACCAGGCGGCACTTGAATTTCCAGTTTATTTCCTGCAAGAACTTTGGTTGTAATCCGTATTGCTGACTGCATAATTCCTCCTTGGCGATGATTAATTTTCCACAGCCCCTAAAGCTTTGAGTGTGGATTTTTCAGCTTCCGTTAAACCCGTAACACCCGTGATATTCATCCCCTCATAAGGTCTGTCACTTTTGAGTATTTTGATGCACTCACCAGTCTGGAAATCCCAAAGCATAATTGTGCCATCGCGACTGCAAGCAGCAATAATTTTTCCATTTGAACTGAAGGCAACAGAGTTAATTCTACTGGTATGACCTTGCAAAATTTTGAGACATTCACCTCTACTGATATCCCATAATCTTACCGTTCCATCGACACTTCCACTAACAACTATTTCACTAGAAGAACTAAAGGCAACTGAACGTATCCAATCAGTATGCCCCTGCAAAATTTGAAGGCATTCACCGCTGCGGACATCCCACAGTCTTATTGTTCGATCGACACTACCACTAGCAAGTATTTCACCGTTATGGCTAAAGGCGATCGCGCGCGCCCAACCCGTATGCCCCTGCAAGATTTGGAGGCATTCACCAGTATGGATATCCCACAGGCTCACCGTTCCGTCAAAACCTGCACTGGCAAATATCTCGCCCAAAGGACTGAAAGCAGCCGAGTTTACAGAATTGTTATGCCCCTGCAACGTTTTGAGGCATTCGCCAGTACCGATATCCCACAACCTCACCGTTTGGTCATAACCTGCACTAGCAAGTATTTCACCCGAAGGACTGAAGGCGATCGATCGTGTTTCATTGCCAAATTCTGGCAAAGTATGAAGGCATTCACCACTGCGAATATCCCACAGTTTCAGTGTTTGGTCATAACTAGCGCTGGCAAGTATTTGACCCGAAGGATTGAAGGCAACTAAGTTTACCCGATCGAGATGCCCGTGCAAAATTTGGAGGCACTCACCGCTGCTGACATCCCACAGCTTGACTGTTTGTTCGTCATCGGCGCTGGCAAACATTTCACCGTTGGGACTAAAGGCGATCGACCTTACTTGAGTGCTATGCCCTTGCAGTGTATTCAAACATTCACCGCTGTTGATATCCCACAGCTTCAGCGTTTTATCGTAACTGCCGCTAACAAGTATTTCACCCCCAGGATGGAAGGCGATTGACCCTATTCGATCGTTATGCCCTTGCAAAGTATTCAAGCATTCACCGCTGTTGATATCCCACAGTTTTGCTGTGCGATCGTGACTGCCACTTGCAAGTATTTCGCCATTTGGGCTAAAGGCGATCGACCGTACTTGATCGAAATGTCCCTCCAAAGTTTTGAGACATTCACCAGTACCGATATTCCACAGCTTCACTGTATTGTCGCCGCTGCCACTAGCAAGTATTTCACCAGTAGAATTGAAAGCCACTGAAAACACGTTTTTAGTATGTCCCTCCAATATTTTCAGACATTCACCACTGTTGATATTCCATAGCCTGACTGTTGGGTCGCCGCTGCCACTGGCAAGCATCTCACCAGCAGGATGGAAAGCCACTGAAAATACAACTTTAGTATGGTCTTGCAAAATTTGGAGGCATTCACCCGTGCGGATATCCCATAACCTGATCGTGCGATCGAAACTCCCGCTAGCGAGTATATTTCCATCAGGATTGAAGGTGACTGACATTACTGATTCGGTATGTCCCTGCAAAACTTTTAAACATTCACCAGTTTTGACATTCCATAACTTGATTGTATTTTCATAACTCCCGCTAGCCAGTATCTCACCGTCAGGACTGAAGGCGACTGACTGCACCACGTTGGTATGTCCGTTACAGGTCAATATTTCTCTACCACTGCTAGCTTCCCACAAGCTAACTACGCCATCACTATCACCTGTAGCTAACAGTTTGCCATCAGGACTAAATGTTACAGACCGAACACTAGCGAAGATTTTAGTAAAAACAGAATCAGCTAAATTTGCTTCAGCAAAATTGACGCGGCGCAGACTAGCATTTGTCAAATCAGCACCTAAAATAACGGCACGAGAAAGGTCTTTGGCTTCTAACGCAGTCTTATCGATTTTCACCAACAGCGTCGCCGCATTCCCTCCCACATAACCTACCTCACTTTCAGTTTTTCCCCGCGTTGCTTCCAGAATTTCTAATAATTCCTCCGTAGCTGCCCCTACATCGAGGCAGGGCCGGCACGAGGACACCGCCCCTACCATTGGTAACAACAAATCCATCACTGCTTTTGTCAGCGGTGCGTGTCCGAAACTATTACGCAGTTGTCCTAAATCTTCCGCTGCAAATCCTTTTAAAGGCGCAATAAGCTCACCATTATTTCTCTTCTGGGCTTGCAATCGACAATAATTAGACCAAGTGTATAATTGAGCCTCAACATGAGGATTTATACAAGACTCTTCAGGCGCAACTAATTCGGTAAAATCTGTCGCCAAAACTCCCAATTCTGCTGCAAATTTATAAGCGACAAAAAACTCTAATAACGAACGGTGGGCTGGAGTATAATCGCCATCTGCATTGCGGATCAGCATCGTTTGACCCATCATGTCATAGTGCCAGTGGTCTAAGTCTTTTTCCTCTTGGACGACAGAACCAAACAGGCCTCGAATGCGATCGGGAAAACCGCGATAATTGAGGCTCATTTGGTCGGTAGACAGCATTTCCCACGATAACTCGCACAAAAAGTAAAGCTTATCTGCTAACGAAGTAAAGGTGCGTTCAGCTTTGATATCTCTCTCTATCTTCCGCCGCACAGCATACAGATAGATCCGCGACATATCGACTGGTTTTCCTGCTTCAATATCGGGTAATGCTTCCAAAATTAACTCGGTCATCACCGGGCGACGCGCTAAATCCAATAGCTGCGGGTTTCTCATCACTTTTTCCACTGTCGCCGCTTCTGTTTGAAATGACAGCGCTTGCCCAATTTGCTCGTCGTTAAATTTCTCTAATTCTAATACTTCAAATTGGGGAGTTTCGCCTGTTAAAATGGTTGTTGATGCTTGGAGTTCTGCATTGAACAATGCCCGTCCTTCCTTGCCTTCAGGAAAGTGTTCGGTACGGCAAGTGAGGATGACTTTTGCGCCGGGAACGACGGCTTTTGCTAGTTCCCAGAAGTTGTTGATGGTTTCTTGCCGATCGCACTTAGCGGCCATTTCATCAAAACCGTCGAAAATCAACAGAAATTTGCCCATCCGATTTAGTTGTTCAAAAGCCGAATAACCCGCCAAAGGTATCTCGTGCTTGCGAAAGAAAAACTCGGAAAATAGCGACTCGACACTAACTGCTTTAGCGTAATCTCGCAACGGAATTACTAACGGCAAACGCGGACGTTCTAAGCCGCGACTTTTAGCATCTTTGTAGCGTTGTAGCGCCATCCAAGCATAGTGCATCGCAAACCAAGTTTTCCCGGTTCCAAATTCCCCTAAAACTGAAATATGTTCTTTTACTGGGTCATTCAACCACAGGTCAATATAACCTTCGATCCAGCCATCTCGCCCGTCATAATGACTCACGCCTATCTTGCGTTGGGTGTCAGGATCGATTTCTTCTTTCGTACAAGCTAGCGGCACGTATTTGGTATCAATTCCTCGGCTGGTTATTTCTGTTTCTAGCCAATCCAGATAAGCGGTAAAATCGGCATCTTGGTCGAGCAATTCATCGAAAGTAAAGCAAGCTAGATCGCGATTTTCGGGTTTATCTACTTCATCCCGCGCGGCGCGACTGATGCGGCGGGCAGTGACTAACCATCCTTCATCGGTGCGCTGTTTTTCCACCGATTCGCGCAAGGCTGAGATGTCTCTGAGTCCCGCTTCTCCGGCTATGCCGCGCACTAAAATGCGATCGTACTTTTTGCGTCTCACCGGAACATCGATAATCCATTCAAAATAGTTATCTTCGCAGATTTGATAGGTTTCAAACTGATAATTTAACGTTTCAAACCAACCGCGAACTTGTTGTGATAAAATAAAAACTTGAGACTTTTGAATATTCGTTGATTCGGCTGCGGGAAGTGCGGGATAATCTTCGGCTTCCAACCGCGCAAATTCGGTGCGAATTCCTTCAAGAGTTGGCAGGCGATCGATGCGATCGAGCATTAGAGATAGGCGTTTTTGCAAAGAGGCGATCGCATTTCCCACCATCACATCACCCAGTGTCCGCGTCCGCTTTGCGACTTCCATAAACACGGCCGCAAAAGCCATGAATTCCCGTCTGGGGTCAATCCCTAAATCCCGGAGTTCCTGGCCCAAAGCACTTTCGTTGAGAAAGTCATCGCCTGCTTGAATTAAAATAGCTGGGCTATCGGACTCGAAAGCTTTGCGAAATGCTGATTCAATCTCTTGTTGGCGAAATAGTTCTAAAATCTGTTTGGGTTTCCCAGCGCCATATTCGACTAAAGTATAAACGTAAACTCCGCTAAAATCTGCTGGCGGAGCATCGGGGTCGAGGTGAAATTTTTTTAATAATTTGATAACTGTTTCGTTGCGCTGAAACTTGTCTTTGATGGTGCCGAAGGGAATGGCTGTCAGGAGGCTGATAACTAAGTCGAGACTAATTGGGATCATTTAGGCTTTCCTGTTTATCGGTGGAAGTAACGCTCAAATCTAGAATCGGTAGGCTGTGTCCCTGAAATGCGTTGCGGCAGCAAACTGCTGTAATTCTATGTTAACAGGAGTTACGCACTCCGGCAAAAGAAACCGGGTTTTTACAGACTTTGCTGGCTGGAACGAAATATTTTCTGAAAAAACCCGGTTTCTGACTATCCGTGCGGAGGTTCTATTCAGTCAATTAGCTTAGCATTTTTTACAAAAAATTACAACAATAAAACAGAGCAAAAGCCGACACATATTGTAGTAAGATTAGCTCTCATTTTAGTAGCTATATCCTGAATGCAAAAGTTAAAATATAGATAACTAACAAATAAATCTTGCTATCTATGAAAATACAATCTTCCGTCTTAGTCCACCTAGGATTTGGCAAATATGTACGATCGGACAAAGTGACAGCAGTCATCCCAATCGAAGCAGAACGCGGCCCCGGACGGCGCACTTTCGTGCATATAGACGGCGAAGCAGACCCGATCGTGGCTTCCCGCGCTGAAGATACGATCGTGCGCGATTTGGTGCAAGAACCGCGCGAAATTACTCAAGCCCGCCAACAACAGGAAATACTCCAAGATTTGCTCGCTGATTTGAACAATGTCAATGTCACTGTGCGCCGCATCAGCCGCGATGAAGGTGGACTAGACCTCGAACTTTTAGAACGTCGGATTCGCCAAATCTTAGACGCATAAAAAACTGCATATGTAGGTTGGGTTGAGCGCGAGCGAAACCCAACATCTTGCTTTAAATATCGCGAAACCCAACATCTTGCTTTAAAT
>JAUBOH010000080.1:7177-13603 GCA_036700145.1 Microcoleus occultus BM001215366
GCGAAACCCAACATCTTGCTTTAAATATCGCGAAACCCAACATCTTGCTTTAAATGAAGAGTTGGGTTTCGTTACCTCAACCCAACCTACATATATGGATTACTTCAATGTAACTTCGATGTCGGCTAAACCGGTGAGTTTTTCTATGAGCGGCGGCTCTTCAACTCGCGGTACAAAAATAGTTAAACCTCCCGGAACGCACTCAATAGAAAGCGGAGTCATGCCGCAGATTTCTCCGTCTACAACCACTTTTTGAGGAGGATCGGCACTAATTGTTACTTTTTTGGCGCGCAAATAACCGATGTCGTCGCGATCCGTAGCATTGCCGCTTAAAGCTGTTTGCAATAGGTGGTAAGAAGCTGCGATCGCCCCTGCTTTATTTTGAGGCGCCACCAGCGTCACGTCCAGCAAGCCGTCATCAACAATAATCCCCGCCGGGCCTTGAGCTAAAATGGAAGTAGGCGGCGCTGCATTCGCTACCGTCACGGCCACAGCAGTAACGCTGATAATTTTATCTTCGGTTTCGATTTCCGCTTCAAATCTTTCTAAATTGTTTAACTGTTTGATTCCCGAGAGAATGTAAGCCAGCATTCCCCAGCGATTCTTCATTTCGCGATCGGCAAGTTCGACAGTTTCCGCCTCAAAACCAATTCCAGCTAACAAAACCATCGGCATTTTACCGTTGCAAATCGCCGCATCCACCACCCGCGTCAACCCTCCTAAAATAGTTGTACAGGCGGTTTCAATTGTATTCGGAATGTCTAAAGCATTTGCAAAAGCATTAGCAGTGCCCCGGGAGATAATTCCTAAAGGAATGTTTGTGCCGACAATCGCGCCGGCTACCGCTGATAATGTGCCGTCTCCCCCGGAAGCAATAATTGATTCAACTCCTCTAGCAACTGCTTCGCTGGCGAGTTGATCGGCATCTATTTCTCGCGTTGTTAGCCGAATGTCCAAGTCAATAAAAGGCTCTAAAAGTTCCTGAATTCTAGCTAAGTCTTGGTCTGGGTCGCTGTTGCCGGCGACGGGATTGAAAATTAGGCAAGCTGAACGTTTCATAGTTGGTAATAGGTAATGGGGAATGGGGAATGGGGAATGGGTAATTGGTAATTGGTAATATTATGTCCTGTTGAACGACTACAATCAAATTGGTTTGTAGTGAGGACTTCAGTCCTTATAAAATTCTGAGGACTTCAGTCCTCACTACGAACCTAGAACGGTGCAGTATTTGTGCTACAGGTTTAATTAAGACTTGACAAAAGTCCACTCTAAAACTTCACGCGGAGCTTTGTGCAGCGCTTCCTTGATTTCCTTGTTGCTGTCGAACTTGACTCGATCCAAATGGCACGCTTCGACATTCACAGTAAACTTATCGTCTTCAAAAGGCCAAGGAGTTACTGTCACCAGTTCGTTGCTGTTCTGTACAATATCGTAACGCTTCCCGTCTGGGCCGACGCTAATTTCTAAAGCTCTTTCTCCGGCGGGCAACTCGCCACTGCACAGAATTAATGATAGCCGATCGCACCACTGGAAAAAAGCATAAGCTGATTCTGCCTCTTCCTTAGAAATCTTCAACTCCTCGCGCCATTTTTTTTGATTTTCGAGTTGTTCGTCCAAAAAATCGTCTAGTTCCTTCGACTCTCCCCGCTTTCCTTCATTGAGATAGCTCATGTGCATAGAAATCAGCATTGCTACCCACCGCCCGCGATATAGGGAATTCTGCACCATTGCTTTAATTTTAGGCAGAGAAGTTTCCGTCTGCAAGGTAAAATCTAAGGGCGCGCCCGCTTCCGTCAAGATATCTTCTTCCCACTCTTTCTCCAAGTCGTCGTGGTGGGAAATCGCTGCTATGGTTTCATACAGGCGAAGCGGAGATTTCGAGCGCTTCCACTGTCCGCCAAGTTGCGCGGCGAGCAAAGCGTGGGCGCGGTGGTAAATAATTTCCCAGCCGGTTGCGGTTAAGTTAGCAATCATTGAATTTGTCTCCTGAATTAAGTTGATATGAGTTTTTTGTGCGACGAGCATGAGGCTCTCGATCCCCCCCTAGCCCCCCTTAAAAAGGGGGGAACCGGAATCAGTCAAAGTCCACCTTTTTAAGGAGATCGAGACTTGCAGAAAAACGAAAGTTAAATCACAAAAGGTTCGATCGAGATATCCTGCCATTTCCCCTCAAATCGTTCGACAACCAAAGGTCGGATTCGGAACTTGGGCGGACACCCGTCGAGAACATCAATCCGCAAACACGAATAAGGACGGCGTTTGTGGGAACCTTGGCCGCTGCGGCCGACAAATAGCAAAGATTCCGCTATCCGCCGACTGGCTTTTTCCCCACCCGATCGCGCCAACTGATAAACTGAAGAACTCGAAAGTTCCTCCAACATCGGCCCTTCTGCACGCTGGCGGCGGAGACTGTGCCCGCTTCCCCCGCAGATAATCCAATTAATATGAGAATCAGCGTGTCCAGTATCCCCAGTCCGCAGGTATTCCAAACAGTGGGCGTGGCCCGTCAGCACTAAATCGACCATCGCCCGTCCGCGCCACCCATCCCCAATTTCCTTCGCCGCCGCATCGAATACCTCGCGCAAACGCCACCGAACCGCCAAAGTTTGAGCTTGATTCCACTTTGTCGCCTCAGTCACGTAGGGGGGATGGTGCAGGTAAATTACCCGCCCCCGCACCTGTGGATCGGCCCAAGATGCAATCAAACTTAGTTTGAGCCATTCGAGCTGTTCAAAGTCGGTGGCGGCGGTTTTGTCTGGCGACAGTTGTTTGTCAATGTCCATCAGCATTTCGTCAACTTGCTCTAATTTGGCGCGCAAGTCGTCTAGCTGTTCGGCTTCCGAGGGAATTTCGGGGTTGAGCCGATCGGACATTTCGAGCATTTCCAATTTTTCTTGTTCCAACTTCTCCCTATCGAGTTCCAAATTCTGGCGGCGAATGTCGCCCTCAGAGGTTTTTGGGAGCGGTAACGGTTCGTTAAAGGTATTGGAATCGAGGGCGAAAAAGTCAATTCCGCCACTGCGGAAACTGTAATAACGGTTGGGTAAGCGGGTAAAGCGTCCGGGTTGGTAGCGGATGCAGCGGCCGGTGCTGCTGTGAGCGGTGTAGTGGGCGTCTAGGTGGCGATCGAGTTCTCCCGGCAGTTTGTGAGCTTGCAGGTAGTCCAGAAAGGCTTTGGCGTAAGCATTTCCGCGATCGGAACCGTGCCAGCCGACATCGAGATCCAACTTGGAACCCAGCAGCCGGCGCAGCGGCAAAGCTGTCGCCGAGAGAATGCCGTAAAAAAGCGGCAAGTCGTAATAGTCGTGGTTTCCCGGTACTGGCAAAAACGGAAAGTTAAACACCATCCGATCGTAAGCAATCCGAGACGGCACCTCGCCACCGACGAGAAACTCGCGGTAAGGGCGAATAAAATTTTGCAAGTAATATTCGCTGGAACCGACGAGATAAACTACATCCCCCGTGTGCAGGGCGAAACGGCAACTTTTGTACTCTTGCAGCATCAGTTCGGCAACTTGGCGCTGGGGGTTGTGGCCCCGGTGGTTTCCCGTGCCGCTGTCCCCTGCGACTAAAAACGAAAACTCTGGAGAGTCTGGAACTCCATCGTCCAAAACCATCTTAGTTTGGTCTATTCCCCGATCGGCGATCGACTGTTCTTGCCACCGCACCCGCTCGTTCATTTTGCGGATTTTGACTGTTATTCGCGGGTCGGACACGAATTTCAATTCACCTAGTCTCCAAAATTGCTGAGTTCCTAGTTAATTTTGCAGCGATCGGGTGAGTTTTTACCTCTGTCTAAAAGCTGAAAATCGATCCGCGCGCGGGAAACTTGGTTTCTGCTTGCCCGAGATCCGATCGGGGGTCGATCAATCCAACCGAAACCGGATTTTTTTGAGATTTAGCCCGGTTGCGGTTCTTAACTAACCGGTCAAATCTAGTGTTACCGATGATACAGATCGCCCTAGTTCCGGGAATCGCCGCAAATTTTTAATTTTTAATTGTCCCCTCTCGGTCTCTCCCTCTCTCCCTCTCTTCCCCTCTGTCTTTTACCCCCCGATCGGACTATTGACATTTCTAATTTTTGAGTGACAAGCGATGGCACGATCTCCGCGCGTTTTGATACCATGCAATAAGCGCGCAAGACAATCAGGGAATGCACTGGAGGTGCGTAAATGGAGCTTTTCGGAGAACAAAAACGGTGTTTAGATGGTTTGGTCGTGTCGATCGAGCAATTGGGAGGTCGAGTAGACATTCCGAAGCTGGAGCAGATAGCCGAGTTAATCATTCAAACGATGAGGGGGCCTTGGCGCTACTTTCACACGTCGGAACACATTTTTGAGGTCGGGGGGTCAGTCGATCCGATCGAGGTGCTGGCTGCGCTGTTTCACGACCTTGTATACGTGCAAGTCGATCAGGGCGTTAGTTTTAATATTAGTAGCGCCCTTTGTCCCTTTGTCAAAGAAGTGCGATCGCAGTTAGTGATTAGAGATGAAACCGAACTTCCCAACGATGCCATGTATCAGCTCGTGGCCTCAGTATTTGGGTTTGCTCCCAGTAAGATTCTTTCTCCGTTTGCCGGCCAAAACGAATTTTTGAGTGCCGTTATTGCTGGCAAATCTTTGGAGCCTTTTTTGCCCGCAAGTGCGATCGCCGAAATCGCCGCTTGCATCGAGGCTACTATTCCTTTTCGTCCGGTTGCGCCCAGCGGTTTGAGCGCGATCGAACTTTTGCACCAGCGACTGGTAAGTATAAATCGCGATTTTGATTTCGGATGGACTGATGCCCAAACCGCAGAAATTGTCAAGCGCTCTGTCAGGTTAGCAAATAGGGATGTCGAGAATTTTGCCTCTTTGAATTCCTCTAATTTCTTAGACAATACCTGGAACTTGATGCCGGAAACCAACCACGAATTGAGCAATGTCAATTCGTATACAGTTGCCGGATATCGCAGGTCTCTGCAAAAAATGGAAGGATTTTTGAACTTCCTCAAACCCGAACTGGTTTTCCAGCAGTTTATGCAAGAGCCGGACGATGAAACCTACGCTAACATGATTGCCCAAACTCGCAAAAATATCGCAGTTGCTAAACTTTATCTGGGTATCAAGCTAATTACCATCGCCATTTTAGAAGCTCTTTCCTACCGTTTGGGCCGCGATATTCCGCTTTCCACTATGATGGGAGAATTGCGCGCACCAGGATTTAAAACATCGGTTTTGGAGGATTACTTGCCCAGCAGACAAATCGCCTACCCCTTAGAAAATCAATTACAAAAAGAGGTTTTAGATTTGTTAGCAATAGGACGAAATCAAGAATCTCCCTATGATATTAAAAACTCCCCCGTGGCTACGTTTATTATCAAATCTATCGGCTTTTCTGAAACTGAAAACTTTTTGAAGAAAGCTCAAGAGTTTTTTGCCGGTCATCTTTCGTCCGAAGAGTTTCTGTCTTACTGCGCTCCCGATGTAATCGAGACCATCTCCTCCGGGGTTATGAAACTCTTTGATAGCAGGAAGACGGCTTTAGGGAAAGCTAAGTTAGCTCACCAAACAGTTTCTTAGGATATATTTACGCACAATCAGTCCAGGACGCAGAACCGCCATTGTGTAGGGTGCGCGACCAGGCGCACCTTATATCAAATCCGTTTGCATCGGAATGATATAAACGGAGGAGACGGACGCTTGTCACCTGACGGCGCAGCCGGAATTGATATTACCCCTATAATTTGCGTTCCAAACCACTTTTTGCCTAAGTCCTGATTCACAAAGAGAGGACTAAAGTCCTCCCTACAAACAAGCTTTATGACGGGAAATTAACCGGACATCAGCATTACTGACAACGCCAGTTTTTTTACTCTGTTCTTTCAATAATGATGGTCATGTGAGCGACTAACGCACCGATCGCCCCTACTGCTGCAATCACTGGAAACAAAGTCGCGCTGATGACTCCGCCGACTACTCCCACCGTCAGAGGAACTTCTACCAAGATCCGTCCCTCTTCATTTTTGATAATCAGGCGGCGGATACTCCCTTCGTGAATCAGTTCTTTAACTTTAGCGACCAAATCGTTGCCGTTAATCTTCAACTCCTCAACGCTAACTTTTTCCTGAGTATAGACAGGGGTTTCTTGATGAGTCGTTTCAAAGTTAACCTGAGTAACTTTTTCGGCAGAAACTTTTCCCGATACAGGTATAGATTCGAGTTCTCTTGCGCCGACAGGTTCTTGCAGGCGATCTGTAGGTGTGTCCATTTTTTGTTCTCCTTTTAGGTAAAAGTATTTTTGTATAGAATTATTTAGAAATATAACACGCAACTTTTGTCGATCAATCATTCTTTTGGGTGATATTAAGGCATTTATGCTGAGGTACGTCGATCACCTCAGAAACCGGGTTTCTACGAAGATTTCTGGTTGAGTAACTAAAAAAATCTT
>JAUBOH010000080.1:13703-20740 GCA_036700145.1 Microcoleus occultus BM001215366
CGAAGATTTCTGGTTGAGTAACTAAAAAAATCTTAGAAACCCGGTTTCTCGCCCCCCATGTGTCTAAGACTGAAACTCTCTCCTCCTCTCCCCCTCTCCCCCTCTCCCCCTCTTCCTCTCTCCCCTTGTGCCGCTTGGTTAACTGTCTGCCTCCTGCCCTCGCACCGCCCCACACTCCAAAAACCTCCGATCGAGACAGCAAAAGGATTACAGCTACTTTCACACTTGAGATATTCAGACTCAGCGGATGTACAAGTTGAAATACTGACATTTTACTGAAAGTGCGATCGCCCCGCCGTTTATAGAGTTAGCACATCTAGTTCGGCAAACCGCACATGGAAACCGTCGCTTACTTTCCTCCAATGTCATTTCAATTTAACTCAGTGCGATCGCCAAACAAAACCGGGCGTCCCGAGATTCCTCCACTCAACATCTTAGAGTTTTTAATGAGAATTGCCTAAAATAAAGGGGAAAAAGAAGTAATTATGAGCGACATATTATCGCAACCAAACCAACTTTATAAAACTGAAGTTGAGGACGAGCAAAAGTCAGGTAAAATAGAATTACTTCCTCCTGCTTCCCCTTTATTGCCCGTGTCCGATTTGCTAACGACAAAATTTGAATATCAAGTTGGTGGCAGTTTGCCGGCGAATGCTCCTACCTACGTCATCAGAGCGGCAGATCGCGAACTTTACGACTCATTAAAAGCAGGTGAATTTTGCTACGTACTCACCGGCCGGCAAATGGGAAAATCGAGTCTGCGGGTGCAAACAGCGCGCCGCTTGCAAGAAGCAGAAAACACCGCCTGCGGGATTGTTGACATCACAGGAATTGGCACGGCTGAAATAACTCCCGTCCAATGGTATGCGGGCTTTACAGCCACTCTCGCCAACAGCTTTAAAATTAAAATGAATGTCAGGAATTGGTGGCGCGATCGAGAACACTTGCCGCCAGTCGTCAGATTAAATGAATTTATCGAACAGGTATTGCTCCCTTCCACCGATCGCAATATCGTGATTTTTATCGACGAAATTGACAGCATTCTCTCCCTCAACTTCAAGGGCGACGACTTTTTTGCCATGCTGCGCGGCTGCTACAACAAACGCGCCGAAAATCCCGAATATAACCGCCTGACTTTTGCCTTGTTTGGAGTCGCAACTCCTCAAGATTTAATTGCTGACAAAACCAGAACCCCATTTAATATCGGCCGCGCCATTGAGCTCAAAGGATTTGATCTTGCCGAAGCCACACCTTTAGCTCGAAGCTGGGTCGAAAAAATAGACCATTGGCGAGAAATGCTCAAAGAAATATTAGCATGGACGGGAGGACAGCCATTTCTCACTCACAAGATTTGTCAATTAACTGCTCAGAAGTTAGCAGCACAAACCAGCAGCGAGTGCAATAGCGCAGCCAACTGTCAATTATTCATTGCCGAATTAGTGGAGTCGAGTGCCCTCGAAAACTGGGAATTTCAAGACGAACCGGAACACCTCAAAACAATTCGCGATCGCCTCCTGAGAAATCCGCAGCGCGCCGGCCGTTTGCTGGGACTTTACCAACAAATTTTAGCCGCCGGTGCGACTCTCCCGAACCAAACAGAAAAACCAGCAGGAGAGTTAAGTTCTCTTACCACTCCAGTCGGCGGGTTAGCTGAAGAAGCTGAAGACTGTTCGGAAAAAATGGAACTGTTACTGTCAGGTTTAATCGTCAAAGACCAAGGAAAACTGAGAGTTTACAACCCAATTTATGCCTCTGTTTTTAACCGAGAATGGATACAGCAAGAATTAGCAAAGCGGAGACCTTACTCGGAGTCGATCGGCGCTTGGGAAGCATCGAACCATACCGACAATTCCCGGTTGCTGCAAGGCAGAGCTCTCGCAGAAGCGTTAACCTGGGCGGCAGACAAAAGTTTGGGCGATCGCGATTATCAATTCCTATCAGCTAGCCAAGAACTCGAAAATCTGGAAGTTCAAAGAGCTTTGAAACTAGAAAAAGCAGCCTCGAAAATATTGGCAGAGGCAAATTTAGTATTGACTCAAGCTCAGCAAAAAGCCAAGCGAACAGTCCAATTGAGTTTGTTCGGACTCGCGACAATTTCCGCAATCTCTACCAGCGTCATATTGCACGCGCAGCGAGTTGCCCAGAAAGCCCAAAATCAAAAAAAACAAGCGATAATTACCCACATTGAAGCCCTCAATTCCACCGCTGATATTTCCCTTAGCTACGACCAGCTAGGAGCTTTAATCGCAGCAGTCAGCGCGGGCAAAAAAATGCGGCAAATTGAAGTTTCTCCAGCCCTAAAAGCACAGACAGTAAATATACTGCACCAAACGGTAAATGCAGTCCGAGAACGCAATCGTTTCCCTAACGGACACACGGCTAATTTTAGCCCTGATGGCAAGTTAATTTTGAGTGCGGGTGACGACTTTGTTGTTAAAATTTTTCAGCCGAACGGCAAGTTAATTTTTAGTTTGCCGGGACACACCGAGTACATTACTGAGGTTGTTTTCAGTCCCGACAGTCAGTTAATTGCTTCTACAAGTTTTGACAAAACTGTCAGAATTTGGCACCGCGACGGAACTTTGCAGCAAATTTTGAAAGGACACGGAGATTTAGTTTGGAGCGCGAGTTTTAGCCCCAATTCCGAACTAATTGCTACTGCTAGTTCTGATAAAACTATTAAGATTTGGAGTGCAGGCGGCGTTTTGCTGCACACTTTACAAGGACATACTAGACCAGTTACATCAGTCAGGTTTAGTCCCGACGGCAATCTGTTGGCTTCTACCAGTCAGGATCGTACTGTCAAACTTTGGAAACGCAGCGGGAAAACACAGTTTCGACTTGAGAAAACTCTTTTAGGACACGGAGATGAAGTGTGGGGCTGCAATTTCTCGCCTGACGGTGAGACGATCGCTTCGGCGAGTCACGATTGGACGGTGAAACTTTGGAACACCCAGGGCAAGTTGCTCAAAACTCTAGACGATTCTACAGCAGGTTTGGGGAGTGTCAGTTGGAGCGCCGACAGCAAGATGCTCGCAGCGGGGAGCATCGACGGTAAGGTGAGACTTTGGCGCCCCGACGGTACTTTGTTGCAAACTTTTAAGGGACATCAAGCCGATGTGTGGAGCGTCAGTTTTAATTCCGATCGCACAACTTTAGCATCTGCGGGCAAAGATTCGTCGGTGAAGCTTTGGAGTCTCGATGCTGCTAAAGTGGAAACTACCGAACTTGACAAATTGCTCGCAGTCGGCTGTCGCTGGCTTGGAGACTACCTGCAATACAATCCGCGTGTTGAGAGCGATCGGCATTTGTGCCAAACCAGTGACAATTGACATTTCTTGGCAATTCCCCGAAGCCGGAATTGATCTGAATTCTCTCGCTCCGGCGATCGGCTCCCGATTTGTCGCTAGTCTTGTCTGATTGTCCTATAATTTTAGGTAAGGGTAATCGCAAATGTAGTGGCCGAGGTCGCGGATGTCGATCGATCGGAAGCAAATTAATGTCATGAAACATTAAAGGTAGTTATGACTGCTATATTCGGATTAGTAGAATCTTGGATAGATAAAATTTAGTAAATAGTCAGGTTTCAAAGGGGTGTCTGCTGTTAAATAAATCTTACCTGCCATATCGTTTCGGGTGACACCAGCAAGATTTAAGGCAAAAAAAATCCTGCTGAATTAACTGGATTCGATCGAGCAGAGTGGAGTTGATTGCCAAGCTATAAAAAGAGTCGAAAATGCAGTGGAAATAGTACGCAATACTCCAGCAGCCAACCGCAACGGCCAATTACCAAAGGAGGAAGAAGTGTATGAAACTGACGGGTTGAGTCCCCTGAAATCGCCGCTTGGTTTGCGATCGACTCTACAGGAATTAACCCTGTACGACTTTCTCCTAGAGTCTGAGTGTCCGGGGGACGAAGTTGCTAAAATTTTTCAAGCAAACCCTTTACTTCCCGGGATCATTATCACTCAGCAAGGAAAGTTTATAGGGATGATTTCGCGCAGGCGTTTTTTTGAACACATGAGCCGTCCCTACAGTTTGGAGTTATTTTCTCAACAGCCTTTGTTGATACTCTACCGCTTTACTCAAACTGATATCTTGGTTCTCGATCGCAAAACCTCAATTATGACCGCAGTGCGGCAGTCTTTGGAGCGATCGCCCGAACTAATCCACGAACCAATTGTAGTGCAGGTAGAGCCGGACAATTACAAACTTTTAGACGTGCATCAACTGCTGCTTTCTCAGTTGCAAATTCACGAGTTAGCAACCGTGGCGATGCGGGAATCCCAAGCACAATTGAGGCATCAAGCCCAACAGCTAGAACTTGCCCTGCTGGAACTTCAGCGCACTCAAACCCAACTAATTCAAACCGAGAAAATGTCTTCTTTGGGGCAGTTAGTAGCAGGAGTCGCTCACGAAATCAACAACCCGATCGGCTTTATCTACAGCAATTTGCACCACGCTAAAGAGTACACGCTAGGTTTAATGCGGATGCTCGAACTCTACCGGGAGCACTGTCCCGAATCCATCGCAGCAATTGAAGCAGAATCAGAAAAAATCGAACTCGATTATTTGCTGGAAGACTTGCCGAAAGTGTTAAATTCCATGCAGCAAGGTGCAGAAAGGGTGCGCGACATCGTTTTGTCGCTGCGGAATTTTTGCAGGTTAGACGAAGCTCAAATGAAGCAGGTCAACATTCACGACGGTATCAACAACACGATTATGCTTTTGCAAAGCCAGCTTAAAGGGAAACCCGGTCAGGATGCGATCGCCATTCACAAAGAATACAGCGACTTGCCGCTAGTCCAGTGCTATCCCGGACAGCTCAATCAGGTATTTATGAATATTTTAGTTAATGCTATTTACGCTATTGTCGAGTGGAACAAACACGAAAATATCGAGGGAAAAAACCTTAAAAAGTCGCAAGTATGCGAGCAAAAGCATTCCCGTACAAATATTCAATCCTCAATTTATAACTCTACTCGCCCGATTCCGGCGATTCGGATTCGCACGGAGTTAATCGCGGGCAAAAAAGTAATAATTAGGATTTTTGACAACGGCCAGGGGATGACAGAAGATGTTCGGAAGCGGTTGTTTGACCCTTTCTTTACTACTAAGCCTGTCGGCCAAGGAACCGGTTTGGGACTGTCGATTAGCTATGAAATTGTTGTCAACCAACACGGGGGCGAATTGAAGTGCTTTTCAGAACCGGGAAAAGGAACAGAATTTGCGATCGAGATTCCACTTCAACAGTCTTCTGCAGCACAGATTTTGCCTCGCTTTGCGTGATACAGCAGAAGGAAGTTCGGCAACGAGCAATGTACGGGATTTAACAGATTTAAAAGAATTAGGATCTACGCAGCGGTGGCCAGAAACCGGGTTTTTTCACCCTCATATTTGGTAGCGGGCAGATTCGGTAAAAAACCCGGTTTCTTAGATTGAAGTGCGTCCACGACTAAAGAATAAAGCCGCTATTGCGAACCTTTGCAAACCCACTTCCACAAAGGATGACTCGGCCCCTGTTGGCGAATGCGGCGCACTTGTTGTTCCAAACCCTGTTTTTCCCTCAGCGGCAATCCTCGCACCATATTGCGATGCCAAGTTAGCACTACTAAAGTCATCCCCAAGCACACAACCAAACCGGTAGTCGGCCAGCGGTGAAAATATAAACCGTAGCGCACCGCCGCCCAAGTGAAGTTTTCTAACCACAAAGTGATTTCGCCGCGCAAACCCCAAATACTCAAAGAACCGACGCTAGTCCACAACAAGATCACAGTTAACCAGCGGCCGTAAACTGTTAGTTTGTGAAGCCTTTGGACTTCAATTTGCAAATTTGGGTCATTGGTCATTAATTATTGGTTATTAGTTATTGGTTATTGGTTATTGGTTATTGGTTATTAGTTATATCATATCCGGTTTATCGACCACAATAAAATTGGTTTGTAGTGAGGACTTTAGTCCTCAGATGTTGGAGGACTAAAGTCCTCACTACAAACACCTTCCATTAAACTTCGTCTGACGGGTTCATTGCTTCAACAGGAACGGGGATGGAGTTGCCCGTGCGACTGCGCCACCAAGCTAGCAGCGTACTGGCAATGAAAATACTCGAATACGCACCAGCAATAAAGCCGACAATCAAAGCTAAAGCAAAGTATCTGAGGGTTTCGCCACCAAACAAAAAGATGGAAAACAGTGTCAGGAGAGTAGCAAAAGTCGTGTTAATTGACCTTCCCAGGGTCTGCATAACAGCATCATCGATAATTTGGTCGATCGACATACCGGGATTTAGCTTGATTATTTCTCGCACGCGATCGTAAATTACGACTGTATCGTTAACAGAAAAACCAATAATTGTCAAGAGCGCGACTACAAATAAACTGTCAACTTCGACTCCTTGAACTAAACCCAAAATTGAAAAAACACCAACAGTAATCAATACGTCGTGAAACAGAGCAACAAAAGCAAAAAAGGCGTAATCCAACTGAAATCGAAACGTTAGATAAAGAGTAATGCCAGCAAAAGAAAGGAACAAAGCCAACAAACCAGAAGTAAACAACTGTTTGCCAAGGGTAGGCCCAACCGTATCAATTTGAATGGATTCAGGAGCAAAAGCGCCTATCTTTTCGCTCAAAGCTGCTTGCAATTTAGTCCGCTGTTCGACATCCAAAGTTTTGGTTCGCAGCGATATACCCCGCTGTTCTTTGCCGATAACTTGAATGCTGCTACCAGCCAAACCTTGGGTGTCGAGGACTTCGCGGACAGTGGCAATATCGATGGGTTTACAATTTTCTGGTTTCGTGCAGTCGAGTTCAAATTGCAGCCTAGTGCCGCCGATAAAGTCCAAACTGGGGCGCAGCGGTGCGCGGATGTCGGGACGAGTCCAAGAAATAGCCATCGACACTATACCTGCGAGGATAATAGCGGCGGAAATACTCCACCAGATCGATCGCTGTTTGATAACACTGAATTGCATAATTTAGCAGGAATTGGGCATTGGGAATTGGGCATTGGGAATTGGGCATTGGGCATTGGGCATT
>JAUBOH010000081.1:0-7152 GCA_036700145.1 Microcoleus occultus BM001215366
TGCCGTGTCCCTACAATGTTATTTTGGGTAGGGACACGGCACTGCCGTCTCCTAATTTTCGCTACTAATAATTCCGATACAATCAGAAATACCTCAATCCTGACTATTTCAAATAAACCAACGTCACACCTCCACCTCCTTCTTTTTGACTGGCCAACTCGTAGCGAGAAACCTGCGGGTGAGAATCGAGGAACTCGTGAACCCCGCGCCGCAACTGTCCTGTACCTTTGCCGTGAATTATCCACAGCGCACCGTATTCGACGGCTTTGGAAAGAGCTCTGTCGATTTCGATTTCGGCATCGGAGACTCTGGCACCCCGGAGGTCGATCGAATTATTAGCAGTCCGAATAGCGATTTCGGGATTTGGTTTTGCAGGTTCCGACGCTGCTTGCTTCGCCTTAGCAGTAGCTTGTGCTTGGGCGGCCACCTTCGCTAATTGGGCTTTAGTTTCCGGTTTTTCACCGTCGAGGGACTCAATGTCTGCCAGTTTGACAGTCATTTTCATAATCCCAAACCGGACGCTCAACTCTTCGTTAGCGTCTGGGCCACTGAGGACTTCGGCGGTTTGGCCGAGGCTGGGAATGCGGATGCGATCGCCCGTTTTCGGCATAAAACCCGGTTTCGGTTTCGCCGGTGCTTTCCGCGACGGCAGGTGTTTTTCAGAAATTTGATTTAAGGTATCTGTGGCCTCTTGGGCATTTTGAGCCGTTCGATCGCCCGACTGCAAGCGGCGGATGATTTGAGCAATTTCTGATTTTGCCGTGCCGATCGCCTCATTTACTGCCACTTCCTGAGCAATTTTCAGTTCTCGCTCCCGCTCTTGCAAAGCCGCTGCTTTTTGAGAAACTTCCCTGTGCAGTTTTTCGGTTTGGTGTAGCAGTTGAGTTGCTTCTCGGGCTTTGGTTTCCTGTTTGCGGCGCTGTGCTTCGAGTCCAGCAATCACTTGATTGACATCTTGAGATGCTCCCCCGACATAGGTTTGAGCTTCATCGACAATTTCCGGTAGCAAACCGAGTCTTTTTGCAATGGTGAGGGCGTTGGAACGTCCGGGAATTCCCCACAGCAAGCGATAGGTTGGCTGCATCGAACTGTCGTCAAATTCTACTGAGGCGTTTTCAAAGCGCGAGTCTTGATATTTGAGGGCTTTGAGTTCGCCAAAGTGGGTAGTTGCAACTGTTAAGAGGGAATGTTGGGCGAGATATTGCAACAGGGCGATCGCCAATGCACTGCCTTCTGAGGGGTCTGTCCCCGCTCCTACTTCGTCTAACAAAACTAAAGATTTGGGAATTGGGCATGGGGCATGGGGCATGGGGCATGGGGCATGGGGCACTTGTGCTGAGCTTGTACTGAGCTCCGTTGAAGTGCGTAGCCGAAGTATGGGGCCTGGGGAACTTGTACTGAGCGTACTTGTACTGAGCGAAGCCGAAGTATTGGTAATTGCGAGGTTTGAATTTTCTTCGCCTTCGGCTTCCCCAAGCGATTTATTAGCTAAAACTTCTAAAATGCGGCTGATTCGGCGGATGTGACCGCTGAAAGTAGACAAACTTTGCTGCAAAGATTGTTCGTCGCCGATATCGGCCAAAATGTTGTCAAACCAAGGCAATTCTACAGGTTCGCGGGCGGCGACAAACATTCCGGCTTTCGCCATTAAAGCTGCCAATCCCAAGGTTTTGAGGGTGACTGTTTTGCCGCCGGTGTTGGGGCCGGTGATGGCGACGACGCGGATGTGCGGTGCGATCGTTAAATCGACCGGCACGACTGCAAAGCCTTGCTCGTATTGCTGCTGCCAAACTAATAAAGGATGGCGCAAGTGGCGGAGGGTGATTTGCGATCGCAAGTTGGGAATTAATAATTGAGTATTTTTTGATTTTTCTTCATCTTCTTGTTCTACTTTTTCCTCCTCTAAATTTTCTGTATTTTCGGCTGGTAATTCGGGTTCTCCCAGTTCGATAAATTTCGGTGGATTTGCTTCTAACCAAAAACCGTAACGGGCTTTAGCTGCTGCTAAATCTAAAGTTGTAACTACAACCAACAATCTGTCTAAATCTGGTTTTACTGCTGCGACTTGCTCCGTGAGGGCGCGGCGGACTGCTTCTTCTTCGGCTTGTTCTTGCCTGAGCAACTGCCGCATTTGATTGTTGAGATTTACTGTATTGTGGGGTTCTACGTACAGTGTTGCGCCGCTGGCGGAGGAGTCGTGAACGATGCCCGGTATGGCATCTTTTTGGGGAGCTTTGACGGGAATTACAAAGCGCGAGCTTCTTTGGGTAATTACCTGTTCCTGTACGGCGTTGGATTGGCGCTGCAAAATGCCTTGCAATATTTGATAAATGCGATCGCGCAACTGCCGCATTTGCACTCTAATTCCTGCTAATTTAGGAGTGGCTCTGTCTGCTACTTGAGCGCGATCGTCTATACAGCGGTGGATTTCTTGTTCGATTTCGGGGTAAGTCCGCAGTTGCGATGCCAGTTCTTTGAGTGCCGGTACCTCGGGCGCAGAGTCAATTATCCGGCGCAATTGCCTCGCCCCCGCGAGGGTGGTAGCAATTGCCAGCAATTCTTCGCCGCTGAGCAAACCTTGCAGCTCGGCTCGCTGCAGGGCAGAGCCGATGTCTTGGATTCCTTCAAAACTCAAAGCACCGCCAGCGCGGCTCTCTAACTGATAAGCTTCCTGAGTTTGGGCCTTGAGTTCTGTTGTTTGGGCGATCGTTGCTGGGATTTGGAGGTCGAGGGCGGCGGCGACGCCGAGTTTGGTGGCTGCGAAGGTAGCCAAGTGCTGACACAGGCGCGGCCATTCTAATAGTTCTAGTGTTTCGGCTTGAATCAAAGTTGAGGTGGTGTTGGTAATTGGCATTCCCAGGCGCTGACCGAGAAGGTGAATTTGACGGTAGTATTAATTGATTTTAAAGTTTTTTTATCGTTTCCGGGTGCAACTTGAGAAAGTATCTAGGATAGTTGTCAGAAGTCTGAAGGCAGAAAGCTGCTATTTAAAGATCGATTAGGAAGGCGAGAATTTGCATTTTTGCGTTTCGCGTCTAAAATTATACCTTCTACCGAGTTATTTTGGCGTTTGAGGGAACTAAAATCTGCTGTTTTTTGCGGGATTGAACTATTTGGGAATTTTAAATTTGTCCGCGCAATTCTGGCGGTTGTATCTTAAAGGTAAGTTGTGGAGCGGGTGTTATGGCAAAAATTTTGACGATCGCGGATGCTGCGACTTTGGAAGTCGTGCAAGAGTTACTGGGGAGGGAGGGACATCAGGTGAGAGTCACTCCCGATGCTGGCGGGGGTTTAGAATTGGCGAGGGAATTGTCCCCGGATGCGATAATTTGCGATGGGACTTCGCCTCAAATCGACTGGTTGGAGGTGTGCCGGCTCCTGAAAGCCGATCGAGAATTGGCGGCAGCCTATTTTGTGCTGCTGACAACACCGGAGCAATTTGAAGCACTCCCAGAATTGGACGCGCCCTTTGACGATTTTCTGTTGAAACCCATACTCAAGCAGGAATTGTTGGGGCGGGTGCGTGCGGGCGGGCGCTGGCGGGAGTTGAAGCGGGAGTTTGAGCGAACTCAGCAAGAATTGCAACTGTCGCGCGATCGAATTGTCCAAAACGAAACAATGTCGAATTTAGGCGAATTGGTATCTGGTATCGCCCACGAAATTAACAATCCAATTACTTTTATTTACAGCAATCTAACTCACGTCCAAAGTTACGCAACCGATTTAATTGAACTGCTGCGATTGTATCAAATACAGCTCGTCAATCCCGGAGCGGAAATTCTGCAAAAACAGCAAGATATGGACGTAGAATTCGTGCTCGACGATTTATTGAAAATTGTGAGTTCCATGCGTACCGGGAGCGATCGCATCCGCCAAATAATTTTGTCGGTACAGGATTTTTCCCGCAGCGACCGATCGGGCTGGCAGTTATTCGATATTTCAGACGGTTTAGAAAACACTCTGTTGTTGTTGCAGCACCGCTTGCCGGCTCGCGAGGGCAGGCGGGATATTAAGGTGATGAAGGAATACGGAAATTTGCCGCAAGTTGAGTGTTACGCGGGTCAGCTCAATCAAGCTTTTCTGAATATTATCAATCACGCGATCGATGCTTTGGAAGAGTCTAGTCAAGAGTTGGAGGAATCGGAATCGGTCAAATTTAAGCCGGTGATTTTGATTAGCACTCAGGTAATCGATGCTCAGCGGATTTCTATTGAGATTGCTGATAACGGCATGGCTATCAGCGAAGATATCACAGCGCAAATTTCTGACCCATTTTTGATTGCGAAACCTGCGGAACACAGCAGAGCTTTGGGACTTGCTGTCAGCTATCAGATAATTGTAGAGCAGCACAAAGGAGAGTTAAAGTGTTTTTCGGAACCGGGTAAAGGTACTAAGTTTCGGATAGAGATTCCGCTGCGGCACAGTTAATTAATAGTATTGACTGTTGGGTGGGGCGGGTTTTTGAAATTGTTGGCGAACCCGCCCCTACAAATGCGGTACAATATTTGTCAATTGAGCTCGGCAATTAGCCGAGAATTGATTTCGCTGCTAATTTTGTACTGGCACTGCTGTTGCAGCGGACACTCGCCGCAGCGGGGGTTTTTAGCAGTGCAAACTGCAGCCCCAAAGTCCAGCATTCCTAAATTCCAAGGCCCGACAAGCTGTTTGGGAGCGACTCGTTCTGCTGCTGACCAAAGTTCGGGCGATTCCCTGCGGGATAGCTTCGCTTCACGCGATTTTACCTTACCGCCGTCAATCCCAAAAAAACGCTGCAAAATCCGAGCAACATTCGTATCGAGCACCGCTTTTGGCTGTCCGAAAGCATTAGCGCAAACCGATCGCGCAATGTACTTCCCAACTCCGGGAAGTTCCAGCAACTGAGCTTCCGTGCGGGGAACGTTTCCCTGATAATTTTCTAGGATAACCAGCACCGATTCCCGCAGCTTTTGCGCCCGAAAAAACAGACCCAAAGGCTGCAACAAACTAGCAACTTCCGCAGCAGGCGCGGCCGCCAGATCCGAGAGAGTCGGATATCGATCGACAAACTCTTGATAAATCGGAGCCACTGTAGCGGCTGTTGTTTTTTGCAGCAGGAACTCAGCCACTAAAATCGCGTAGGGATCGCAGGTGCGCCGCCAAGGAAAATCACGGAAATTCTGCTCGGCCCAAGCTTTCAGCCGGCGGAACCACCGGACTTTCCCGGGGTTCAAATGCTTAGACCCAGGCTCGACATCAGAATCAAAAACAACGGCATTTAAGGCAGGCATTTGATTTGTACTTTTGAGAATATGCCAATTTTATATTTATATAATAGCAGATTTAAATAATTCGTTAAATTCTCTTTCTATTCTAGAACTCTGCGTCCTCTGCGTTCTCTGCGGTTAGTAAAAAAAATATTATTAACCACCCGCCTGACCCGGAAACCCATAAAATACTTTCATCTCAAATATTGGAATAATGTAAAATTTTGTATAGGAAATTAGCCAACTCCCCGAAAATAGACGATAGTTGATATTCTACAGATTTCGAGAGTCCGCGAAAAAAAGTTTTAATTAGGTAATAAAATGGTAGTAGCAGCACCTGTTCAATCCGGCAGTCAGTCGATTTTTCAAGCTCGTTACGACAACTTTATCGGCGGCAAATGGGTAGCACCAGTCAAAGGCAAATACTCCGAAAACCTGTCTCCAATTACCGGAAAATCAATTTGTCAAATTCCCCGATCGACCGCCGAAGATGTAGAATTAGCACTGGATGCCGCCCACGCAGCGAAAGACAAGTGGGGTAAGACGAACCCAGCAGACAGGGCCCGGGTGTTGCACAAAATAGCCGATCGGATGGAAGAAAACCTCGATCGCCTCGCGATCGCCGAAACCTGGGACAACGGTAAACCAATTCGCGAAACCCGCCTCGCAGACATACCGCTGGCGATCGACCATTTCCGCTACTTCGCAAGCTGCATCCGAGCCCAAGAAGGGTCGATCGGAGAACTCGACGAAACAACAGTCGCCTACCACTTCCACGAACCCCTAGGCGTCATCGGACAAATCATCCCCTGGAACTTCCCGATACTAATGGCCGCCTGGAAACTGGCCCCAGCCCTCGCCGCCGGAAACTGCGTCGTCCTCAAACCAGCAGGCCCCACCCCCGGCTCAATCTTGGTACTGATGGAAATCATCGCCGACCTAGTACCAGACGGCGCAATCAACGTCGTCAACGGGCCCGGCGCCGAAATCGGCAAAACCCTCGCCACCAGCCCCCGGATTGCCAAAGTAGCCTTCACCGGCGAAACCACCACCGGCCGGCTAATCATGCAATACGCCTCCCAAAATGTCATCCCCGTCACCCTAGAATTAGGCGGGAAATCCCCCAACATTTTCTTTGAAGATGTCTGCGCCCAAGACGACGAATTTCTCGACAAAGCAGTCGAAGGATTTGTGATGTTCGCCTTCAATCAAGGCGAAGTTTGCACCTGTCCCTCCCGCGCCTTAATTCAGGAGTCAATCTACGATCGATTCATCGAAAAAGCTCTCTCTCGCATCCGCCAAATCAAACAAGACAACCCCCTAGATCCGACAACCGCCCTCGGCGCCCAAGTCTCCGTCAACCAGATGGAAAAAATCGCCGAATACGTCAAAATCGGGCGTGAAGAAGGCGCAGAATGCCTGATTGGCGGCGAAAGAAAAATCTTATCCGGCGACTTGCAAGACGGCTATTATTTCCAGCCGACAGTCTTCAAAGGAAACAACAAAATGCGAATTTTCCAAGAAGAAATCTTCGGCCCAGTATTAGCAGTCACCACCTTCAAAGACGAAGCCCAAGCCTTAGAAATTGCCAACGATACCCTCTACGGTTTAGGTGCAGGAGTTTGGACTCGCGACATCAACACCGCCTACCGCATGGGCCGCGCCATTCAAGCAGGCCGCGTGTGGACGAACTGCTATCACCTCTATCCGGCCCACGCAGCATTCGGCGGCTACAAATCATCCGGTATCGGCCGCGAAAATCACAAAATGATGTTGGATCACTATCAGCAAACTAAGAATTTGTTGGTAAGTTACAGCCCCAAAGCTTTGGGTTTCTTCTAAGGTTTTTAGTCCTAGGTTCGTAGTGAGGACTTTAGTCCTCTACCGAAGAAGGACTAAAGTCCTCACT
>JAUBOH010000081.1:7252-17903 GCA_036700145.1 Microcoleus occultus BM001215366
AGTCCTCACTACAAACAATTAATTAGGTTCGTAGTGAGGACTTTAGTCCTCTACCTATTAAATAGTAAGTAAAGATTTATATGTAAAGGTTAAAATGGAAACAATAGCCAAAGTCACCGCAACTGAAACAGCCTTAAAATTAATCAACCATCTCAAAACTCAACACGGACAATTGATGTTTCACCAATCCGGCGGCTGCTGCGACGGTAGTTCTCCCATGTGCTTTCCCGATGGCGAATTGATAATCGGTAATGGTGACGTATTGCTGGGCGAAATAGGCGGTTGTCCTTTCTATATCGGAGCGCAGCAATACGAATATTGGCAGCACACGCAGTTAATTATAGATGTGGCGTCGGGGCCAGGAGGTAGCGATTTTTCCCTGGAAGGACCCGATGGAGAGCGTTTTATTACTCGTTCCCGCTTATTTTCTAATATTAATTAACCTTTTTTTTAAAATGCGATCGCTTAGGGAGTAAGATTAAACGAACCGCGAAGGGGCTAAGAATGCGAAGGAAGAGAAAGAAGAAGATGCCGAACTTCCTTCGGCTACAAACGCATTTCCTCAATAAATGAGATGCCATCAAAAACACCATCTTTAAAAGCTTGAGTGCTGCGAACTCGGTGGTTTTCTGCTAGTAAGGTCATTGTTTCCACAAAAGTAATCAGTGCGTTATCTTGAGTTTTCGTAGCGCGAAAGCAAATGGTTTCCTGGCCAGCATCCCAGGCGATCGCCGAAAAATCAGAATAGCTGCTAGAATACAATTTCAGAATCCGATTTTCAAATTCACCTTGAAAATTGAGCTGGAGGTGAGAACCGTCTGAGTATTCATAATTATTAACTTGGCGGTAGTGACTTCCCTCAATCGAGATGGTAAAATTACCGAAGAAGCTGCGAGAAAAATGTCCGCGAGTATCGGTCTTAATATACTCGCCTTTCCAAGTACCAAGATGACGGGTGAAAATTTCAGGAACTTTGTCTAAATCGGGAGAGTAAGATATATTTGCAGACATCAGGATTTGCTCCTATTCTCTATTTCTAACGGCGACCTATTTTCAGACTCATCTCACGGCTAGTGCGTTGATATTCGTGGACAATAGGCAATCTTTCAGTTTGAAAATTTTCCAATGCTTCGGCAATGTTAGCACTGTCGGTGAGATGTTGGGCTAAAGACAGACCATCTTCCCAACCGGAAGTCATTCCTCTGGCGCGTGTGGAACTTTTCGCGTGGGCCGCATCACCTATTAGGATAACGCGCCCGTCATAGATTTTAGGTAGGGGGTCAATGTCGTAGGAAAAACGACAGACAATGTTTTCTAAAGGGGTTGACTCAATCACTTTTCGCGCATCGTCGGGGAGTTTTGCTAGTTCTTGGGGAGGTATGGTGATATCATTGGGTTGGAGTTTTCCTATTTCGGATTCTTGCCGCTCTTTTTCGATAAAGAAACCCCAATGGGTGCGACCTCCACCAATGTGAAAGAAGTTGGCATAAATTCCTCGCCCGCGCACGTAAACAAAAAAGTTTCCTTCGGGACAGAAGCTATTATCTTCGACAATTCCTCGCCAGACGACATCGCCTAAATAGAAAAGTTGTACATCTGGAACGATAAATTGACGAACTTTGGAGACTATTCCATCTGCGCCAATTAAAAGATCGCCTTCCCATTTACTGCCGTCTTTAAAGTGGGCGATCGCGCTATGCTCTGTTTGGGCGATCGACAATAAATCAGCATTAAAATGAATACAGTCAGCCGGTAACTCGTCGAGGAGTGCTTCTAGAATAGCTTTGCGGTGTACCAGCATCCCTGGTAATTCATCTTTTTCATAGGTGACGGGTTCAGAATTGATGACACCGCCGCGCAGGTTGCGAAACTCGAATACTTTGACAGCATCGCCTGAGTTGATGATTTTTTGGGTGACTTGATGGTTTCCGCGATCGAGCGCTTCCATACCTGCTTGTACGATCAGGATACCGCAGCCATCGGTGCGCGGATAAGGGGCTTTTTCAAACAAGTCAACTTGAAACCCTTGTTGAATCAGCAAAATCGCCAGATAAGCTCCTGATGTTCCGGCGCCGATAATACCTATCCTGCTTCTTGACGAAACCATTTGTGCTTCTCCTGATTTAAGATTGCCGATCGGTTCTCAACCAATATTATAATTCAGGAAAATCAAATGTTGGCGATCGCAAAGATTGGCGATCGAGCTTTTGCTGATAGCGACAGGTTTCAAGCTGCAGTTAAAATCAGTATCTGGGTCGATGCAGGATTAATTATTATTTGGAAAATCCAAAATCTGGGTACTCAAAAATTAAGACTACTTTAAGCTTGAGTATTTTTAATTAAAGCCAATTCAATCTTGTCATCAGCCTTTTGAGTGACTTGCGCGCGCAAACCAGGCCCAAAAAAAGTAGATATTTTTTCTTGTTTTTCTTCCCAGACTTCGATCGGCACTAAAGGCGAATAAAACTCTAGAATTAACGCATAAGCACCGTCAGCATCAACTTCCCGCAACCCTTGGAGGAGGGGGCGTTCCTCGTCTGTCGGGGCCAGGCCCAAGCGCTCCAAAGTATCATCTAAGTGCGCGGGTTGGCCGTAGCGAAATCGGGTGATATCTTTGCGGACTTGGTTTTGAGTATCTGTGGCTTGACTTTCTCTCAGGAGAAGAACTTCGCCAGAAGTTGGTTCGGTGAACACCGCCGGTTCGAGTTCGGCCGCTTTCAGGGCCAAACCACCCAGCAACAGCGGAATCCCATAAAAAAAACCGGCTAGGTTGAGGGTAGGTTTGTCTGTGAAGTAGGCATAGAACCCGACTGCTGCTAAAATACCGCCAAAAACTAAGGCTAGGCTTGCTAAAGAAATTTTACGTAACATATTAGTGAGGTAAGTAGTCGGACAGAAATAATATACTTTAATTATTATCTGTCATGAAGTCTTGAATAAATTTAGTTTTTTTGCCAAAAGACCAGCGAAAACTGCTAGCATCTACGAGTGCGGGAGCCGTGTGCATCCACAATCTTGTCTCTAGCTTCAGAAATTTATCCCGCCCGGTTCGCCGCCGGGAGCACCGGTAAATATCCGTGTTAATTGCGCGGCTTTGGTTCCAGAAGGCAATCGAGATCGGCAGTATCATCAAAGTATACAGAGTGGCGATCGCGATCGACCCTCTTGCCCTTTCAACCACTTTCCAGACATGATCAAAGACGAAGACAGACAAACTGCTGGAGCAAACAAGTCGGTTCTAGAGCAGATTAACTCGCTCAAGCGCGAAGATGAAAGGCTTTATAATATCTTAGCGATCGATGTCTGGGCCCTAGCCAAGACAATGGATGAATATCAACCCGGATTTTGGTCTGCTTTCATGAAAAACCGCGAGAAAGCCTTGAAGCGATTTTTAACTGAAGTGATGAAAAACAAACCCGCAGATACCAAACGTCCGCCTTTTTTGCGCTGAAGTTTGGCTGAAGTTTTGATGTACAATCAAACTATAACACAGACTCACAAACCCTGAGCAGGTTCATCACTTACAATCTAAAAATAGTGAGGAATTGGCTCATAACAGGTACGTCGGTGAATTAAGAATCCCCCGTCTGTTCGCAGTCGGGAATGTCAAATATTTTTGTTAATAGTAGCAGAGGCAAAAAACAATGGATGCACAGACAATCAAAGAGCGCGTAGCACAGATCGAAGTCAAGCGGGAATCTCTCGTGCGGCTGTTAGACCGATCGGACTTGGGAGCCCTGAGAATAGATGTGAGTCAGGCGATCGAAGAAATTGACGATTTGTTAGAAGAATTCAAGCGCACTTTTAGTTAATTGGGAATTGGGAATTGGGAATTGGGAATTGGGAATTGTTGACTAATAACCCATGCCCCATGCCCCATGCCCCATGCCCCATGCCCAATTCCCAATAACTAATTCAAGGCCATATCCATCAAAATCTGTTGAGAACTCACTTCCGGGGAATTTGCAGGAGGCCGTCGCTGAGAGTAGTGTCCGCCAGACTGCAAATCCCAAGCTTGACGGTTGTCCGCCAGCATCACTCCCAAAATTTCTTGCAACTCCATCACGATTGTTGGATCTTCAACTTGGACGATCGCCTCAACCCGCCTTGTGAGGTTGCGCTGCATCCAATCAGCAGATCCAATATACACCTCTTCATTGCCACCGTTGAAAAAATAAAACATTCGAGAATGCTCTAAAAAGCGGCCGATAATACTGATAACTCTGATATTTTCGCTAACACCTTCAACGCCGGGACGCAAACAGCAAATCCCCCGAATAATCAAATCAATTTTCACTCCAGCTTGCGATGCTTCGTACAAAGCAACAATAATTTGAGGGTCAACTAAAGCATTCATTTTAGCGACAATCCGGCCGCAGCTACCGCTACCAGTTTCAGCATTCAAGCGGCAGAATTCAGATTCGCGACGGATGAGGGCCAAAAATCGATCGCGCATATTGACCGGCGCCACCAACAATTTGCGATAAGATAGCTGTCGCGAATAACCAGTTAAATAGTTAAATAAATCCGTCAAATCCGACCCCAAATCCTCGCGACAACTTAACAAACCCACATCCGTATACAGTCCCGCCGTCTTCGGATTGTAATTTCCCGTACCGATATGAACGTAGCGGCGGATACAACCATCCTCGCGGCGCACAACCATCACAATCTTAGTGTGTGTCTTGAGTCCCACCAAACCGTAAACTACGTGGACGCCAGCTTGTTCTAATTTGCGAGCCCAATTAATATTATTTTCTTCGTCAAATCTAGCCTTGAGCTCTACCAAAACAGCCACCTGTATGCCATTTTGTGCGGCTTCAATTAAGGCACTGACGATCGGCGAATCACCAGAAGTCCGGTATAAAGTCATCTTAATCGCTAAGACCGATCGATCGTGCGCCGCCTCAGTAATAAACCGCTGCACCGTCGCCGCAAAGGAGTGATAGGGATGGTGCAGCATAATATCCCCCCGACGGATTGCGGTGAAAATATCCTCACCATCCTCAACATCCAACATCGACTTGCCCAAAATCATTGGCGATTCCGAGTTCCGCAAGCGTGGCGGCACAACCGGAGTCCAAGCCGGGTCTTTCAGTTCCGGCACCGGCAGCCCCATAAAAGACATCAAATCCTTGAGGCCTAGCAGCCCCTCTACGACGTAAACATCTTGTTCACCAAGATCCAACTCATCCATTAGCATATCTCGCAGCGCAGGCGGCATAATCCCTTGAATTTCCATGCGCACCGCAGAACCGGTAAATCGGCGCTTGCGGAGTTCCTGTTCTATAGCCAGCAGCAAATCCTCTGCCTCATCTTCCTCTACTGTTAAATCGGAATTGCGAGTAATCCGAAACGGGTGATATTCCTGAATATCCATCCCCGGAAACAAAGCTTCTAAATTGTGAGCAATTACCTGTTCTAGGGGCACGCCAGTCCACACAGGAGATTTACCCCTCTGCTGCCACTGCAAATCCGCCGGTAGTGTCAAAAACCTGGGCAACACCTGCGGCACTTTGACGCGGGCAAATAGTTCTTCGCGCGTGTCGGGGTCTCTGACTACTACTGCTAAATTGAGACTGAGATTGGAAAGGAAGGGGAAAGGGTGGCTGGGGTCAACTGCGAGGGGAGTGAGTACGGGAAATACTTGTTCTTTGAAGTAGCGGTGCAAGTAATTTCGCTGTTCTTGATTGAGGTCAATGTAGTCGAGAATGTAGATGCCGCTTGCTGCTAATTTGGGCCGCAGGGTTTGCTCAAAATAGGAATGCTGCTGAGTAACCATCGGCAAAAGCCGCTTGTTGATGGTATCTAGCTGTTCTTGGGGCGTGCTGCCGTCAGAGGTCAATTTGCTGACTTTTGCTTCTACTTGCTGTTTGAGGGCTGCTACCCGCACCATGAAGTATTCGTCGAGGTTGGAACTGAAAATAGCCAGAAATTTGAGTCTTTCTAGGAGGGGCGTGCGGGGGTCTAGGGCTTCGTGGAGGACGCGGTTGTTGAATTCTAGCCAGCTTTGTTCTCGGTTGAAGTAGTATTGGGGGTCACTGAGGTTGATTTCGGTGTAGGTTTTGGCGGGAGTCTTTTTTGGCTTGGGCATGGTTTGGGGGAGTCTTGGGGAGGCTCGGTTGATGGCGTCGGTAAATTAGTATTGTAGGTTAAAGGATTTGTTCACATCTGCTTTTGGTCGATCGCGCTTAAGCTGTCAGTCCGCCCAGCCCTCTCGCCCACCCGTCAGTCCGCCAGGGGTTGAAACCCCTGTCTAATAGCTAAAGTCCTCTTAAGAGGACTGAGAAGAAGAATTTTTAAACTTACATACAGCAGATTCCTGGTAAGCAGAGTACACCTTAATCCCAAGCACTTACCAAAATGATTTAGGAACCCTTCCAACCGTATTCCATAAACCTGGAATTCTCTGTATTAGTCCTCTTCAGAGGACTTTAGCTATGAGACAGGGAATTAATTCCCTGGCGGACTGCTGGGTCGGCGGGAGGACTGGCGGACTCACAGCTTAAGTTGACACGACGAAAGGTACGGTGGGGTGTCCGGCCCCTGGATCACGAACCAATCCCTCCAATCCAATTCTGCACCGCATCCAACAAATCATCTCCATCCACCGCAAAACCTGTTAACGGCAATTCCAACGGTGTATCCGTAATCCAGGCGATATGAATTCCCATGTGAGTGTCGGCGAGTTTGCGGGTGAAAGATGAAAGCGCATCTTCGCAGGGACAGGAGTGCAAAATTAAGGCGATGTGCTGTTTTTGCAGCCGATTTTTGAGTTGGGGAATTAATCGCTTGAATTCGGGGGCGTTGCGAATGGCGGGAATGTCTGTATCTGCGGGGAAGATTGCTTGATATAGTTGGGTACAGAGTTCTTGGGCGATCGCGCTTGTATCGGTTTCGCCTTCTAGGGCGCGTATGTTGAGGGGAACGGGGAAGGTTTTATCGGTGGGTTGGAGTTGTTTGAGGAGTGTGGGGATGTCTGTATTTTGTCGGTGGTTGCGATCGGGTATTGGGGAATTGGTGGGTTGGGTGTGCCATGCTTGATAAAATTCTGGGTAAGTCATCTTTTGGGCGCATTCCCAGATGACTCTGTAGCAGTTTTTATACAGATTAGAATCGTTTTCGGAGATTTCGGAAGTTAGCCAATCTTTCAATCCTGAGACTGCGGTGGCGAAGTGCTTATTTTTCATAATTTTCCCTAAGCTATCTGCCGATCGCAACCGGGTATTTTTATCCTGAGAAGTACGGATTAACTCGAGTGACATCTCCTACACCAATCTGAGTACAGGTCTATGGTGCAGGCTTCCAAGACAATCCGGCTATCGCTTAGGAGACTCTTGGCTTTAAGAACGGAATGCCCTACCGCTCTATTTTTGATATTAATAGCTGCATTATGATCGCGATCGAGACTACACCCACAATTAGGGCAGTCATGCCATCGAATATGCAGCTTTTTAGGTACTTTCTCTCCACAATTGGAACAATCTTGTGAGGTGTTATAGGCACTTACTGGTATCACTAACAAACCAGCTTTTTCGGCTTTGAAAGTTAGTATTAATAGGAAGTTTGACCACCCAGCATCCAGCACAGATTTAGCCAATCTTGTACGAGCTAGACCTTTGATATTTAAATCTTCATGAGCAACTACATCGTATTTTGACAGTAAATAGTTGGCTGTCTTAAAATGGAAATCTTTACGTCTAGCGGCGACTTTTTGATGTTGACACCCTAGTTGTTGAATTGCTTTCCGTCTACGGTTACTTCCTTTTGTTCGACGTGATACCCGTTTTTGAATTACTTTCAAACGTTTTTGCGCTTGACGATAATGTTGAGGAATAGCAACTGTTTCGCCATCAGCAGTTGTTAAGAAGTCCTTCAATCCCAGGTCAATCCCAGTAATTTTATTTGGCTTAAAATCCGGCTTGATTTCAGGAACAGTCTGGTCTTCTAATGAAAGGGTAATGTAATATCCATCAGCTTTTTTAGTAACAGAGGCTGTTTTAATCTTGAATCCATCCGGTATTTGACGATGTAGAATTACTTTAACTTTGCCAAACATCGGCAAGTTGATAGAGTTGCCATCTAAACAACTATCTTTTATTTGGGGATAGGTAAAGGTACGATAACGACTGTGAGGTTTAAAGCGTGGTCTACCACTGCGTTTACCGTTGCGATCGCCTTTGAGAAATCGATCAAATGTTACCTTAACTCGCTTGACTACATCTTGGAGAACTTGAGAGTAAATCTCGCTATACCAAGGATGAGTTTTTTTGAGTTGAGGTAAGGTTTTTTTCTGTGAAAAATAATCGGGATTATCCCGCAATTGTGGTAAGTGACATAGAAGAGAACAAGCATCGATCGCACAGCGATTTTGTTCATACCAGTTAAATCTATCTGCCAACAAATAGTTATACTGGGCGCACAGCATGGATAACCATCTGTCAAGCTCAGTAACTTGTAGTTTCGTTGGTCGTAGTTTGTATTGGTAGGCTATTCTCACGCTAATTGCTGCTTGGTCTGACCATTTCAGTATACAAAGATTTGGTTAACTTCGTACGTTAACCAGTCTATCCATCCCAACGCTAAGCGGATTACCGCTACTTGTGCGCTCGCCCTTCGGCTCAGGATAAACTCCGCCGAAGGATGTTGTGGGGATTCCGACGAAGAAAGCTAAAGCGGAGATTGCAGCATAAATCCCCTCCAGCGTCTCCGCATCCCTCGCCACTAAATTCAGCCAACCCAAACGACAAGCTAACTCAAACTGCGATGCACCCATCACCCCATATCCCACACTTTCTCGCAACTGAAACCGCGACGTTTCATTTAACATCCCAGAAAGTGCCAATTTACCCAAAGCCGCATTCAAATCCTGCTGCTGAATCCAATTCAAGTGCGGTTTTTTCCACTGATACAAAGTAGTTACAAACCGCTGATAAAGCTTAGCCTTAGTATCCGGCAAATCGCCAGCCAAGGATTGCCAAGTGCCGCACAGCAGCGAACATCTCAGGGGATTTTTTACTAAGTCTCGAATTCGCTCTTTTCCTGATGCTGCTAATGCTTCCCGTAGCTGTTGAGAAAGCACCCCCCCAGCCCCCCTTGCTAAGGGGGGAGCAAGAGTTTCTCCGGCTTCCCGTAGCTGTTGAGAAAGCACCCCCCCGGCCCCCCTTGCTAAGGGGGGAGTAAGAGTTTCATCTTCTCTTGTCCCCCCCCTTACCAAGGGGGAGTTAGGGGGGGTTCCCTGCGGGTTAGCGAGGGTTAAAAACCACTTATCAATGAACATTTCCACTTGTTCGGGATAGGAAAACTCCAGAGTGCGATAAGTATCAAAACTATCCAACGCAGAGCCGATCGCATCCCAGACATTCTGCCGACAACTTAGCACAATTCGCGCCCTTTGAATACAGCCCGCCCGTCCTAATTTGCCGCTCAATTTCCGCCAAAGGATTACCATCTCCCACCGCCATCTCATCCGCCCCATCCAACACCAACCACACGCGCTCAGCATTAAACTGTGCTACAAAATCATCCTTAATTTCCGCCGTCGCCTCAGCCTTCCCAATTCTTTTAATAGCCGCCACCAGCCAGTTGTCAAATAAATAGGATTCTAATTCCTTCCCCTGCAAATCTGCCAAGGATACCCAAATTACCATAGCCTCCGAAATGCCCGCCGCTACCCAATTCCCAATCTGCCGCAACAGCGTTGTTTTCCCCGCCCCCGGTTCCCCAATAATTCCTAACCGTTTCCCATTGCTTTTAGGGCTAATTCCTTGCTGGATTACTTGTTCGAGAAACTCGCTATGTTCAAATGTTTGAGTAACTTCCTTTTCTCGATACAAATCCGAACCTTCCTCAGCCCCAACATTCTCCCGTTGCTGAGTCACTTTGTGCCTTTCTACCAATCCCAGCGGCACATAAACATCATCAATTTGATGGTTGCCAAAAGTTAGCCGATCGCTACTAAGTCGCTGCTGTTCTTTCTCGTCTAATATCTGCTGGCAAATAGCTTGCCAATCAATCGGCGCGTAAGCAATCCGGCTCTTTTCAACTATCTCCTCTAGCCAAGCATACATCTCTTGGGTTCTGCTATCGATCCGCGTTAAAGTTTGACCCGTAAAAATCTGAAAAACTTTCTCATTTTCCTTGATTTCTTGAGCAAAGTATGCAGATACTAAGGCAAACAATTCTTGCTCTAACTTAGTCTTGTAGGGTGCGACATCGCAATTTTCTAGGGCAACTTCCAGCAGTTTTTGCTTGACTGCTTCCACCTGATGCTGCTTTAACTCATCTGGGGAAGTAAGCAGCAATTCTATCTCATCTAAACCTGCAATGGGAATCCCAGACGGGACTGTTTCTTTATCGACTTGTTCTAATTCTAATTTGAGCTTTTCGAGCTTTCGTTTCAACCAATCAAAATCCCTGCGCCTGTCTTGTAGCGAATAGGCAAAACTCTCTCGGTAAGTCGCATTTTTCGGATCGATTTCCTGTTTGCATTCTGAAGCGATTTGTTGCTGAGCTTTCAGGAAAGATGTTTTTAGGGCTTTTTCTAAATCGTGATTGACAATTTTTTCGTTTCGTGATAGCTTCTTTATTCCTGTCAAACAAGCATGATTCAGTGCATCGTTGACTTGAGTGCCCAGAATGCCTTGCCAAG
>JAUBOH010000081.1:18003-20693 GCA_036700145.1 Microcoleus occultus BM001215366
AAACAAGCATGATTCAGTGCATCGTTGACTTGAGTGCCCAGAATGCCTTGCCAAGCGACTGTGAAAAGTAAGCCCAAGGTAATTGGATCTGACATTTGACGTTTCTCCTAATTTCAGGCGGCAAGGGGGTTGGTTTTATGATAGGCGATCGACCTTGGTTGCGATCGATTCTTCAATATAGCGGTTTTCAACAGATATCGAGTAGGGAAACGGCACTGCCGTGTCCAAATATTGGGTAGGGAAACGGCACTGCCGTGTCCAAATATCGGGACGGTTGTCGATCCGATTTAAAACTATAATCTCCACCAAAGTTCGATCGCCAAATCAAAGGTCGATCGCACTTAACATTGAATTTAGGCAAAACCTTCGGCTATTTTTCCATGATGACCACGAAATCCTCAATCATCACATCAAAAGTACGAGCCAGCTTGTGCACTGCGGCAAAATCAACCATTGCCATGCCCTGAGAACGGGCATAATTGCTAATCGTACTGTATCCCACGCCCGATCGCTGGGCAACTTCCTTGAGCGTCCATCCCTTCTCGGCCGCCAACTCTCGAACCCGCAACCTGACTAAGCCTTTGCTCATATTCACTATTTACAAAATTTTGGATTTAGTATAATATATCAAAAAGCGATCGCCCCCGGTCTGCAAACTAAAGACGATCGCCAGTTAAAATTAATCGCGACAGATAATTTCTGTCGATCGCACCTACCAGATAGATTTACCTACCACCAGATGCAACTACAATGATATCAGAGAATCAGTTAAATAAGTCAGAGATCGGCGCCTCAAAAATTATTCATAAGTCTTCGGTTGTCAATCCGCGATCGAGATTTGTCACCGAAGAAACAGTAGCACTCCTGTTCAACATCTCACCAGACCAAATTTACCGGCTCGAATGCTGTCACAACATGGTGTACGTACACGCCAAAGGCCTAAGTCGCTTTGTCAGCTACGCCGATTTCCCCCCAATCTTACAAGTAAAAGAGCCCAGCGCTCAAGATTTTGTCGGCTGGTACAAACGCTGGAAACGCACGCAAGCACCAGAATTTTGGACTAAATTCTATACATACAACTTCAAAGAAGCTGTTTCAGTTGACAGCTTGCTTGAGTGGGGCCTCTTAGTCGCTACAGTTAAATCGGTAATTTCAGCCCCAGCATTGCAACAGCTACGAGATGTTTATGCTGAGGAAAAAGCATTGATGGAAAATTTTTAAAGCAGGCGGGGCGGATCAACCCGCGATTGTTCGCCGCGAGCAATATACACCAGATTCCAGGTTTATGAAGTACACTCCTTACGGCGAGCGAATGCCGTAGGGACACGGCGCCGTGTCCCTACTCGTACTTTTCTTTACCTTCCTATTCCCACATATTGGAAACCAGCCACTTCTAAAACCTTCTTGTCTAAGAAATTGCGGCCGTCAATCATCACCGGATGATTCATCAACTTCGCCATTTTCTCATAGTCTAAATTGCGAAACTGTTCCCAGTCAGTCACCAACACCAAAGCATCGCAACCGTCGGCCAACCTTTCCGGGTCGGTTTCTACCAAAACTCCCGACAAACCGTGACGCATTCCAGTTTGAGAAACAATCGGATCGTAAGCTTTAACTTTCGCTCCCAATCGATTCAAATTCTCGATTAAATTTAGGGAAGGAGCATCCCGCAAATCGTCAGTATCCGGCTTGAAAGTCAAACCCAAAAGTCCGACTGTTTTACCTTTGAGAATCTTCAAAACTTGCTGCAACTTTTCAATAGCAATCAACCGCTGGCGCTCGTTAACTTCCACTGCCGCTTTCAACAAATGTGCTTCGTAGCCGTAATCGTCAGCAGTGTGAACTAACGCCGAGACATCTTTGGGGAAACAAGAACCGCCCCAACCGATGCCAGCTTGCAGAAACTTGCCGCCAATTCGCGAATCTAAGCCGATTCCTTTGGCGACTTGGGTAACATCTGCACCGACGCGATCGCAAATATTAGCAACTTCATTAATAAAGCTAATCTTCGTAGCCAAAAAAGCATTAGCTGCGTACTTAATCATCTCCGCCGAACTGATATCTGTCATCACCACAGGTACCGGTGGCAAAGAGGCATTTTCTGCAAACTTGCGATCGACAATCGGCCTGTATAACTGTAGCATCATATCCATAGCCCGCCCAGAAGTGCTCCCCAGAACAATGCGATCGGGATTAAAAGTATCGTGAACAGCACAACCCTCCCGCAAAAACTCCGGGTTGCTAACCACATCAAATGCCACACCAGTTTTTGTTGCTACTTCCTCACCAGTAACCCCGTCACCGCTTTGAACTTTTTGACGTTCAGCCAAACCGTCTAGTACAATTCTTCGCACCCAATCCCCCGAACCGATGGGCACCGTGGATTTGTTTACCAGCACTTTGTAATCGCCGTCGAGGTGAGCTCCTATTCCGCGAGCAACCGCTTCCACGTAGCGAGTATCGCTTTCCCCAGTAGGTAAAGGAGGCGTCCCCACAGCAATGAATAAAATGTCCCCGTGAGCCACTCCTGCTGCTAAATCCGAAGTAAATTCTAGATTTCCCGATTGAGAGGCCGAGTGCATCAATTCAGACAGTCCGGGTTCAAAAATTGGCGACTGTCCCGACTTCATTAACTTGACTTTTTCTTCGTTGTTGTCTACACAAATCACGTGGTGGCCGATGTGGGCCAA
>JAUBOH010000082.1:0-4934 GCA_036700145.1 Microcoleus occultus BM001215366
GAACTTGGGGACAGTAACGGAAGCGATCGCCTAAAATCATCTCTAGAATATCGATCGCGATCGTTTCTAACTCGTTGATGATTTCTCCGCTTTGGAATTGGGGAAATGAAGACAAAGAATTGTCACAGTCAAAAGCGTATCTCTTTTTGTTAAGGGAGTCGAGGGGAGTGGGTGGCTCGTCTGGGAAAAGGCTGAGTTGAAAGGCTGTCATAAGCTGAACCTTTGAGTGCTAATGATTCAAGCCTATTGGAGTCAACTGGATTTCTCCAGAGCAAAACGGTTCAGAAAAAAGTGAACTGATCTGAACTGGTCAAGAAACTAGATGCTGACTATGCTAGGGATAGTTTTGATTGAGATTTTGCGCCTGTGGTGTTGTCCCGCCGTGGACTCAAGTCCACGGCTAATAGCGAAAGTCCACTCAAGTGGACTCAAGAGCGCTTTTTAGGGTCAGCATTTAGTCCTCTTTAGAGGACTTTCGCTACTCGCTGTGGGGTTTAAACCCCTGGCGGGCTATGCAACTGATGCAAAATTCCCAATTTCATCCACTTTAGTTGTTAGGAATGAGTCAAACTATGGCATCTCGCAGTGTTCCGATTGATGGCGCAGGTTTGGATAAAGTTCGTCAACGGATGGCTGAATTGGAAAAGCCACGAAATATAGATAAACGGGGCTGGTCTCAAGAAGACCTTGAAAGGCAAGCGTATGTGAGTAAGAGCACAGTGAAACGCTTTTTAAAAGGAAATCCAGTCGATAGGAACTATGCTATTTCAATTCTTAAAGCATTAGGATTTGAACCCAGAAAATTTATTGCCGAACATGACTCCAATTTGCAGAATTCCGAGCTAGAGCCACAGCAAAACATTGCTATTGATTGGCAGCAAGTTTGCCAAGAAATGTTAAAGGAACAGCAAGAGGAGCAACGCTTTAGACGGAGAGCGACAGAAATGGGATTTGAAATCAATGTTTTTGTACCGCTAGGATTAATCGAACGGGAACAGCAGCAGCGTCGCAGTGGTAATGTGCCTATGGAACAGGTGCATCAATTAGAACAGGAAGTCGTTACCCGAATTTACGAGCATGATGAATTCATGACTGACGTTATTGGACAAAAACCTACTGGAAAAAATAAACATATTGCTATTGTCGGCGAGCCAGGAGCAGGAAAGACAACGCTGTTAGATAAAATCGCTACTCGCATTCAGGAGAATGATCGAGACTTGCCGATTTGCATTGCGCTGGCAAGTTTGCAAAGAAAGACACTGAAAGACTATATCCTTCAGGAATGGTTACCGGAAGCTATGGCTCTGGTTTATCCCGATATTGATGTAGAGATGTTTCATGAAAAATCTCTACAAAAACGGTTGCGTCACGGTGGGGTGTGGCTGTTACTCGATGGTGTTGATGAAATGGCTGTAGGGGCGAATAGTTGTTTGTCCTTAGAGGAAATCAGAAACCAGCTTACTGATTGGTTGGGTAATGTGCGGGTTGTTTTGACCTGTCGAACCAATGTTTGGGATGCCAGTCTCAAGAATCCCCTCACAGGTTTTGATACTTACAAAACTCAGGAGTTTAAACCAGAGCAAGTAGATGATTTTATTCAGCAGTGGTTTGCTGAAGCAAAAAATATTCAACGGGGACAGGAGTTACAGAAAAAGCTGCAAGAACCGCAAAAAGAACGCATCCGCCAACTCGTAAAAAATCCGCTTCGCTTATCTCTACTGTGTCAAATATCCAGCAAAAATAAGCAAGTCGAATTACCAGAAACCAAAGCCGAACTATATCAACACTTTGTCCGCTATTTCTATGAGTGGAAACCATGCCAAACGGTTATTGATTGGGCGACTCAACCAGGTTTGCAAGAAGAATTACATCAAGCCCTCGGTCGTTTGTCTATAGCAGGATTGGATAGCCATACTCGATTTCGGTTGCCGCTAAGTTTAATTCAGCAAGAAATGGGCGACAAGCTGTTTAAATTAGGCTGGGATCTCGGTTGGCTGAACTTAGTAGATCGAGAAGCTGCAACAGATGATCCTGTTTACGCATTCTTTCATCCTACATTCCAGGAATATTTTGCCTCCTTGGCGATCGATGATTGGCATTTTTTCCTAAATCACGTTCCTCATAATCCTGATGAAGGTATTTATCGCATTTTTGAACCGCAGTGGAAAGAAGTAATTATACTATGGTTTGGAAACAACAATAAAGACAGAGATAAGTTTATTGATTTGTTAACAGATTTTAATGATAGATGTGGTATTGAGAATTTCTATGGCTACAGAGCTTATTTTTTGGCTGGATATGCAATTTCTGAATTTACAACTTATGAACGAGCAGATCAAATTGTGGATAAACTGTTTCAAATCGGATTTAGTAACATCTGTGAAGAATTGCATTATTGTGTAGAAGATGCCGCTAGAGAAGTATTTGAAAAAACCGATCGCATGAAAGCAATTAATTTATTAACCAAATTAATTTGTGAAGAAAAAGAACATAAAATTACATTGGAAAACCAATCTTTTCGTCTTCGGGGAAATGCGGAGAATACCCATGAAGCTGCTAAGATATTAACTAAGCTTGACCCTGGAAACAAATTAGCAGAAGACCTTCTGGAAAATGTAATCAGTTTTTACACTGCAATGGATTGTTCCTGGGGTATGGATCGGCAAGATGCTCTTTCGTCTGCTCATTCATTAGTATATGGTTTACCCTTTAAAGGTGAGCCTATACAAGTTAAATTTGAAATCGAAAATGAGAGTCTTAAGGTTATTAAGCTTTTAGATAAATTAACAAAAAGCGACTCTAATGAATACACCTTTAAAGATATTTTAAAGTCCTCTCAATATAAGAAGCTTAAATCAAGTAAAGAATTTATTGCAAAATCTCTAGTTAATTTACTTTGTAATAGTGAAGACGATATGGGCTGTTTCGCGGCAACTTTAAAATTTACAAAAATGATTCAGTATGAAATGTTCCCATTGGTAGTTGAAGGACTAAGAAATTATCTATACAGGAAAACTGACAAAGATGATGTCGATCGATATTTCCATTGCTATGGAGTTATCTGGCACTGCGCCCAAAAAATGAGTTATCCAGAGTTTTATAGTGCATGGCACAGTCAACCATTTACTATAAATGCCAAAGTATCCGACAACATCCTAGTTAGCAAATCCAACACTACTCAACTCCTCAACTTTGCCGAATTTCCAGAAGTCCTGCCTTCTGCAATTGTCAGCGACCCAATGCTCAATCGAGCAGTACAACTGATTTGTATTGATGGTAGCGAATTTAACCCTCCAGATAATCCTGCCACTGATATCTACATCGAAATGGTAGAGCAAGGTTGTCCAGAACGACAAGAAGGAACACCCACAACTATGCCACTGCTCAAAGCCTATTGGCGACTGAATTTGAGAAACCTAGAAAAACGAGTTGCTTTGGTGTTCTACAACTCTAAAATCGATCGCGAATTCAGCGAACCTTTTCTAACTGCACTGAGTGCTTTTGGAGGCACGATCGCAATCATCACCGATCGACCATGCGACAATGTAAAACGCATTTCTCCTAACCATCCGAATCTCATTGATGCAGTTTTGAAATGGCTGCATCGCTCGATTTTGGAGGCTTGAATTTTGATTTTGGCAGAAGGCGATCGCTTTTTCACCAACTCAGGCCCGATCGCACTCACTCCCCCAAATCCAACTCGATCGAAACATTTCTTCATCTTTCTCTGGATTAAGAGAATCGTCGGCTACAACGGAGTAGGAGAATTTCCGCTACGATCGAGAGTAGATAGGCTAGCACCAGATAAAATAAAGTAAAAATTTCATCCGCACTACCCGTTGAGATGGCTGCGAGCTCTCGGTTCAAAAGTGGAGATCTTGCTACCTTGGCATTTGCGGGGGGAAATGGCTACAGAAATTCAAAATACTTGGAATTTATACAAATACAAAGACAGAAATCGACGACAGCCGATCGCACCTATTGTGGAAAACTTGCCGATTTCTGTGGAAAACCGCCCTTTTCCTGTGGAAAACTGCTACTAAATTAAGTGCGATCGCATTAACAGGATTAATAAAATTTAAAAAATTGGAGGAATTGCGCTAAGTAAAAATACTTTTCTGATTCTTCAATTAATCCGTGTATCCGTGTCAAAATAACTGGTTGTGCCTTCATTTTTCAGAATCGTAGCTAATTTGGTCGGAATGGTAAGCCGGCGGCTCAACGTGAATTAAGATGCGTACAGGGCTGAAACGTTCTTCCAAGCGGGCTTCAACTTCTTCTGTAATCCGGTGAGCAGTTTCGACATCAGTCGCATCGACAATCATGTGCATATCAATAAACACTTGACGCCCGACAACGCCACGGGAGGCGATCGAGTGACAGTTGATAACCCCAGGCACATCGATCGCGATCGCCTGAATAATCTCCGGTGCGATCGCCATTTCATCCACCAACCAAGGCAGATTTTCCGTTAAAACCTTCCAACCGCTGCTAAACACCAAAAGAGCCACAGGAAAAGACAAAAATACATCCAGGGATTGCAATTGAGGTATATTCCAAACCTGCCCCTGCCAAACACCAATCAACCCAGCAATTACCATAATTGTCACCCAAACATCGCTCATCGTATGTTGGGCATCTGCCACCAAAATCGCGCTACCAAGGCGTTTCCCAACCCGCCGCTCGTAAAAAGTCACAAAAATATTGATGCCTAGTACAATCAGCAAAATCCACAGTTCATTAGGCGATATTTTGACAACTGTGCCGCCTTTGAGCAATCTTTGAACAGCGCCGCTGAGAATTTCAAAACAGGCTATTCCCAAAAAAACCGCAATTCCCAGAGCTCCGATCGCATCAAATTTCTGATGTCCGTAGGGATGATCGCGATCGGGCTGCGGATTCGCATAATGATTCGTCACCAACCCTAAAATATT
>JAUBOH010000082.1:5034-10978 GCA_036700145.1 Microcoleus occultus BM001215366
GGGACGATCGTCTGCGCGTCACCACCGAAGCCGAACTCAGCCGCCTGCGCGACGATTTAGCTCAGTATATAGAGCAAGTCGGTTGAGATTCTCAACCTCGATCGTTTGTAGCTAATAGCTTAGATATGACATCGAGCGCTATTATCAAAAAGGCAGGATGCCTGTTCCACAAAGAGTAAATTTTCTTGTGGGGTGGGCTTCTAGCCCGCCAGTAAAAAGCTTATTGACAATGGTACACGCACTCAGAACTATTCTTCAAAACTCACTTACTAAAAACTTAGAACTATTCCAAAGGATAACTATCTGCCGGGGAAGCCGACCATTCCCACATCGAACCTGCATAATTCTTAGCATAAAATCCCAAATTTGTCAACACCGAAGTTAACCAGGCAGAGCGAATTCCCCCGGTACAATAACTCACAATCAGAGTTGACAGCGAAACTCCTTTGTGCTGCAAAATACTAACAATTTCCCCGCCACAAAGCAGTTGTCCTTGTTTGTCCATTAACTGCTTGTAGTAGATGTGAACAGCACCCGGAATGTGACCGCCGCGCTTTTCTCCATAAGGTGTTTTTCCCGCATATTCTCGCGGTGTTCTGGCGTCGATAATGACTGAATTACCATCTCCTAAAATACCTTTCAATTCATCCCGCCCAATTTCCCAATCTCGGCGGCGGGATATGACAAAATCTCCGGCTGGCGGTGAATTGTTTGCAGCTTTTACTTGAGAAATTCCAGCTTTGATTAAAGCTCGATATCCTCCATCTACAAAAACAGCTTTTTCCTGTCCCAAAGTCCGCAGCATCCAAACCATTCGCCCGTCTTCGCCCCACCCTTTAACCGGATCGGCAACGACTATCACAGGTTTGTTTTGACAAATGCCAATTGCTCGAAGTTTTGCTGTTAAAAATGTGTCATTTTCGATAATTTTGCCTTTGTGGGGAAAGTGCGAATCGGAAAAATTATGCCAATTTACACGAACAGCTTTCTGTAAAGGACAAAACCACTTTAAAATAGGTGCGCGAGCATCTAGCAAAGTAGCTCCTTGTTCCAGCAATTGCTTAGCTAAATCTGCGTTTACTATCCATTTTTCGGAAAGATTAAACATTATTTATCGATAAATATTAGCCATATTTTAGGGTGCGTCAGACATCGATTGTTTGGATTTTAGCAAAGTTTTTTTCATCTGACACACCTCCGAAAATGCTGAAAAATCAGACATGATTTATCCCGAAATCTTAGCGGTATTAACACCGCAGGCTAAAACTCCATTCTTATTAGTAGGAGTAGCTGGTTTTGTGGTGCTAGCAGCATTAGTTTGACACAGGATGGTTTTGGTAGTAGTTCCGATCAAAAAAACTCCTCCCACAAAACTTTTGAGATTAGCATCGCGCGAAACTCCGTAATTAAATACAGCTTTGTTTGCCGTACTAATTGAGTATTTGTACTTCGCACTGTCGGCTGTCATGCCAAGAGCTAAGTTGGCAATGGAACTTGTAAAGCCGGTATTTTGTGCGTAGTAATCTTGCTGGGCTTTATTCATCCCTTGCACATATTGTTTGGCTTGTGATTCAGAGGGTTTCATCGTTTTTGACACTTGAGCTGCTGCGGATGCAGTAAAAAAAACTGGCAGACTCAGAGTTGTTAAAATAACTCCAATCTGCCACTTTGGACAGCTATAAATCCGGCTTATTTTCAGAGGAAACTGTTGAATTAAGCGGTCGATTAGCATACAATTAAACTAATTGTTTGGCTTGAAACTGTTTCAACGCCCCAGGAGCAACCGTGCCGTGTTCTGTGATTATTCCTGAGATTAATTCCGCCGGAGTTACGTCAAAAGCGGGATTGTAAAATTCGACTCCCACAGGACAAATTCGCGTAGTTCCTACTTGATACATTTCAACTGGATCGCGTTCTTCAATGGGAATCTCGCTCCCGTCGGCTAGTTCAAAATCAATGGTAGAAAGTGGCGCAGCAACAAAGAAAGGGACGTTGTGAGCTTTGGCAACAATTGCTAAACTGTAAGTGCCAATTTTATTGGCGGCATCGCCGTTAGCAGCGATTCTATCTGCACCGACAACTACTGCGTGAATCATGCCGAGTTTCATGCAGTGGGCGGCCATATTGTCGGCGATTAATGTGACGGGAATTCCTTCTTGGACGCATTCCCAAGTGGTGAGTTTTGCACCTTGGAGGCGGGGCCGAGTTTCGTCAGCAAAAACTCTTCCGAGTCTGCCTTCTCGCCAAGCAGAACGAAATACACCTAATGCAGTACCGTAGCCAGCAGTTGCTAATGCACCGGCATTGCAGTGAGTTAGTAAGTTTAATTTTTCGGGTGTTGCTGGCAGAACTTCTAAGCCTTTGTCGCCGATATCTTTACAGGTTTGTAAATCTTCGGCTTGAATGGTTTTAGCCATTTCTAACAAGGTTTTTTGGATGTGTTCTACGGAACCGATCGCCCGATCGGCAGTTTTGAGCATTCGCGATATCGCCCAAAACAAATTTACCGCAGTCGGGCGGGTCGATCGCAATAAATCGCCTACTTTTTCTAGTTTAGTGAGAAATTCGGTGCGATCGCCCGTTTCAATTTCCCTCGCACCCAAATACATCCCGTAAGCTGCCGCTACCCCGATCGCCGGAGCACCTCGGACTATCATAGTTTTAATCGCCTCAGCCATGTCGTCGCTGCGACTAATTTCGACTGTGCTGTATTCTTGAGGCAATCGATTTTGGTCTATCAGTATAACTCGGTCTTCGATCCAGGTGACGGGAGAAACGGGGGAGTTTTGAGCGGTCATCGATTTCAATTGTGTGGGGGACAAGTTTCTATGATGCCATGAAGGCGGATATTTCTCTATGTTATGAGGGACACGCTGGATTTGCCAAAATTCAGGTCTGTTTAAAAATTAGTGTATTAACTTTTGTAAATTATATTCAATGATTTCCGGAATCGGGAACAACATAGCTCCAGCCATAGTCTGCTATTTTTAAGTTGAGAATGAAAAGTGCGATCGACAATCTTTGCCCGACTTGATACAGCTCTAAAAAAATCACAAAATTAGATATTTGTCAAGCTTTCATGTGATTTAAGGCTGGCTGTCTCCGCTGCCGATTTCGGGTGGTGGAAGTTTAGTCGATCGCGCGGAAACAAAATTTTGAAAACCTAATTAGGTGCATGGGGGAAAAATCATTATGAAAAACCTACAAATAGTCTTCGTAGATTCAGCAGTTGAAGATTGGCAAAGCCTGCTGGTCGGTGTTAAACCGGGGATAGAGGTAATTTTAGTCGATCGGGCGCTCCCTGGAATCGAACAAATTGCCGAAGCATTGCAGAGTCGCCAAGGTATAGAAAGCGTTCACATTATTTCTCACGGGGAATCGGGAAGTTTGCAGCTAGGAAAAACTAGCCTGAATTCCGACAATTTAGAAACCTATCGCGACAGTTTCAAACAGTGGTTTTCGTCATCTGTCAACTCAATTAAAAATAGATTTGAAATTCTGCTTTACGGCTGCAACGTAGCAGCAGGTGAAAAAGGAGAAGCGTTTGTACAACAACTGAGCAAGTTAACAGGAGCGTCGGTTGCAGCTTCTGCAGATATTACGGGGAGTGCGGCAAAAGGTGGCAATTGGGTACTCGAATACGCTACTGGAGCGATTAAAACAGGATTGGCGATCGAGCCAGAGGTGATGGCAAATTACGCGCACGCTTTGGCTATATTTACTGTTACTAATACCAACGATGCTGGGCCAGGTTCGCTGCGAAATGCGATTACTCAAGCTAATGCCACTGCCGCACCGCCGCACAATATTAACTTTGCCATTCCCGGTGCAGGCGTTCAGACGATCGCGCCACTGAGTTCCTTGCCAATAATTACCGTTCCTACAATCATCAACGGCGCTACCCAACCAGGGTTTGCAGGCACCCCACTCATCGAACTCAATGGAACCAATGCGGGGGCTACAACCAACGGCATACTCATCACCGGCAGTGGCAGCACCGTTCGCGGGCTAGCAATCAATCGCTTTCGAGGTTCTGGAATCTTCATTTTAGGTAACGCCGCCACAGGCAACTCTGTGGTCGGCAACTCGATCGGCACCGATCCCAACGGTACCGCAGACTTAGGCAACGGTGGCAGTGGCGTAGTAGTTGACAATGCACCGGGCAACACGATCGGCGGGACTGCTGCGGGCGATCGGAATATCATTTCTGGCAACGATGCTTTCGGCGTGTTAATCAATGCCGCAGGTGCCACAGGCAACCGAGTGCTGGGCAACATCATCGGCACCAACGCTGCTGGTACTGCTGCGTTGCCCAATACCTTGACTGGCGTGCAAATATCAGGTGGCTCTAACAATATCGTTGGCGGGACTACTGCGGGCGATCGCAACTTGATTTCTGGCAATGGCAGCGCTGGCGTATTTATCGATGGTGCCACAGCCACAGGCAACACTGTGCTCGGGAACTTCATCGGCACCGACATCAACGGCACTGCCAAGGTGAGCAACGTCGGTTTTGGCGTAGCAATTCAGAATGCCCCGAACAATACGATCGGCGGAAATACCGCAGGTGCGCGCAACATCATTTCCGGCAATAATGCTTTCGGTGTAGTCATTCAAAACACCCCTGCTACCAGCAACGCCGCTACAGGTAACCGAGTCTCAGGCAACTTCATCGGCACCGATGTTAGTGGTACCCTCAAATTGAGCAACACCTTGACTGGTGTTCTCATACAGGATGCTGCCAGCAACACGATCGGCGGGACTGCTGCGGGCGATCGTAACATCATTTCCGGCAATGACGGTTTCGGCGTGCAAATTCTCAACGCCAATGCCACTCTCAACTCTGTACTCGGCAACTACATCGGCACCAACGCCCTAGGTACTGCTGCCTTGCCAAACATTATTGGTGTGGTGGTAGACAATGCACCCAGCAACACGATCGGCGGTGGTGCTGTCGGCGCTGGCAATATCATTTCCGGCAACAGCAGTCCAATCGCAGGTTTAGGCGTCCAGATTACAGGCGCCTCTGCAACAGGCAACACTTTGCGCGGAAACTTCATCGGCGTCGCAGCCAACGGTACTAGCCCGTTGGGCAATAGCTCGATCGGAGTACAGATTATCGCTGCAGCAAGCAACAATGCGATCGGCACTGCAGTAGCAGGTGAAGGAAATATCATCGCCAACAACGGCAATATCGGCGTAGCTGTTGCCTCCGGCACCGGCAACCGCATCCAAAACAACTCCATCTTCGCCAACCTTGGCTTAGGCATCGACCTCGGCAACAACGGCCCCACTGCCAACGATCCTCTCGACCCCGACACCGGCGCCAACAACCTGCAAAACAAGCCCGATCTAACCACTGCCACCGCCAGCGCCGGCAGCGTCACCGTCGCCGGAACTTACAACAGCACCCCCAATACCAACTTCATCCTGCAATTTTTCGCCAACAACCCCCCCGGTCTCCAAGGTCAAACCTTCATCGCTTCTATCCCAGTAACAACTGACGCCGCCGGCAACGCTGCTTTCAATCAAACTTTCCCAGCAGCAGTCACCGCAGGACAGCTAATCACCGCCACAGCAACCGACGCCGCCGGCAACACCTCGGAATTTTCCCCACAGCAGGTGCCTGTTGTACCCCTGAGAACCATCACCGGGATTAAATTCAACGACCTTGACGGCAACGGCACTCAAACAGCCGGAGAGCCTGGTGTCCCGGGAGTGACGATTTTCCTCGACACTAACAACAACACCATCCTTGATGCTGGCGAAACTTCCGTCATCACGGGTACTTCTCCCAATGGCAGTTTCACTTTTCCTAACTTGTCCCCAGGTACTTACAGCGTTCGGGAAGTTCTACCGCAGGGAACTCGCTCAACTACTGGCCAGCAAGTTACAGCCACGCTGGCAGCAGGTATAACTACTCCTGCTATAGTGAATTTTGGCA
>JAUBOH010000082.1:11078-20472 GCA_036700145.1 Microcoleus occultus BM001215366
GTACCCCCCGGCAGTCGCCCAACTACTGCTAACCCGGTTACAGCCACGCTGGCAGAAGGTATAACTACTCCTGCTATAGTGAATTTTGGCAACCAAGCGATACCGGTTCCGACTCCGACTCCAGCTCCGACTCCGACTCCAGCTCCGACTCCGACTCCAGCTCCGACTCCAGCTCCGACTCCTGTTACCTCTCCTACTCCCGTCCAGCAAGGCAGCATCAGCGGTCTTAAATTCAACGATGGCAACGGCAACGGCACTCAGGATGCGGAGGAAACCGGTCTTTCGGGATGGCAAATTTTCCTCGATGCTAACGGCAACAACTCCTTAGATTCCGGGGAAACTGCTGTTAACACTGACAATTCTGGCAATTACAGCTTCAACAACCTCAATGCCGGCACTTACAACGTGCGGGAATTGCAGCGGACTGGTTGGACGCAAACTACTACTAATCCCGCACCGATTAATCTCGGCATTGGCGAAAGTCGTAATGGAATTAACTTCGGCAATTTCCAAAATATTAGCATCTCCGGTAGCAAGTTTAATGACCTCAATAACAACGGGGTTTTGGATGCTCAAGAACCGCTGTTGCCGAACTGGCAAGTCTTTCTTGATGCTAATGGTGACGATAGTTTAGGTGCGGGAGAAGTTAATACTTCTACTGATAGTTTTGGTGGCTACAGTTTCGCTAATTTAGGCCCGGGAACTTATCGAGTTCGGGAAGTAAATCAATCGGGTTGGACGCAAACTACTGCCAATCCTGCTGATATTGTTGCTGTCAGCGGCGGGACTGATACCAGCAATATTAACTTTGGGAATTTCTTAGGCCAAATTCAACCAACACCAACACCAACACCAACACCACCACCGGAAGAAGGAGAAGATGCTGATTGCATTTGTTCGGAAATTGTTTTCCCCAGCTTGAGTAATGTTCGCAGGCCGAATGCAACTACCAATACCAGAGAGGGAACTAATGGTAATGACACTATTCTCGGCAGCAATAACGGTGACGAAATTAATGGATTTAACGGCAATGACTTGCTGGCGGGTTTGCGGGGGAATGACAATATTTACGGCGGACTTAACAGCAGCTTCCCGGTTGGCCCAGATGTAGATCGCGACTTGCTGTTTGGGAATGAGGGTAATGATTACCTGAACGGGGTTGCTGGAGATGATTTGATCTTTGCTGGGGAAAACGACGATGTTGTTTACGGCGGCAAAGATGATGACATCATTTTTGGCGACAAGGACAGCGATACTTTAATTGGCGATGAGGGTAACGATACCCTGTACGGCGGCACTCTTAACCCATTAGACCTCGATGCTACAGGCCGCGATTTGCTATTTGGTGCTACTGGCGATGATTATCTCAATGGAGAGGAACTCGAAGACTCTCTTTCTGGCGGTGCAGGCAATGATACAGTGCGCGGCGGGAAGGGCGACGATTTGGCTGTGGGAGATTCGGGCAACGATTTGCTGTTTGGCGATCGAGGTAGCGATACTCTCTGCGGAGGCGATGGGGATGATACCATGTACGGGGATATTGGCAGCCGTCTTCCCGTCGGTTCTGCTGGCGGAAAAGACCAGATGTGTGGCGGTTCTGGCAATGATTTGCTGTTTGGCAATGAAGGTCAGGATACGGTTAACGGCGATGCTGGGAACGATACTCTTTACGGCGGTAAGGATGAGGACAGTTTGCTCGGCGGTGCTGGGGACGATTTCTTGTTTGGAGATGAGGGGAATGATACTCTGATTGGAGGTAGCGGGAACGATCGATTTATCTTAGGCCTTGACCTCGGTAGTGAGACTATTTTAGACTTTCAAGGCGGCTTGGATTTGATCGGCTTAATCGGCGGTCTGAATTTCTCCCAACTGAGCATTGTTACGGAAAATAGTTCTACTCTGATCCGAGTTACCGGTTCGGGTCAACTTTTGGCAACTCTCAGTAATGTGCCAACGAGCTTGGTTACTGGAACGAGTTTTATCATCCTGTAGTTCGATCGAACTAATCGACAAGCATAAAATATTCAGTTGTAAGGTGCGCCACAAGCACCTTACAACTGATAAATCTTGTACTGGCGCCATCGCCCAAAAGCATTATTCGGACAGAAAATTCGTATTTCCAAGTTTCTTCCTTCTTCCTTCTTCCTTCTTCCTTCTTCCTTCTTCTACTTCCCTATATTACGCTTCATGCGATCGAGCTCTTCGTCTGCTTCCCAGTGTTGAAATTTTTGTTCGAGAGGGTCTGCCGCATTAAAACTGTTATAACTAGAAGTTTGATTCCAACCCTTTGTATCCCAATTCTGCTCTGTTTTAGTAGTAGCGCGAGTTGCAGCTTCGGCTGCTGAAGCTCGGACTTCTTTTCGCCGGACTTGAATTTGGCGGTACAGTTCTTTTGCTTTTTCAATACGTTCTTTGCAGCCTTGCATTTGACCCCAGCGCTGATTTCCCTGGCGCAGCAAAGCTGCTTGTCGCTCTTGGGCTGCTTGCGCTAGGTCGAGCCGATTGGCGGCTTTAGCTTTGTTTGCTCGATCGTTCCAGCGCTGAATTTCTTGGGCGGCGGACAAAATCTCGGCTTGCAGTTGTTTTTCTTGTTTCTGGATTTCGAGAATCAGTCGCAGGGTGTCTTCTTCTTGTTCCTTGAGTTGTTCTTCTATTGCTTGCAATTCCAGATGGGGATTACTTCGCAAGAATTCTTCTAATCTGGTTTCAAGAAAGCGGCTGAAATCGTCAAATAAGCCCATTTTTTATAATTCCTATATTATTGGTTATTAATTTTTTGCGTTTGAGATTCCCGAGTGCTTAATTTATTAGCTGCTCACAACAGTCAACAGTCAACTGTTAACAGTCAACTGTTAACAGTCAACTGTTAACAGTCAACTACTTAAAACTTTTGCCCGACAAAAACCGATCGCACATCTCCTCCCTTGCGGATAACTGCTTCTTGATTTTTGATTTCTGCCAGCGTCCAGCCGCTAGCGCCGATGCTTTCGCCGACATAAATTCTGCGGGCTACGCCGTCTACTTCAAACAAAGCAGCCGATCGGTCGCCCAACTCCAAAATTCCTACCAGCGTGTGCGCGGCCTGCGGCGCGCTGCTGACGGCGGGTGCTGGTTGCTGGGGCGCGGGCGCGGATTGCTGGGCTGCTGCTGCTGCGGGCGCTGGTGCTGGTTCGGTTTCGCGAGCCAAAATCTTCGGCTGGGGAGACTCCGAGGGGGAAGGGGAAGCGGCGAGGGGAGTGCGAGTGCCGGTGCCGGCGGCGGCGAGGGCACGACCGGAGGCTGGAGCCGCCGGCGAGGGAGAAGCTGCGGCGGTTTGAGGAGCGGCCGGAGCTGGAGCCTGAGCTGGAGCCTGAGCTGGAGCCACTGCCACTGTCACCTGAGCCGGAGGAGCCGGAGCCACTGTCACCTGAGCGGGGGGAGGGATGACTACGACTTGGGGTGCTGGTGCTCCCGGCTGCGCGGCGGCTTGTTCTAGGGCATCAGCGATGCGGTTGACTGCTGTCGAAAGACCTGCGGTGGCGGGCGGCGCGCCGGAAATTGAAATGCTCGGCAGCGTCCCGGGGGTGGCGACTCCGGGAACTCCGGCAAGTTGCGGGTTTGCCGGGGGTGCTTTTTTCTGGTCGATCGCTTCTAGGGAGCGCTGCACGTATTCGACAAACTGGGTGTCTGGTGCTGTGATGCCGCTTGCTGCTGGCGTCTCCGGTGCGCTTGCTGCGGGCAAGCGCACCAGTCCCGATCGGCTTGCCAGCCACAGCCCCATGACTAACAGCAGCGACCCAAATGCTGCTCCGAGCAAGATTTTGTCGAATGATTGTTTCGACTGCTGTTTTTTGGTTGTTTCTAGGGCGATTTGGCGGGCGAGCGCTTCTACGTCTTTTTCGCCGCCTCGCACAGGCTCCGGCGCCAACTGCGACAAAACTATTTGAGGTACCGAGATCGACTTGAGCGCCACGAATTCTGGCCGAACTGGCTCCGATGGCAGTCCGGCACCGCTGTCGAATGCTCGATCGACTCCTTCAAACAGTTCGTCCATCAACCGATCGGCGTAGGACTCTACTGCCACTGCTTCGGCGGTTACTGTTTCCACCGTCGCCACCACGGCGATCGGATCTGACGCTGATTCCAAAGACATCTGTTGCTTGGCGATTACTTTTTGAGGCATAGTTTTCTGTTTGCTCCCGCTCCTCGACCACCCTGAGATTTTCTACTTTAGACGAATAACAGGATACTTGCGATATTTACCAATTCTTTGCTTTGAACAGGTCAATTGTAACTCACCCCCCAGCATATTTTTCGTCTTCAGCAAACTTCCTTTGCCCGATCGACTTTTGTTTTACCTGTTTTGGGGTTTTTGGCTGCTCTTTTCTCCAGCCTGTCTTACTTGCTGCTGCGACTTTCACTTCACATATTACGGCTTTTGTCAACCCCTCCCTCCCGGGCCACAGCGCTTTAGACACAAAACTTTACTTTGACCCTCTAGCAAAAAATCTGGTTTTTTCCCGGCGTTACCGCTTGCACTGCAAATTTGACAACGGTTTCAGACTTTTAGCAGTCTTAAGTTTCTTTGTCAGTTTGCTTGAAAGTCATAATTGGCTGCAGATTTTATAACTTCAATATTACCATAGCTTCATCACAATTCGGTAATAAATCCTCAAAGGCTGCAAAATCGTCTGCTAAATAAGAATCATTCCTAATTATTTTTTTACATTTTTTTACAACACTATTTGTAACATGAAAATAAAAAAATTCCTTAAGGCGGTGCATAAGTTTTGTTTATGCTTCTAGCGAGGGCGATCGCATTTTCGCAGAAAATAGCAAACCCTAAATTTGCCTGATTCAGCGTCGCAAGAAAATAGTCATTGCTGTAGCTTGACAGAGGATAAAAACTGAGGGAAATATCCAGCGAAACTTTTGCAGCACCTCAATGGCAATTTCCGGCTTTTTGTGGTTTTTGAGCAAGAAATGCGCGGCGACAGTAGCCATAATCGACGAGAAGAAAAAGATGTAACAGATAAATATGTATGTGTCCATCAAAGTCATGTAAGGCACTCTCGGCAAAGAGTTAGCAACGGTGAAGTTAAAAGTAATTGCCGTGAGAATGCTGGTAATGCCGACATTCATCTGAGGGACAAAAGCCGTGTTCGGATCGATCCAAAAAGCCGTCCAAGAAATCAGCGTAATTAGCAGCAGCGGCACAAACACCTTAAATATGTAAAATTGGTAATTGCGCTGCAGTTGAATTTCAAAAGTGTATCGCGGGTAGGTTTTATCTTCTTTTTCAGCTTTCTTTGCAGTGACTGCGGTGTTGATGCCGAGAATTTGCCATTCGGATAAAGAAACGTAAGGATCTTTGCTATATCCAGTCGCCGTTGGATTTTCTTGCAAAACTATACCTTTGGCGTCAGAAGACAAAGGTTCCCAGATAATTGCAGCACTTTGCGAGTCGAAGGGAAACTTTCTAAAATCGAATCCCGACGATACAGTCGCGTTAACCAATTCTAAATAAGTGACAGTGCCGTCGGGTTTAGCGGTTAATTGCAGCGCGCCTCTTTTCGCGGCTGACTGAGAGTTGAAAATTGTTAAAGCCGGTTCCCATATTTGTTCGGGAGTGTAGCGCACTACTTGGTCGCTAACTGCATTCGGGTCAAATGTTAGGCGTTGGTCTTGCCAAGTTGCGTACAAAAAACCGCTGATATCGAAAGTTTCGTCGGTTTGATTGATGCGGCCGAGGTTGAGTATCGAGAAACCGAGGGAAACTTGAGTTGGCTTGTCGGTGCTTGGAGGACTTTTGAGGGAAGGTTTGGCAATTTCTGCGGGTTTTGCTGCCGGTTGCGTTGCTGCGGTTGTTTGCTGTTTTGCGGGTGCGGCGGAATTTGTGGGAGTATTTTTAGCGGCGACTTGGGAATAACTCGAAAGCGCCAGAGTTAAGGCTAAGCTTACCATGCCTGCCATCACTTTAGCTGCTACTCGATTTTTGTTCATCGGACGATACTCCTCGGACTCAAATGATTTTTTTAATAGTCGCTGACGCGGGATAGGGTAATAAACTTGTTGCTGGTTTCCACAATTAAGCGCAAATCGGGCAATTACGTTAATAAATCGGGTTTCTGCGTCCAAGATTGTTTGAGTAAAGTACGATCGCCTCAAAATTTATGATGAAAATTTATGATGCTCGATCGGGCTTTTGATTATTTGCGGGAATTTCTGTTTAACACTCCAACATTTAAATTAGTCCTGGGCTCATAAATACCAAAGAAACGGGGTTTTTGACCTTGGGTGCGGGCTGCGAGGAAGTATATTTGGAAGTATTTTCGTTTATTTTCCCCCGGTTTCTGGACTCCATGCGTAAATCCTAAAATATCACGAAAACACTTTTTTGTCAACACAGGAAGGGCTGGGGGGCGGCTTTGTGCGGGCGCTCGATTCAATCAACTCGCCGTCAGCCGACGCCTGATGAAAGCGGGTTTCGAGCCGACTCGCGATGCAATTCTTTTTTTGGTGATTTATTTGTGTATCCCTCGATCGCGGATCTCGCCCTTTAACCCAATTTATTAGTCGGATCGAGCACTTGTGCTCGATCGTCTGTCAGCAGCAGCGACGTATTGAATAGGATTGTGCGATCGCACTTCGGCAGCACCAACAATTCGTCACAAATCGAAACACTTTGCTGGCTGCTCTAACATAGCCTTTTTCACTCCAATGCAAGGGAGATCGAGTAACCTGTGAGTGAGACTTTTTGATCGAACAGGATATGAAGTATGACACTGATTAAACTACTTCCAGCGGTTTCGCAACGATGGCGATCGCTCGACTCATTTTTTTCAGCATCATCGCCGATATACGTAAGTATAGTGCACCTAACGAGTCCTTTAAAAATTATCGCTTTCCCAATCCATTTGAGTGCTATTTGGGATAATAGCCAGAGCCAAAATTTAAACTTTTTTTATTATTTATTGGGAATTATGAGACTATATCCGAGAAAATACTTAGCTTTCTTAAGGCAAAAGTTACATTTTGCCAGCACCTCAAAGTGGTTGGCAATTGTCAGCGCGATCGGCATAATTTACTACGGTGCGGGCAAACTAGGCACGGCGGTAGCTCTGCCGATTCCGCCCGGTAATATTACAGCCGTTTGGTTTCCTTCCGCGATCGCTTGGACAGCCATGCTTTGGCGAGGATTTAATATTTTCCCCGGGATTTTGCTCGCTGATATTATAGTTACATTTCCCAGCTACTTTAATGACACTCACGACCACTCCATATCGCTAGCTGTCAGCTCGATCAGCTCTTTTGGAGCGGTAATAGAGGCGGGTTTGGGAACTCGACTGCTGCGGCGCTTTATCCCGATTTCCGCACCTTTTGCTTCAGCTCAATCCGTACTGAGATTTGTGATAATTGTTGCTATATGCACCGGATTAAATGCAACGGTGGGAGTGACAATCATCTGCTTGGCGGGGATGTCCCATTGGACAAATTACGCGTTTCTTTGGTTGACTTTCTGGACGGGAAACGCCATCAGTATTCTAGTATTTTTGCCCCTGTTTCTGGTTTGGAAACGACTACCCCCGATACGCTGGCCGCGCCGGAAATGGATTGAAGGACTGCTGCTTTCGAGCCTGTTGCTCGGCACCGGCAAACTTGCTTTTTGGGAGAACTATCCCGTACAATATATGATGCTTCCTTGTCTGTGGTGGGCGGCATTTCGGTTTGGACAGCACGGTGCAACTTTTGCTAGTGTATTAGTATCGAGTTTGGCGCTGTGGGGGACGGTGAATGGCTCCAGTTCTTTCCACCGCGAATCCTTGAACGAGTCATTAATATTGCTGCAAAGTTTTATGGGAGTTGTCTCAGTTTCAACCCTGCTTTTATCTGCCATTTTAGCTGAGCGACAACAGGCAGAAATAAAGCTGAAAGTTGCCAATGAAACTCTGGAAATGCGAGTAGAAGAACGAACGATAGCCTTGACAGAAACTAATGAAATACTCCAACTTGAAATTGCCGAACGCGAACAAGCTGAAATTGCGCTGCGAAAATCGGAAGTTGATAAGACTAAACTAATTACTTCTCTGCAACAGCAAACAATGACTTTGGAGCAAACGCTGCAAGATTTGAAAAACGCTCAAGCGCAACTGATTCAAACCGAAAAAATGTCCAGTCTGGGACAACTGGTGGCCGGAGTCGCTCACGAAATCAACAATCCAGTCAGCTTTATTTACGGCAACATCGATCATGCCCGGGAACACTCTCAAGCGCTTTTAAAGTTAATCGAGCTGTACCGACAGGAATATACCGATATGAATCCCCAGATTCAACAGTTAACAGAGGAAATTGAGCTTGATTTTCTGATGGAAGACTTGCCTAAATTGCTGAGTTCCATGAAAATAGGTGCCGATCGCATCCGAGAGATTGTTCTCACGCTGCGGAATTTTTCGCGTCTTGACGAAGCAGATATGAAGGCTGTGAATATTCATGAAGGGATTGACAGCACTCTGATAATTTTGCAAAGCCGACTCAAGCCCAAAGCCGGTTGCTCCCAGATTCAGATTGTTAAGCAGTACGGCAATTTGCCGGCGGTGGAATGCTACGCAGGCCAACTCAATCAGGTATTGATGAATATTCTGAACAATGCAATTGATGCTGTGATCGGTCAAGCTCAGGCGAATCTGGCTTTTGCGCCCACGATCGCGATCGCCACTGAAATTGTAGACTCCCAATGGGTTAAGATTGCGATTAAAGATAACGGCACCGGCATATCGCCGTCGGCTCAAGAACACATCTTCGACCCGTTTTTTACGACAAAACCAGTCGGACAGGGTACAGGGCTGGGATTGTCGATTAGCTATCAGATTGTTGCAGAAAAACATCGCGGACATTTGAAATGTGTTTCCGAACCCGGAAAGGGGACAGAATTTTTGATTCACCTTCCTGTGAGGCAAAAAGTTCTGGTGGCGAATTAGCCGGTCAACCGCAGGGAGTCTAGAAACCCGGTTCCTCGCAGCAAGCGCGTCCTATCCAATATTACACGCCAGTCCTTATCGATATGATGATTTTAGAGAGGACTGAAGTCCTCACTACAAACACATATAGTACGCTGTAAGCGCCATACTTGCACTCACCACAAATTAACCCATTCTTTCCGCCAATTCCAACCATCTCTCAGTCGCCCGATCGATCTCTTGATTCAATTCGCCCAAACGTTCAGATAACTTTTTCACCTCACCAAACCCACTCGGAGAATTTAGAGACAAAATCTGCTCAATCTCTGCTTTCTGGGCTTCCAACTGCGGGATTTTAGCTTCTAACTGATCGTATTCCCGCTTTTCATTAAACGTAAGTTTGCGCGACTTCTCCGATTCGGGATTCTCTCCCCCCCTTGCTAAGGGGGGGTTGGGGG
>JAUBOH010000083.1:0-16177 GCA_036700145.1 Microcoleus occultus BM001215366
CCCCCCTAGCCCCCCCTTGGTAAGGGGGGGGACAAGATTGGGCTGCCTCCCCTTGGTAAGGGGAGGGATAGGATTCGGCAGTCGTATTGCCAATTTCTAAGGCAGATGTCACCTCTTTAGCCCCCCCTTGGCAAGGGGGGGTTGGGGGGTCTGCAGCGGTGCGAGAAAGCCTTCAACGTCAGTATTTGTGCCGCACCAACCTTTGTCAGTCAGGTATACGGTGTTGACTGCGCCGATCGCCCGAGCGATCGGAGAAACCTCCGACAGCAGCGGTAAGATAGCTTGTTTGTGCGGAATGGTGATGCTAAATCCCCGAACGCCGATCGCCCCAAAGCCTGCAAGAGCAACTTCTAAATCCTCTGGTTTTACTGGAAATGCTAGGTAAACAAAATCGACGCCTAAATGGGATAGGGCAGCATTGTGCATCGCCGGCGACAGAGAATGCGCGACGGGATGACCAATTACTCCTAACAGTTTAGTAGTGCCTTTAATCATTTTTGTTAGTTGACTGTTGACTGTTTATAATTCGGCGGTTAAAACCTGTTGACCTCAAATTCGTATGTGGCGAAGCGCCCGTCATACGAATTCGAGGTCAAACTATACAAACAAAGTCTGCCTCCGCAGACTAAGAAATAAAGGAGAGCAACAATCAAGATTAGATATTGGTTGTTGCTACTATCAGACTCTTATTCTTCAGTCCGCGCCGGCGGACTTCGTTTGTGTGCTCGCGTTGCTAGCGAATTCCATTCGCCGGGAAAATGATGATTATCTATCAGTTTTCTGTGAACTCTTTTGCATCAGCCAAAATCGGATTGACATCAAACCAGTAATCCTCGCCGTAACGGTATTCAAACACCCAGAGACTGCGGAGCAAAATTTGATATTTAGTTTCCCCGCTGACAGTTTTGGTAGCGAATACTTCGCGTAACAAATTCCACTCATCCGGTTCTATAGCCAAAGTAAGCTGGTGACGGCGCTGGACAATCACAGTTTCCAAGGTTTCCCGCGACAGAGGAGGGTCTTGTTTTTGCAGACAGCTATAAAGTAGTTGTAGCAGATTACGAACATGACCGCCGCTGACTCGACACAGGCGATCGAGAGTTTCCGCAGAATCAAAAATTTTGCCAACCAAAGCATAGCGCTGCGACGGTTCCACAGTCGGAAAAGCCCGCGCCAAAACCATTTGTCGCAGCAATTCGACACCAAGAGAGCACTCAGAACCGTCGCTCAACTGCACCGGTACCATCGGCAAAACCTTCGGATCTACCCCAAAGCGATTGGTCAACTGGCCCAAATCGTTAGAGAAAATCAGCACCAAAGGAATTGTATACACGACGTGGCAATTTAGTCTTGCCAACTGTTCGCCGCGATCGACAAACAGGTATTCCGGCTGAAGCCGCCCCGTCGGTTTCGCGCACAGGTGTATGCGATCGAGATTGTCGATAATTACCACAAGTCCTTGCTTACCTTGGCGTTTGAGTTCTTGATTAGCCGGTTCCAGTAACTCTTTATTGAGCGCATCTAAAATTACATTAGTTCGGGGCTCCAAATATTGCCTCAACTCCGATCGCAAATTCGGAGCATCCTTCGCTTTAGCAGTAATTTTGCCAATTCCCAAAGCCAGAGAAAATTCTCCTTCCGTGCTGGCATTAATTTCCCCCAAACCAGGGACATTAGCTTCAGCCCTCAAGTCGATTTGAGTTTGAAAAACATCAGCAACCCCTTTGAGCAAAGCTTTAAAACCCGTAGGTTGCAGCCTAATTTTCATTCTCTCAATGCTTTCGCTCACCTGACGAGCCACGCTCAACAAAATGTCAGTGATATCAACATCTGCCATGTCTAAGTCTTTACTCGACTCAAAGTAAACCACATAAAATCCTTGCTCCTGCAATTGTGCTTGCAGCCGCAGCAATTCTGTGGATTTGCCAGAGCCGATATGACCGGTGAATAATTGACAGGTAGGCACATCCGGGGAAAGACGGCTGATGGTACGCTCCAATTGTTCGACGATTGTGCCGCCCCGCACTGAGGAGAAATCGATATAGTATTGTCGGTCTTCTGGATTTGCTACTGCTAGGGTGTAGCTGGGATTGCAGGCTTTATAAAATTTCTGTAAATCTAATTCTTGTTCCATACCCTGTCCGCTCAAAATAACATTATGCCATAATAGCTTATTCATTTAGCCATGATAATTATTAGCAAAAATTGCCAATTTATTCGGAAATTTTTGAAATTTTAAATTTCAGAATTACTCCCACGTATGAATCCGAGGGCTGTGACAAAATTGCTTTCGAGTAGATAAAAATTAATGACGAAGATTTGGCAATAATGTTCTCGCAGCGAATGGGTTATTTTAATACGGTTAACCGAATAAAAAAATAGGACTTATGCGCCAACTCTATCAAGCTGCAATCAACCAATTTGCATCATCCTAAACATTTATGAGAAAAACAGCCCTCAAAGCACCGTTAACGAAGTCATAACCAGAGCGGTATCTTTTGGAAACAAGCAAATTGAGAAAATTACAAACAGCCGCGATCGCACTTTCTAAACTATCAGCTAAAACCAGAGGACTTTGTGCCAAACCCGCCTCATAATTTGCAGAAGCCAAATGCACCCTAAGCCGCTGGCGATCGTATAATCTCTGCCAAGCAAACGCCACCAAAGGAACTCCTAAAGCTTGACACTCATAGATAGTATTATATCCCCCGCCGCCCACAACCACATCAGCAACCTGCAAACACTCCATCGCCGGCCAGTGAAACACCCACAAATTTTCGGGACATTTATCTGGTTTTTCCACTGATAAACAGCGCACTACAACATTTTTTAAATCCTGCGATAAAATGCTAGTAAGCTCACCGTAAAAAGATAATTCTTCAGCCATTCCCGATGCTAAAACCAGGACAATTTTAGAGTTTCGTTCGACCGGATTTAGCCGCAAAATCGCCTCTACGTCTTCCCGCACTGGCAACTCCCAAGCACTGCGAATCAGCCAAGGATTTGTATGTTCAACACCAGGAAGATTTGCCATAGCTACCTCAAAACCTTCTCCAGGAACCAATACTAAATCAAAGCAATCAGCAACAAATCGATGCAATTTTTTTACTTTTACATACTCAAAATTGATATCGCGGTGAATCAAAACTCGCAAACTAATCTTTAACTCTGGCAAAAGGGCTGCTAATTCGCCGCCTAACCCTCTAGGAAAAGTATCGACGATTAAACATTGATAGTCAGTTTCTCGCAATATTTTCTGAACTTGAGTACAGGTAGTTTCAAAATCAGCCGTTGGCGAAATGGCGAAAAATTCACAGTTAGTTTCAGGTAAAAACTTTTCGATATAGCGGAAATAGGGAGTATTAGTTAAAATTTTAACAGGGCGGTTGGGGGAGGCAATTCTACCTAAAGCGATCGCACGATTGAGATGTCCAAAACCCCCGCCTAACGCATAAATCAACCAAGTATTAGATGAAGTATTCAATTGTCTCACTCAGTAAATTATACCAAATCCCACTTAAGTATCCGTTTTATTTCTTAGTCCGCGGAGGCGGACTTTGTTCGTGTAGGAGCGGTTTCAACCGCCGAACTTTCCCCAAATTTGGTATTAACTCGCGCCGAAATTCTGTTCAAAATCTCGATCTGATTCATCTTCAAAAGTAGCAGCATCAGAATCTGTAAAATCTACTTCATTACTTTCTCGATGGTACAAGGCGGAATCATTCTGATAGTAGTAAGTTCTCCCCCAATCATCGTATCGGCCATGATCGGGATAATAAGCGCGATCGGACAAATAGGGGTCAATATCTGATTGTCCGCCCCTACAATAGGTACAACCTTCTGATTTAGTGCGGCCACAGCGGCGCTTGAACAAAAAACCCACCATGCGATCGCACCCTTGGGCAGTCGCATTCCTAATGTTCGCACCTAGCTGTATCCTAATTGTATAAAAGCCGATCAACATTTCATCACCATCCACCACCGTACAGCTAGGAAAAGATAAACCATTCACCAAAGTACCAGCGCTAGTATTTTGATCGACGACAAGTAATTCGCCGTTACTTTCCACAATTAAAACATGATAGCCAGCAACTTGATTGTCATTTAAAACTAAACGAGAGACAGGAATACCATCAATTACTTCTGGCATCGCATTCAAAATACGTCCCAGTGCTACAGGTGTTTCTAACACTGATTTTTGTTCTCTTCCTGTAGTCTCTAATTCTTCCCAAGTTAGTTGTATTAACAAAATTTATTGAGCTCCATAAAGATTGACAGCATAAGCGAGAGCAGCCTTTTGTTCGCGACTGAGGACATCAAAACCAAAACAGGCGATCGCGATCGGTGTCAATCCCGATTTTACATATAAAACTGTTTGACCTGATGGATTTTTCAGAGATATTTTACCATCTTTAGACTTGATTTTATAGAGCGACTGCTTGGCTGGTGTTTCTATTTCAAAGCCGTATTCTCGTTTCTTAATCCGGTAAATCTCTTGATTACCACCAGATTTTAGTTTATAATCCCCATCGCTTTGTCGCTGTAAAACATACAATTCTTGATTTTGACTTGCATCTTTGATTTTCCAAGATTGTGCGTCAGTTACCACATAGCCAATAGCGCGATCAGCAGAATCCTTAATTTTCACTTTTTGCTGGCTGTCAAGTGTCAATCTTGCCAATTCGCGATCGTTCCCATCAACCAATTTAGCACCATCCGACTCAGATTTAAGCGAAAAAGCTGCTTTTCCCCCGTCTGATTTAAGTTCAATTTTTCCACTTTTGCTACTAACCGCAGGTGTCGCCTGAGTTTGAGTTGCAGGCGGTGTCTGAGTCGGAGGAGTTGGCGTGTTAGCTGGACGACTGCAATTCGTCAGTAGTAAGATTAAAAGTGCGTTAGCGAAGCCCTCGAAGAGGATCGTACTATAAATTTTCAGCTTCATGATTTTCTAAGTTTCAGGTAATGCCCGTCTCCTCCGAGACAGAATTTTGGCAAAATTCAGAACTTGATAAAGGCTCAAAAACATCATTGTAATTGTTTGGTACATCTCTTCTTGATTTAAAATTCGAGGAGTGTTAACAGTTAAGTCGATCGCCTTCGGTGTCACCTTCATCCGTTTTAGCTTAGCTCCTACCGGCAATTTTACCGCTTCCGGGGCTGCTTTTTGGATAACATGGATAGAACCATATTTTTTACTTGGGAAACTCAACTTCAAATTAATCTCTGTACCCTTCGGTTTATGTTTGCTCTTCGACTTCCCATTAGCATTCTGCCCGTATGCTTTCCTATTTAATTCTGTAACGGTCAAAGAAAAGTTACTGCGGTCAATAAATTCTCCTTCAAGTGTCAGCCATTGATCCTCAAAACAATCTACTTTCCAACCCCGCTTACGAGGATGAGGTAACGTTTGAATTTTTTTCCCCATTTCGCCGGCAGGAGTGAAATATATCAGAATTTCAACATTACTATTCGGAGTGCGATCGCGATTCACCATCGACAGTATCTTTTTTGGTAACTCGTAGCGATAATCCCGCATTTTCAACTTACCATAATAACCCCATTTGGAAGAGCAAAAGATTGCCGGAACTATCAAAATAGCCAACAAAAAATATCCGAACCCTATCCAATTAGTCAAAGCATTGGAGGAGGCGAAGAATAACCCAATTATAATTAATACGATACCAACCCAGCTCCAACCTGCCAAAGTGCTAAAATAAGCAACTTTTTGCTCTGCTAACTGCTTGATTTCCGCAAGTTCTTTCAAATCCTTAAATATTTGGCTGACAGAAGTATCAGCTTGATAAGTCAAATTTTTCGCAAAGGTTGTCAGATTAATTGCCATATTCCGATCTCCATTACTCAGCAGTATTTTATAAATTTTGTTAAAAAATGTGAAATAAATTATTCTAAAAGCAGAGACTTTTCTAGTATGGACTCACATCTCCCAGAAAAATTCCTACTTTGTTGCTCACATCTCCCACTATAGCTCATCAGTCTCCCTTAGTTTATGTATCCTTCGACACAGTGCCAGCCCCAAAAGGCGCGGCTATTCACATTGCTGCATTTGTGCGAGATTTAGCTGCAAATTTTGGCAACATTCAGCTAGTGACAGTTTCTCCAACCACCGAAGTTATTAACACTCAAGAACTCTTTCCAAATGTTACACAAACTCAGTTACCAGCGATTGGCGACACTCTCATTAACCGAGTGCTGCATTTCCGCACAATATTAGGTAGTTGGTGGCATAACCGCTACTTTGAAGCAGTGCATATCCGCTCCATATATGAAGGATATCCCATTGCTGCGAGGAAACAAAAACTGTGCAAATACTTAATTTTTGAAGTCAACGGATTGCCGTCCATCGAACTCAAATATCGGCATCAATCAGTTGCCGAAGACTCGGAATTGCTGCACAAATTAGTGTCGCAAGAACAAATCTGTCTAGAAGCTGCCGATCTAATTTTAACTCCCAGCGGAGTGACGCGGGATTATCTAATTTCTCGAAGGGTTAACCCCTCAAAAATTCGCGTAATTCCTAATGGCGTAGATATTGAACTTTTCAGTTATTTACCTCAAGCCAAGCGGCAACCAAACAACTGCTTTAAAATGCTCTACTTTGGCACGCTTTCTGCTTGGCAAGGAGTGAATTTAGCGGTGGAAGCAATGGCACTCGCTAATCAGGATTTTCCCGCTGAGTTGACAGTCATCGGACAATTGAAAGATTACCAAATTCAAGCACTAAACAAACTCGCTCGCAAGCTGAATGTTACCGATAAATTAAAGCTTTTAGAACCTATGTCGCAAGCTGAACTCGTCACGCACATCCATACTGCTGATGCTATTGTCGCACCTCTCACTCTCAACGATCGCAATTTAATACAAGGTTGCTGTCCCCTAAAAGTCTTAGAAGGCATGGCCACCGGGACTCCAGTCATTGCCAGTGATTTGCCCGTTGTCAGAGAATTCGGCATTGATGGGGAACACTTTCTGCTAGTTAAACCGGGTTCAGCTAAGGGAATTCAAGATGCAATTATCCGCTTAAAAAACGATCGAGAATTGGGGACTAAATTAGCAGCGGCGGCTAGGGATAAAATTGAAAATAATTACACTTGGCAGCAAGCAGGATTGGCTTTAGTTAAAGCTTATCAAGAACTAGGAATTAAACGGTCAATTACCGATTGAAGAATGAGTTTTTCCTGTAAAGGTGAAAATTCTGCCAAAATGCGATCGCGCGCAGCGACACCAATTTTGGCCCGCACCTTTGAGTCTAAATCCAAACATTCCAACACTGCATCTCCCAAACATTGTAACTGTTGGCGGGGCAACATAAAACCATTTATCCCATGCTCAATAATCTCTGGAATCCCACCGGCATCACTCGCAATACAACAGCAGCCACAAGCCATTGCTTCCAACAAAGCATTCGGCATTCCCTCCCACACGGAAGGCTGCAAGAAAATATCGCACAGTTGCAAATGTAGGGCAACTTTTTCAGGTTCATCCAAATGACCGGTGACAATTAAGCGTTTGTAATCCTCTGGATATTGGGCAGCATAAAGTTGAATCTGGGCTTCCTGAGTAGTTCGCACTTCGCCAATTACCAACAGACAAGCTGAGCGATTTTCTCGCACTTTTGTTAGTGCTTTTAGCAAAAAACCCTGCCCTTTTTTCTCCCGCAATTCTCCAGCAAATCCTAACACTATTTCATCCGGGCTAATTCCTAGACTTTCTCGCAGTGATAATTTAGTTTCTAAAGCTGCTTTAGAAGTAAAAATATCGGGATTAACTACATTTTTGATAACCAGGATGTCATTTCGCCGACAAAGCGTAATTATCTTTTTAGCCAAGTCTTGACTAACTGCTGTAATTAAATCTGCCCGTTCTAAAGTCCACTGAGTTCGCGCAAAATCTCCCGGCGGAAATATGCCTCTGTCAACATCATTTCCTCTCGCACTCACAATGCTTTTAATGCCTTTGATTTGTGCAAACCAGACTGCTAAAAATCCTGCCGGGAATAGGTAATGACCCCAAACAACATCGTAGGGTTTTTGTTGGTGCAACCAATCTAAAAAATTTAAGGTATGAGTCATTGTCATATCCCAGTGACGGTATAACCCAATCCGATAAACTGAGAAGGGAAAAGTATCTGTTAATGGCTGAACTTCTCCCGGTTGCAAATAGCGACTCCAGACAAGAACATCGAGTTCAATTCCTAATTGAAATAGGCTATCAGCAATGCGGGCTCCACTGGTTGCTAATCCGCCAATATCGGGGGGAAACCGTTCGGCAATTAATAAAATTCTGGGCATACTTATTAATTATGAGTAAACTATCTCTGCTAAACGGCGATTATTTTCTAGAAACATATCACATTTTTGACAACTTTCAAACATTGGTAAATGTTGAGTTTGGCGTAAAGCTGCGAAGTTTTCGCCAGTCCAAATTTCTTTGAATGACTGCTGCCTTAAATCACCGATGATTGGTTTATTCGGCATCATGCAGCAGACGCTAACTCTACCAACGTGGTCAATTAAAGCGTGAGTCCAAGGAGCAAAACAAGGGCGATGGTTGTAGTAGTTTCTGGCATAAAGTCCGGCAAGACTTTGCTCAATTTCTGATGGTGTACTTCCGAAAGGATAGGCTTCTTTGACTTGGCGGATTAGGTTTTTGGCCATTGCTTTTTCTGCAAAGATCGGGGCTACACGCTGGTTGTAGTCGAGAATTTGTGCTGGTGTCAACCTCTGAAAGTCAAGGGTGTTTTCATCCATTGCAATTAAGTTAATATGGTCTGCTCCCAAGTCGGCTGCGAGGTCTGGTAAGTCAACTAAGCTGCTATAATTTAGTTGGGTAATTACGGTGTTAATTCGCATCGCGTTTGGTTTTAAAAGGGCGCGCAAATATTGAAATCCCGCGATGGTTTTTTCCCAAGCACCAGAAACTCCTCGGATGCGATCGTGAATGCTGGGATCGGGACTGTCGATCGAAATATTCACTTTACGCAAGCCTGCTTTAACGAGGGATTTAGCTCGTTTTAAGTCAATGCGGGTGGCGTTAGTAGTCATTGTGGCTCGAATTTGGCGATCGCGAATATAAGCGATCAATTCTTCTAAATTTGGCCGCAGGGTTGCTTCTCCCCCGGTTAAGTGAATTTTTTGACAGCCCATTTCTGCTAATTCGCCGACAAGAGATTTGAAAAAATTCACGTCTAAAGGATCTTCACTTTCGTCTCGCCAGTGGTTGCACATTCCGCAGCGCAGATTGCAAGTCCAAACTACTTTAATTTTAATATAAAGTGGTTTGTATGGTTGTCCCTGTGTTACTGCGAGGCGGAAATTATTGGCATCTTTGGCGATCGCCTCTATGTCATTCATCCAAAATACCTTGCTAAGTAGTTTATTTACATACAGCGTATCCCAGATTGATGAAGTAGGGACACGGCATTGCCGTGTCCTCTATGTCATAAGGAGTGTAACCGGAATTGATATTATTTATTCTCGATCAATTCCACCATTTTTTGACCAACACCTGCTGCTGAAGCCGGGTTTTGGCCTGTCACAAGCCGATCGCACTCAACAACACAAACTTGAAAATTAGCAACCTTAGTAAAATTAGCCCCCCGTTCAATTAACTTCGCCTCCAGCAAAAACGGCACGATGTCAGTCAATCCCACAGCCGCTTCCTCTTCATTAGTAAAAGCAGCCACAGTCTTATTTGCAACCAGATATTCACCATCCGACAACTTAATATTAACTAACGCCGCCGGCCCGTGACAAACAGCACCGACAATCCCGCCTGCTTCGTAAATAGCAGCAGCAATTGCAGCAAGTTCTCGATTATCAGCAAAATCCCACATTGTCCCGTGTCCCCCAGCATAAAAAATAGCCCCATATTCTGCGGGGTCAATTTGTGCGGGATTGAGCGTATTTTCGATTCGCGAAACTTGTTCAGAATCATCTAAAAAAGCCTTATTTAGCGGGTCTTCTAAATCAATCCCAACCATTGGAGCTTTGCCGCCTTTTGGGCTGACAAAATCTACCGTTAATCCCGCCTGAGTAAATGCGTGTAATGGATGCGTCACCTCTGGGAGATAAAAACCAGTTTCTTTACCAGTGTCACCGAGAGTATCGTGGCTGGTTAAAACAATCAGAACTTTTTGGCTAGTCATAATTTATTTTTTTTCGGGTGTGTTTGCGGCTGTTGTTTTCATACTAAGTCGAATTTATCTAAAATACAAATTATAAAAGTTTAGGGCTGGTATAAATCTATTTATGATTAACTTTGAATGGTATCGCAGCTTTATTGAGGTTTACCGCGTCGGAACCGTATCTGGGGCGGCCCAAATCCTGCACCTGACGCAACCGGCTGTCAGCCAACACGTCGCAGCCCTAGAATCAGCTTTGGGAAATCCGTTGTTTCAAAGGACTCCGAGACGGATGGTGCCGACGGAAGCGGGAAAAAGACTGTATACTCAAGTTGTAGGTGCGATCGAGAAACTCGAATCAATTCCCCACAAACACTCCACCGCCGAAACTCCGCAAACCATCAGAATCGGTACAGCGCAAGAGTTTTTTATAGAACGAATGCTGGGTAAATTACCGCAGGACGATTCCCTACGGGATAGCTTCGCTTCACGCACTTTTTACACAGTCCAATTTGGATTAACAGCCGAGTTAATCCAACAACTCAAAGCCGGAAAGCTAGACATCGTAATTGCTACCCAAAAAATCACCTTGTCCGATATCGAATACGAATTACTATTCGAGGAGAACTTCTGGCTAGTCGGGCCGCCAAATATTGCGATTCCGATCGCCGAAGGAATCAGTCAAGCAGATTTAAACCCACTATCTCAATGGCTGTTAACCCAAGATTGGATTGCATACAGTGAAGAATTGCCGATCGCCCGCCGCTTTTGGCGCGTCGTGTTTGGCAGAAGAATCGACGTTCAACCCAAATTAATTATTCCCGATTTAAGAGCAATCAGACAAGCCGTGGAATGCGGATTTGGGTTTAGCGTGCTTCCCGATTACTTGTGTGCAGATTTGGTGACACAAAATCGATTGACACTTGTGCTCAAACCTGCACAAGCTGTTACCAATCGCATCTGGCTGGCTTTTCGGAAATCTGAAAGACAGTTGCCAAAAATCAAACGGATGTTAGAATTTTGCCAATTTCAATAAATTTATAAAGTTTTAATCCCCTCGCGGGGAAAAGTGAATTGCGACTTTATTTTCACCTTTTTGCTCAATCCTCGATTGCCTCAATACCAAGTTGCTTAAGTCGCTCAAGATGCTCCTTCATGGCTTTGAGCTGTTCAGGAGTGTGTCCCTGCCAATCTGTAACCTCACCAGAGACGCGTAGCGGATTCCGAGAACGGTATGACTTTGTTGGGTTTCCAGGGAACTTCTTGTCCGTCAAATTGGGGTCATCTTCAATCGAACCAGTCGGCTCTACTATATAAATTCTGTCTAGTCCTTCGCCCAAGGCAAGTTCAGCTCCCCAAATAGCAGCATCCAAGGTGGCGGTTAGATAGACATAGGATGCCTTCTTCCTCTTACCGTAGTTTGAATTAAAGCCTGGTTCAATCAGGTCTCCCAGCTTCAGATTTGCCTTAGTGCCATGATAGAACCTTTGTGAACTTAGGTCTATTGACTTGTCCTCACTTCTGTTTGTTATCATTGTCGTTATATTCTTTGTGAATGTCTTTTCTTTTACTACACCTCAGCAGGCTGTTTTTCTTGAGTCTTGAGCCACTCCGTTGCCGATTTCGATTCAGCCTGCGCTTCCTCCAACTGAGTAGCTAGCCACTCCTGATAAGCCTTTTCATCACCACCAAAGGAAGCTAGAGATGGAGCAAGGCGGTGAGCCTTTTTCATCCAGACTTCTTCAGGTGTTAAAGGCTTATAAGCACAGTAGCAAATGCAAATTGTATCAAACCCTGCACCATAGGGAGGCGGGATTTCAGGGGTGTATTCTTCCAGCCGAACAACTTCCCAGCCACTATCTCGAAAGGAGTCCCGGTGTTCTGGCACAGTTTCCGTCAGTCGGTGTCCGATCGCAGGAGCAGGTTTGCCACTAGAGTCGTAGTGTTCGGCAATGGTGTCGATCAAAGAGGGTACTGAATCCACATTTGCAATGCGGTAAAATGACTTTCCGATTTGTGTCTCAGTTTTCTGACGATACTTTTGAATTTCACCTTTATCCGCTTTAAACAGAATCAGTTTACGCATCTTCTTTTTCCTCCTTGAAGTAGTCGCCTTGCGTTAAATCCATGCGAGAGGGTGGAAACTCGCAGTACCCATCGAAAACGCAATCCACAGGTAAAACAGGTAACACATCAGTTGCGACTAGCTCTGCCTGCTTCAGCGTCCACCCATAATTATCTGCCATGTCTTCGCAGTATTCTTCACTTACTGCCGCATGGCGGGTTTCATCTTTCTCCTCGTCGTATCTGGGTTTTGTCATACTTAAGTTACTCCTAGTTCGGATAGTCGGACTTTGGAGAAGTCGCCTCGGTTGAGTGTGTCCTCACTCACCGGGGCGCATTCGCATAACTTATATTATACAGATGCCAAATCCATGTATATCTTAGTCCGCGCACCATCCGGACTTTGTTTTTGTAGAAGCGATTTCAATCGCCGATCGATAAACAGCGTAACATCACCAAAAATCACCCGCTACAGCATTACCATAGCGAACGAGAATATTTGAAGCTTACTCGTGAATTGCCAGGTTAGGTAATCTGAAGATGGTTGGTAGGGCTATGGTTTGAGACAGGTAGTGCAGCGATCGGCATAGAATAGTTAACAAATTAACTATTTGGTGTAGCAGCCAAAGCCTTTATAAAATGCCTAATTCATCGTCTAACGCTGAATTTCTCCAGCAATGGAAATACGCTCTGGCTCCTTACAACTTGGGATACAAGCTGAAACTTGCGTCTCAAGTGATGTACCGCGACTTTTTAGAACGGCTTGAACCCTACGGTATAACTCCATTTCACTACCTTGTCTTATGCTGTCTGTGGGAAGAAGACGGTCTTTCAACTTCTGGAATCGCTGACAAGCTCAAGCAGTTGGGAGCAACGCTGACAGGAGTAGTCGATCGCATGGAAGAGCGCAACCTTGTTTACCGAGAACGTGACGCCGACGATCGCCGTATCGTGCGAATTTGGCTGACAGGCGAAGGGAAGCAACTCATGTATGTCCTGCCTGCTGTTGGCGCAGAGACAATTAAAAAGGCGACGGAGAACATTCCAGAAGCAGAGCAAGAAACCGCTTTGAAGCTCCTCGATCGAATTGTTCAGAATTTTTTCTAGCGGTATTAGCCCTTCACTATTGACTTTTAGAAAATTACTTCATATATTAACTATCAATATATTGAATTTATGGCTCGCACAGCTTAAATCAATGCGGGCTGAGATTTTTGCGGTTTTCAAATTGCAACAGCTTAGGAGGGAAAATGCCAAAACTGAGTATCAATCAAAAAAACTGGTTGCTGTCAGCACACGTTGGGTTTGCCACACTGTGGACAGGAGCCGTCTTGAGTATGTTTCTTTTGTCGCACAGAAACACAAAGTCAACCAACGCCGACGTACTGAATGCTCTCGATTCTGCAATTAATCTACTGGATGACTGGATTGTAATTCCCTCAGCCATTGGTTCAGTAGTTACAGCAACGTTCCTTTGTTGGGTAACGAACTATGGATTTACCAAGTTTTACTGGGTGATTGCAAAGTGGGTTCTAACGACTGGATTAGTTGTATTTGGAACCTTCTGGCTGTTTCCGTGGGGTAATGCTGCTGAAAAATTGTCAGCGCAAGAAGGATTGCAAGCCCTTAGCAATCCAGTCTACGGATTCGATGCTAAGGGTGTGTTGCTCGGAACTCTAATTCAAGTGCTTTCTCTCGCTGTCATCATTGGGATATCGGTTCTAAAGCCTTGGGGAAGACGAGCAGCTAAAGCCAAGAGTCAAGTCAGTGCAGATTAGTCGAAAAAGTTGCGACAACATAACAAACCAGTAATAAAAAAGGGCCGGTAACTACACCAGCCCTTCAACTATTTTAGATGTCAAATTAGCAGTAATCTAACATCTAAAAACTCAAATCAATCTAGCTTCTGTCAGTAGCAGCCACAGGCTCAAAACTTGGAACCACAACATCAGCATTCTGCTTAGTCAACTGGTTGTACAGCCTTTCAGTATTCGGGAAATTAGCAGCCGGCAGAGTCGGGAAGCGACGGTAAGGAACAACATCCTCACCAAAAGCCTCAGCATATTCAACACTATTCAACATCGCGTTGATAAAGCCCTTAATCCCTTTACTAGCCAAGATTTGGTTGTAAGTCCGAATCTCCGCTTGATTGCGAGGAGCACGGCCCAAGAAGTGCTTCGTACCCAACTCAATCACCTTAGTGTTTGGATAAGGTGCGTAGAACTGTTTGACATACAGTGGCGAACAACCCAAACCTTCAATGAACTCCTTGAGATTGATTTCATTGTTACCCAATTTGCTTTCGAGCGCCGTGAAGTCATTCTTCACATAAGCATTGATGTCGCGCTCAAAAACTTGACGATAAGCAGCTTGAATTAAAGTTTTCAAAGCTACCTTATCCGAAGTAGTCGTCAGCTTGAACACCTTCGTTTGTTCGCGGCGCTTGCTGACACCTTGAGCAAGGCGAGTTTGCAACTGAATATCTCCGCCATCGCTCGCAGTACCCAATTCGATAAACCGAGGCGTTTCAGGAGTCGGCTCAACGTTGGCCTTCTTCTCGCCAAAGGAACCTGTACGCATCGTCCGCATCGACAAACCAGCGGGAGTCACGTAGCGCTCGTAAGGGACTGTATCTTCCCCGAAAGCTTCGTTGTACTCCATGCTGTCCATGATGCTATCGACAAGTGCGTAGAAACCCTTCTTGGCACAAATGTCAAAGTAAGCGTTCATTTCCTGACGGCCGTAGGTAGGGCGTCCCAGGAGTCGGCGGTGAATATACTCGATCGCCTTACAAACGTAAAGCTTGCTCCAGTACATATTGCGGAACACGTCAGACTTAGCCAACATCCGAATAAACTCGCGCATCGGGATGTCGCCGTTTTCCAGCTTAATTTCCGCCACCTTTTGGCGCTGGCCGTCGAACACATCGCGACCAAACACTTGCAGGTAAGCAGCCCGAATCACCGCTTGAGTCGAACTTTCGGTATATTTGACACTGGAAGCATTGCTGTAGCTGCTAGAGACACCGCGAGCGGTTTTCTTGGAAGCCACATAGTTGCTGGGTAACTGGTCTAATTTAAAGACCTTGGGGCCCAGAGAACCAGGAGCAGCACCGCGAGCCGCCGGATTGCTCAACTGATTGTCAATCCCCGCACCTTGACGGATCAGGATGCGGCGAGTGTCTTTGCCGAAGGGAGCCGGACGGTTCCGAGGATTGCGAGTTTCTTGCGGGAAAATCGCCCCGAACTGAATTTCGAGCGGATCGTTACCAATACCGTAAACGTGCTGGTCTGGCAGAGGCTGGGTGTAGCCAGCGAACAAGGTGATGAACTGAGGAACCTTGCGGAAAGGAGCACTGAAATTGAACAAATCAATTTGCGGGCCCCAGTTGCGACATTCCTGAGCTTCTTGGCCCAAACCGCGCAGGTAAGGCACTGTTTCTTCGCCGAAGTAATCGGCATATTCCTGAGAATAGACCATTGCGTCTACGAGGGCAGCCAGGCCGCCTTTAGTGACGATCGCAAAATACTTGCTAAATTCCTCCCGCGAGCTCAAACCGCGGCCGAGGAAGTGACGGGCAGCCAATTCTACAGCACGGCTGTTAACAAACGGCTCGAAAAATTGCTGGCGGTACAGAGGAGATTTGCCAAGGCGGCGAATAAACTCTTTCATGGAGATTTCGCCATTTTTGACCTTGGATTCCAAGTCAGAAATGCTTTGGCTGTAAGCGCGGGTAATGTCGCGCTCAAAAACTTGGCGGTAAGCTGCTTTGATTACTTCAATCTTTTCAGCCGATGACAGACCGGTCTTCATGACGAATTTCGCCCGATTTTCCGCTGCGTTGAAGTAGATTTGAGGCAGTTGCAGCCCTTGCTGGTCATTGCTTTCGCGCTGACGCACCTTGGGTGAAGGTGTGGGAGCTTTGAATTCGCTAATTGCTACGTCAAAATATTGTCCGACGATCGCAGCAGC
>JAUBOH010000083.1:16277-20243 GCA_036700145.1 Microcoleus occultus BM001215366
CCGGAACTAAAATAAGTTGCCAGTTCGCTGAGTTCGCCCCGCTGTAGGAAGCGGTCTTGCTGTTCTGCTTGCGAAATCGTTGCGACCGGTACAGTTTGATATAGTTGCGGACGTGCAACTGAGCTTCCACCACTTGCTTTTACAGTCATTAGACTCCTTCGCTCCCTATCTAAATCGGTTACAGCATTTACCCAGACTAACCTTGCCTTCTGATGCAGGTGAAATTAGGTATTTTTGCTTTGTTTACTTTTTGCCTTTACCTGTCACGAGGTTCGAGCGGCTTACTTTCTTAGATTAAAATGTTTTGGTTTCATCTTTCGTCTTGCCAGGAAATGTCCGACCCGAAGGCAGTCACGGGGTACTCCCTCCGCTGCGCCAGGCCCTTACACCCGTGGAAAAAAAGATTTGGCAAGAGAGTTGACGAGTGGGCGATCGCAGCAAGTGCCGTCAATCCAGGGAAAAGAAAATCAAAAATTTTCTCTTACCTTGGTTTTTGCCTGTTACTTTCTGCTGAAAGACGCCTCCGCTTTACCCGAAAGCTCAGCGGTGAGTTATTGACAGTCCTCGTTTGTTAAAAAGCCTGCCGAGATTTATTGTATAGATTTAAGAGAGCTTATATGAGAAAAAATGATAAGTTTTATTACGCTAGCGCTGTCAGTGGTTAGTGGTCACTTGTCAGCGGTCAGTTGTCAGTCCAATCCCCATCCCTGAGCCTAACTCAAAATTCAAAACTATTCCCTAATTTATGGAAACTTCACCCGATATCAGCGCTGCGGTGCGCCGACTGTACGATACTTTCCCTTTTCCGCCCGATCCGTTGAGTGACGAACCGCCCCCGGGGTATAACTGGCGCTGGAGTTGGCCTGATGCTTACAATTTTTGCACCGGGCACAAGCCGCAAAAACTGGATATTCGGATTTTGGATGCTGGCTGTGGCACGGGTTCGAGTACGGATTACCTGATTCACCTGAATCCTGAAGCGTCGGTGACGGCGATCGACCTTAGTTCCGGTGCTTTGAAGGTAGCACAAGAACGCTGTCGCCGATCGGGCGCGCGAGAAGCAGATTTTCGTCACCTCAGCTTGTACGATGTCGTCGAGTTAGATGGCGAGTTCGATTTGATCAACTGCGTGGGCGTGCTCCACCATTTGCCCGATCCGATTCGCGGGATTCAAGCACTGGCGGCGAAGTTGGCCCCGGGTGGCTTGATGCACATTTTTGTGTATGCTGAGCTCGGACGCTGGGAAATTCAACTGATGCAAAGGGCGATCGCACTTCTGCAAGGAACTCAAAAAGGCGACTATCCCGATGGTGTGAAAGTCGGTCGTCAAATCTTCGCTTCTTTACCAGAAACCAACCGCCTTGTCAAGTACGAAAAACAGCGTTGGGCAGGAGAAAATCAGCGAGACGAATGTTTTGCTGATATGTACGTTCACCCGCAGGAAATTGACTACAATATTGAGACTTTGTTCGAGTTAATCGACGCTTCGGGATTGGAATTTATCGGTTTCTCAAATCCGGGATATTGGCAGTTAGAAAGACTTTTGGGGAAAGCGCCGGAATTGATAGAAAGAGCTCGGGGTTTGACGGAACGGGAGCTTTATCGATTAATTGAATTGTTGGATACGGAAATCACTCATTACGAGTTTTTCTTGGGCAAAAAGCCGGTTAATAAGATTGATTGGTCGGACGATAAAGCACTTTTGGCGGCAATTCCAGAGTTGAGTGTTTGTATGCACGGTTGGCCGAGCCAACAAGTGTTTGATTGCAATTACCAATTGCTCAATTTGTCAAGTGCGGAATTTGAGTTTTTGCAAGGTTGTGTACCCCCCCCAGACAGGGCGGGCACGGGGGCACCGCCCCTACAAATTGGTGGGAAGACTGTGGGGGAGATTTTGGCGGATGTGGAGATGGGATTGGATGAAGTGCGATCGATCTTATCAAAACAGCTCATATTGCTAACACCGAGTTGAGCCGTAGGGTGCGTCAGTCGCCGTTATTTTCGCTAAAAATCGAGAATCTACGAACTGACGCACCCTACTTTAACTGACCGCTCCGATAGCTCTCACTAAAATCTACTTGTTGCATAGATATAATGTCTTTTAAAAAACTTACTTTCATTAATAAGCGGTTGTATATTAGATTGAGTCACTATGTCTTGTATTGTTTTACCTCTATCAACCTCTATAATAAATAAAATATTATATAAGCCTTGAAAGTTAGTGTAAATATTTTCAATTACTGCATCATAGCTATTATTTATTCCAGGCGTAGATGTGAATTTTAATATAATTCTATATGCAATATATGAATTGGAGTGGCATAAATTTATAACTTTTTCTTTAGGAGCATATTTCACAATTAAAGGACTTCCAGTCAAATATTGTTCAAGTAATTCTAATAAAATAAGTTGTCCTTTTTCTTCCTTTTTAGGTTCTCTTCCTGGTCTATAAAAAGCGCTATCCAATCCTAAATTTACTAATTTACGAAAATGTTCACATATTTTCTCTACAATTTCTTCGTTATTAAGAAAGCCTTTACCACTCGAATGTGTAATTTTCAGAGGAAAACGTTCAGCATAGTTTCTGGCGGTATCATGCCATTTGAACACATCATTTGGATCGTTTTTAAAGTCGTATGATTTTGCCTCTTTAGCTTTATATTTTTTAATAAAATCCCTCATTATTTCAGGATGTTGAAGAACGACTTCTCTAAAAAGAATTTTATTTTTAACAAGTTTTCTATATGATGGAGATAGATATGTATACTTAGTAATCTTTTTATTTATATAATTTCTAAGTTCATGATTGTGAATAGTTACACGCTCTCTCTCTTCCCAAGAACGAGCAACTGGGAGCGAAGTTAATATATCTTCAGGTACTAAAAGAAAACCTTGACCAGGATTGACGTTAATTTGAGTTGGACAACAAGGTAAATTATTATATGTTTCCCCACCTATCAATGTGGATTTTTTCGATGTTGGTAAATTTAAGTCTTTTGCAATTCGACATGAAAATTGAACTAGATCTGATAACAATATCCAAAGTATCATGTCACTAATTCTATCCGGGCCATACTTTTGTTCAAAAACTTCTGCTAGTTCAAAAATAATCGGATCTTTTATTCCTTTTCTTACTATATCTATAACGGTTGTTGACAAATTTGTTGCTAGTATAACACCAATACCTCTACCTGAATTATGATTGATTGAATATCCTAATCCTGTAAGGGGAATTTCAGGAAACTTTAAACTTTCAATAATTTCATCTTTCTTTAATGTTCTTTCTTCACATTCATTTTGATATTCTAAAAATTCCAATATGTTTCTTAATACAGTATCAAAAAAATTTAAAACTGTTTGATCTGTACCTTTTAATTCCTCAACAGATGTGTGTGGTAATAACCTTGGATCGACATACAACTCTGAGTCGATGTCAACAAATCCATTATAAACATTATGCTCTCTTAATAATTTTGGAGAAATTTGAAATATATCACTAATTCTTTGAGGCATATTTTTATTTTCTAAATACTAAGTGTTTAACAGTTTTCAGATTCTCAACATTAAACCCCTATAATTTATCTATAACACATATCAACTATTTACGTCACAATTGTAAACTTTCTCTGGCGGGTCTTGTGTCTACAACCAGTTTTAAAAAAAGTGTGGTGTTCTAACGTGCGAGTGTGACGCAAAAAAGCTAGACCGCCACCGCTCCGACACTGGCAACAGTCCGATCGCTCCGAGCGACCGCGCTAGACCCGCAACACTCCCACCGCTCCAACCGTGGTTAGGTGCAATTGTGCCAGCCGTGGCAGTCCTCACCATCCAATCACCTCAAACTCACCCACACCGCCCTAAATGGTGCAATTTTGGAGCCGTGGCAGCCGTGCCAAGTGTCGGAGATGTCGAGTCGATCGCCCCGTGTCGATCGGACTGCCGCCAATTTTGGAGTCTTAGTGGTGG
>JAUBOH010000084.1:0-17838 GCA_036700145.1 Microcoleus occultus BM001215366
GGGGCTTATTAATAATTTTACTCATCATGCGGCCGGAGGCGGGCATCACATCTAACAGACGGCGAATTTCGGGTTCGGGATTCATAATTAAGGGAAGTGTGGCAACGGATTATGGGTAATTGATCCAGGGCTGTTTCATTCTCTTGTAGGGGCGATGCCCCCGTGCTCGCCCCAATCTTTGAAACACTTGCAAAATCCTGGATGGGGAGGGTAGGCACGGGGGCACTACCCCTACAAAACGATGATTTGTCTGAGAATGAAACAGCCCTGGTAATCGATCGTTGCTATTGAATTGAATTATTGGAGAGTGGACAATCGCTGTCAATTGCCCACTCTCCGCTGTCAATTGTCAACTGTCAACTGTCAACTATTTAAGGGCTTTTTTTGGATTCGGGAGAGGGAGATTTACTATTAGCTTTTGGAGTTGCTTTTCCGGCGTTAGGCGAAGGCTTCGGACTGGCAATTGCTGGGGCAACTGACGGCTTTGGACTCGCGGCTGGGGATGCCGGTGGTGTCCCAGAAGCGGGGGCTGTTAGCGGCGCAGCGGGGGCTGTTTTAGTGCCTAAAATGCTGGCATCTCCGGTGTCAAATAAGCCGGCGATGCAAGCTATCATCATTGTAGCTAAGGTGCCGACAAATAATGCTTTCCAACCGAGTTCTGAAATGTCTTTGCGGCGGGATGGAATTAGGGCGATCGTGCCGCCGACAAATATGCCGACAGATGCGAGGTGGGCGAAGCCGGAAAGGGCATAACTGACAATCAAAACTGTACGATCGCTCACCAGTCCTTTTGCCGATGCTTCTGCTAGACTTTGGTAAGGCGGAATCGCCGTTTCTAACAGCCGGCGGCCGATAATTACTGATGCTGTCCAAGAATCTTCAAACGGAACTCCGGTTAACAAGGTTAGCGGGTAAAATAAGGCTCCTTGAATGTTTTGGAGGGTTACGAAACTAAAGATTGTGCCGATCGGAGCCGGTAAAACTGCTAGCCAGCCGAAGAATTGATTGATTAAGGACACTAAGCCCAAGATTAAAATCAAAACAGCGGCGATCGCCACTGCCATTTTTACTCCGTCTAACGCGCCAATTATCGCTGCATCCAAAGGGCTGACTCGTTCGATGGGTTCTCCGCCCACAGTCTCTTGTTTGAGCGCTTCGCCGTCGATTTCGGCAATTTCGTCGCCGATAAATTCGCGGCTTTGAGGTTTCCGTTCTTCCTTGGGAATGCCGCCCATTGTCAGCGGCACTCCTGTTTCTGGAACTAAAATTTTAGAGAGAACAAAACAAGCAGGAATGGCGATAATTGAAGCAGAAACTAAATGCCCTAAAATATTTGGAAAAACTGGCTTGAGAAAACTGACATATATTGCTAAAGTTGAAGAAGCAGCAGTCCCAAAACAGCAGGAGAGGATTGCACAAAGCTCGGAACGAGTCATTTTCGGCAAATAAGGCTTGACGACAATTGCTGCTTCAATTCCTACGAAAATATTAGCAGCACCGCTGAGGGCTTCCGCGCCGCTCAACCGCATTGTCATATAAAATATTTTGGCAAAAACTTCGGTGACAATTTGAATCACGCCGATGTTGTATAGCAAGGCCATGAGGCCCGAAAAAAAGACTACTGTCGGTAAAGCTCGAAAGGCGAAGATATATCCTAAATTAACTGGCGGGTCTTGACCGGGTATTGGTACAATGTTTTTGCCGAATACAAATCTCGCTCCGGTGTCAGCAGCGGTGAATACTCCATCCAGTAAGCCTGTAAACCACTCTAGGGCGATGCGAGTTGGGGGGAACAGGAATACTAAAAATCCCAAGACTAATTGGAGGCCAATGCCCCAGATGATGACGCGCCAAGGTATATACTTACGTTGTCGGTTTTCTGAAAAAATCCAGGCGATCGCGCACAAGCCAAAGATGCCCAGAAACGAGATAAAATTGTAGATAGACATGAGCTTAGTCCTTGAAATAGCTGAGAATGCCGATCGACGGCTTGCACCACATCAGTTATACTATTCATCGGACGGCAAATGCCAAAAAAATAACTGTCATAGGAATTACGCACTCAACAGCGTACTTATGTCGTTGCTTATGTCATTGCGAGCTCTGCGGATCTTTAGCAATCGTTGATTTGCCCTAATTACCAGCAGTTTAAATAGAAACACGCAACACATGGAAGCTTTTGCTCCACATCCTCCCGAATGGACTGCGACGGCGGTTCACGCTACTGAGTTTTGCTGTCCCAAGTGCGCTGCTAGCTGCACGGATGCCAATGAGGTCTGGATTAATCGCCGATCGCCAGTATACACCGAGTTCAACCGCCGCAAGTGGCAGGAATTTTACCGCTGCCAGTGCGGTTGCGTGTGGTGGGGCTGGAGTAGCGATCGGCCTCCTTCTGAACTCGTGCGTCGCGATGAGATATCGGATGAGGGCCCGGATGATGATTTTTAGACAGATTTTGGATTTTATTTGAAATCGTAGTATTAGGATAAGGTGCGCGCCCCGGCGCACCCTACATTTACATTGGCGCGTGCAAATTTTAAATTAATACAGCACGTCAAGTATGCCCTTGACTACGCCTTCCATGACTCTTTCAATTAAGCTCAATTCATTTTCGCCGATCGACTCATCTAAGAGCATTAGCTGAATTCGCTGTCTGTCATCGCGAGTCAGTTCACCTGACAAAAACATCCGCTCTACTCTTTGTTCTGTTAAAAATGGGAAAGTTTGAGTTTGCATGGTTGGTCTCTAAAAGCATCAATATTTTGTTTTTAACTTCGTTAGAGGAGCCAGTTATTTCGTGGGTTTTTGCTGTCTCATCCAATTATTGCTCCAATCATAGGATTCTGGGGGCATTTTGTCAAGACACCGACGGCAGATAAATATAAAATCTGCATTGTATTTCCGACATTCTGACAAGGGGTGCTTTCGGATGTCGTTCGGCCCCCTCACTCCATTGACACCCGTTGTCAACCCCCGTGCCGGCCCACGATCGAGCTTTTTAAGTTTATTGGCACTTTGGCGGAACATTACAGCTCAAAAAAAATCAAAACTACAATGGATTAGAATGGGGCAGGGGGCAGGGGGAATTGGGCATGGGAATTGGGCATGGGAATTGGTAATAGGCTTTTCTGACTTCCCTCTTCCTTCCGGCTAAGACTAATGACTAATAACTAATGACTAATGACTAATGACTAATGACTAATGACCAATGACCAATGACCAATGACTAATGACTAATAACTAATGACTGACGACTAATGACCTATTTTCGCTCTGCTTTAATGTTGACATTAGGTTTTTGGCTGCTACCGCTAGCAGTTCGATCGCAATCAGTCGTCCCAGCGAATGACGGCACTAATACTGTTGTCAATAAGGAGCAAAATCGCACAGACATTAGCGGCGGACAACTGTCGGGAAACGGCGCAAATCTGTTTCACAGCTTCAGCCAATTTAATCTCAGCGAAGGTCAAGTTGCTAATTTTCTAACTAATCCAAATATTCAAAATATTTTAGGGCGGATTTCTGGTGGCGATGTTTCCGTCATTAACGGTCTGATTTCTGTAAGCGGCGGGAACTCGAATTTATTCCTGATGAATCCGGCAGGAATTGTCTTCGGTCAAAATGCGAGATTGAACGTGCCGGGGTCTTTTTTCGCTACAACTGCTGCGGGGATTGGTTTCAGCGACGGCTGGTTCAATTGGGCCGGAATTAATGATTACAAAGCTTTAGTAGGAAATCCCAATCAATTTAATTTTAATAACTCACAAGTTGGGACAATTGTCAATGCGGGAAACTTAGCAGTTGGCAGCGGGCAAAATTTAACTTTGCTGGGCGGCGCAGTGATTAATACCGGGCAATTGTCCGCCCCTGCAGGTCAAATTACAGTGGCTGCTGTCGGACAAAATGCAGTCCGCATCAGTCAAGCCGGTAACTTATTGAGTTTAGAAATTACTCCGTCTTTGCAGTCAGAAAAATCGGCGATCGCCCCGGTTGCTTTGCCTCAGTTGCTGACGGGCCCGGGCGCCGCAGAGGCCACAGGTTTAACGACAAACGAACAAGGTCAATTGGTACTGACTGGCGGCATCACAGTGCCGGTAAATGCCGGAAGTGCGATCGTCTCGGGTGCTGTAAATGTATTTGCCCCGGATGGCGGCATTGGCGGCACAGTCAATATTTTAGGGGAAAAAGTAGGACTGTTCGGCGCAAATATCAATGCTTCGGGGACAGGCGGCGGAGGTACTGTGCGCGTCGGAGGCGGCTGGCGGGGGACGGAACCAGTGCCGAACGCACTGGTGACATATGTTAGTCCTGATTCTACGATCGCAGCAGACGCGATCGACCGCGGCAACGGCGGCACAGCAGTAATTTGGTCAGACAATACAACTCGCTTCTTCGGCAATATTACTGCTCGCGGCGGCACAGCAGCAGGTAACGGCGGCAGAGTGGAAGTTTCGGGCAAAAATGCTTTAACTTTCCAAGGAGAGGTCGATACCCGCGCGACTAACGGTGCGATCGGCACTTTGTGGCTCGATCCGGCAAATATTGCGATCCAGGGCGGTAACGGCGAAACTAGCGCGCCATCCACCGCCCCGGAACTCGAACCTGCTGCAGAACCGACTGAAACATCGATCTCGGAAGTGGAGTTGGAACAGATGGCGGCCGGCAGCAACGTGGTTCTAGAAACCCCGGGCTACATCACCGTCCAAGACTTGCCCGATAACAAACTTGGACTGCAAGCGAGAACGGGAGACACCGTAACATTCCGATCGGGCGGAGTGTTTTTTGTCAACGACCCCAACGATTTAATCGAGACTCAAGGCGGCAACATCAACATTTTCGCCAGCAGCATCTCTCTGGGCGGACTCAATGCTAACGGCGGCAATATCGCTCTCACCGCTAACGGCATTGACTTCAGGGGCGATCGCAATTCCGTCAGCAGTGCGGGGGGAACAATTCGCTTGCAACCCAACGACAGCCGAGCAATTCGGATCGGCGGCACCGGCGATATTTTGGGCATTTTGGACTTGACGGCTGCGGATCTGGGCGCTTTGGCGGGGGGTTTCGGCTCGATCGCGATCGGGCGCGAAAACCGCAGCACCTCGTCGATCGCGATCGTCGCACCCATTACCTTCAACAGCCCGCTGACACTTCAAGGCAGATCGATCGCGATCGACAATCCCCTCTCGACCAGCGGCAGCGCTTCCCTCACCCTCGACGCGCCCAAAACGGAGATCCGCGCCAACATTGGGACTAACGGCGGGGATATAACTTTTACAGGAAACCTGTCCCTGAATGCTGATGCAGCTTTGAGCACCCAAGCTAGGGGCAGCATTCTCTTGGACGGTAGCCTAGACGGAGCTCGCGCCCTGAGACTTGACGCTGGGCGAGTGCGGTTCGGCGGTACGATCGGTCAAGCTGCACCGCTAGCGAGTTTGACCGTCAACGGCCGCAGTACCGAGGTTTCGGGCAATATTGCGACATCTGGCGACATCGCTTTCAACAGTGCCGTCACAGTCGATCGCAGCGCCACCCTAGCCGCAACTAACGGCAATATCGCTTTTGCCAATACCCTCAATAGCCTCACTGGCCGGGCTAACAATTTGACCCTGCGCGCAGGCGGTAACATTACTTTTGGTGGGCCTGTCGGTCAAACTCAGAGGTTGGGCCTGCTCTCGGCTGACGCTTTTAACGTGACGGCTGCTTCCACAATTGCAGTTCGCAGTTTGAGCGTTAACGCCCGAGATTCCGCTACCTTGCGGGGGGACAGCACGGCCGCTTTGGGAGCCGATATCCAGTCAGCAAATGTCCTCTTAGAGGGTAATTTAAGGACGGATGGCGGTACCGTCAACCTGCAAGCAAGCCGCGAGGTTCGGACTGGCAATATTACTTCCAACGGCGGCAGGATTCGGGTTGAGGGGAATGCGGTTGCTGTGGGCGCGATCGACTCGTCATCGGTAACGGGAACTGGAGGCGCGATCGCACTCAAAAGTAATGCCAGCCCTTTAACTGCGGGAGCTTTGAATGCGAACGGGGCGATCGGCGGAAATATTGCTGTCACCTCTTCATCGGGGATTTCCGCTCTCGATCTCAACTCCAGCAGCACTTCAAACGGCAACGGCGGGGCTGTTTCTCTGAGCGCGACTGGTAACATTCAGTTGGGTTTTATCAACGCTAGAGGCGGCACTGGTGGCACTGGCGGCAGCGTTGATGTGACAACCCTCGGTTTGTTTCGATCGAACAATGTTTTCAACGATGATATATCGGGCAATCTTGCCAGTATTTCTACTGCTGGAGGTGCGGGGGCGGGGGCGATCGCAATTCGCCACGGCGGCGGTAGCGATCGACCGTTTGCAGTTGGCGGCGCGATCGACAACGGAACCCAGGGAAGCATTAATGCAGGCGCGGGAAACGCCATTTTGCCCACTTTTTCTTTTGGGGAAACTTACACCCAGGGAAATTTACCAAATCAGATTTCCTTAATTACACCGGGCGCGCCAATTCCTGCACCAATTCCTGCACCAATTCCTGCACCAATTCCCGCACCAATTCCCGAACCAATTCCCGAACCAATTCCCGAACCGCCAACAGTGCCCGTAAATCCGGCTCCTGCGCTGTCACTTCCTTCATCTTTGCAAGTAGAATTGCGACCGCAAAATCTCGACACAACTTTCACAATTAGCCCGGATAATTTCGTTCCTTCTCGCAGATTCGATGCTGCAGGTTCGGGAGTTTTAGCATTTGAGCAAACCTTCACTCGCGAGTACGAAAAATATCTGAAATTCCCCGCAAGAACGCCGATTACTAATATGTCTGTAATTTACGAAAATCTTCGTAAAAATGAACAGATTACCGGGGTCAAATCGGCAATTATTTATATGAATTGGGTCAGCGCCTCGGATGCAGCCGCCGCCAAAGAAAATGGTTCGGTGCTGGTGGCAAGTCGGGATTTATCTAATCTATTGCCTGTTAGAAAAAACCTCACCTCCGGGCCCGATCGCCTAGACGGAGATAAGTTGGAGGAGAGCTTGCCTCCAGCGACGGGCAAAGAAGTTTCCGATGTTCCTAACGGCGAGCATTTAGAATTAGTGTTAGTAACAGCTAACGCTCAACCGATGCGCGTTTTAGTTCCGGCGACAACGCGCTGGCAGGTGTTGCAATTGGCTGACGCCTTGCAAAGCGAAATCACTAATCCCAGAAGAAGAAGCAGCATTAATTATTTAGATTCTGCTCAAAAACTTTATCGGTGGTTAATTGCGCCAATGACCTCCGTATTGACAGCTTTAAATATTGATAATTTAATTATAATTCCGGCAGCAGGTTTGCGGAGCGTGCCGTTTGCTGCTCTTTATGACGGCAAAGAATTTTTAGTTGAGCGCTACAGCCTTAGCGTGATGCCGAGTTTGAGTTTGACTGATATCCGCTACGACAATATTGCTGACGATGAAGTTTTGGCGATGGGGGTGTCGGTATTTGAAGATAAAGCGCCTCTGCCGGCGGTACCGATCGAGTTAGAGTCGATCGCGCCGCCAAGTGAAGGAAAATCATTTTTGAATCAAGATTTTACTCTCGGAAATTTGCAAGCTCAGCGGGCAAATCGGCCTTTTGGCATCATTCACTTAGCAACTCACAGCGAATTCCAGCCCGGGGAACCGAAAAATTCTTACATTCAGTTGTGGGATACCAAATTGCGAATAGATCAAATGCGGCAGTTGCGGTGGAATTCACCGCCGGTGAATCTGTTAGTTTTAAGCGCGTGCAGTACCGCTTTGGGCGACGAAGAGGCGGAGTTGGGGTTTGCGGGTTTGGCGGTAGCTAGCGGTGCGCGATCGGCTTTGGCGAGTTTGTGGGAAGTCAGCGATGAGGGGACTTTGGGGCTGATGACGGAGTTTTACCGGCAGTTGCGCGCCCCCAGACGCGAGGGCAATTTGACGATTAAAGCCGAGGCTTTGCGGCGGGCGCAATTGCAGATGCTGCGGGGACGCGTGCGGATTCAAGACGGGATGCTGCGAGTCGAAGGAGTTTCTGTGAGTCTAACTTTGCCTCCAGAAATTGCGGGGCGGGGCGATCGAGTGCTTTCGCATCCTTATTATTGGGCCGCTTTTACAATGATTGGCAATCCTTGGTAATTGGGATGTTGAAGGAAGTTCGGCAACGGATTCGTAAGGGCGGATGTATAGCAGTTGACAGTTGACCCTTCGACTTCGCTCAGGGCGACACAGTTGACAGTTGACCCTTCGACTTCGCTCAGGGCGACACAGTTGACAGTTGGTTCTTAATTGTAATTCGTAATATCGTCTAGGCGCACGGGGGATCTTCCCTTTGCTGCAAATGCCGCCTAAGTTCTTGATGACATACGTGCCAAAAATACAATGCCAAATTCAGAAGAGCTAATAACTTAGTTCCATCTTCCAACATCGCGTGTACTCCTTGACTTGGCAAGGCTAACATATCCTCAAACCGGGAGATAGCGAACAAGAGAAATGCTGCAACCAAGGGCAGGTAAGGAGTGGTTTTGATGTACCGCCAAAACTTAACTCCGTAAAGGAAAACAGCACTCCCGTAACACAAATAAATTAATTTCGTAGAAATTCCCAACCGAGAAAGAATCAAAGTCATCCGAAACCTGTCATCCAGGAAAAAGACTCCCAGCAGTAAAGCACTAAAAAATAAGAATATTGCCGATCGACTGCGCGGCTCTTTTTGGCGCAGCACTCCGAAGGTAAATGCACAAATTGTGACTGGGATGCACCATAAAACTTCGGAAACTCCGGTGAGGATGCCTTCGTAAGGGAACCAGAAATTAAAAGGATCGCTAAACAGGCGTTCAACTCCGTCTCCCTGGTTTTCGAGTTTTGCGTATACGCTCAGCCCGCCCAAAATCAGGACAGTCAGAGTGTTGAAAGCAGCTAAAAACGGTACAGTAAAAAAGTGTTTTTTGAGATTTTCTAAAGAATTTGAAAACTTGGGGATTTTATCGAAGAAAGGTAGATGCTTCATAAAAACTGTCTCCAATCAATAGAGTTTTTTACTTATTCAGCGGCAGCCAAACCACAAATGTAGTGCCGCGATCGGTTGGATATAAATGAGCTTCTCCAGATGGCAGCCATTCAGGATTTACTGGGGAAAATACTTCGATTTCTCCTTGCATTTGGCGGACTAAATCGCGGGCGATCGCCAAACCCAATCCTGTGCCGGGAATTTCTGTCTGTGCTTTTTCTCCCCGGTAGTGCCGCTCAAATAAATGCTCTAAATCCTGGGGGGGGATGCCGGAACCTGTGTCGCTGACTGCAACTGCTACCGCAGGCAATTGGCGGCGCTGATCCCGATCGCCCGAAGCTGCTTTGTACCTAACTTTAATATAAATTTGGCGGCCGGCAGGAGTATATTTCAAAGCATTGTCAATTAAATTGCTCAAAACTTCCCGCAAAGCTCGATCGTTCGCTGAAACTGGCGGCAAATCCACCGGTATGTCGGCTACCAATGAAAGATGCCTTTCAGAGGCGATCGCCAGAGCGGAAATTAACAGCGGTTTTAAGACTTCTGCAACAGCACAGGATTCCTTCAAATTGAGCGCAGTTGCAGTCAGCGACAGAGGAGAATGTCTGGTTAATTCCACATTGGAAATTGCTGTTTCTGAAGTGTCAGATGGCAGTCTCAGATTTGCTTCGCCGGTGTCAACGGTTCGATCGAACTGGCCGAGCAACTCTTGCAGCCGATCGCTCTCTCGGACAATACTAAAAGCCACATTGCGGTTTTTGTCTTCTGGTACCAACCGCCGCGCTAATAGCTTGCCAAAAGTTCGCAGCGCTGTCAGCGGACTTTTGAACTGGTGCAGCAAATTGTGCATCGTGTCGTAAACCTGAGCCTGAATTTGCCCAGAAGAGTTCAATTCCTGCTGCATCCACTGGGAGCGCTGGTCTAAAATGCACGCCAGGGCCAAGGTGCGAGCAATTTGTTGCATAGTCGCCTCCTCTCGATCGTTCCAAGCCCTGTCTTGCCTACCTGTGACCAGGAGTCCCATTACAGCTCCCTCGTGTATCAGAGGCGTCACAATTTGCCGACGCTGCTGCCACAGATTCTCCGGGCCTTGGCACTGATGGGAACTACGCTCATTACCCGGAAGTGGCTCGGGTGCGATCGCCCCCACCGTTGATTCTTCCACAGCTCTCGCCGGCCCTGCCAGCAGCTGCGGCACCTGTTTCAATGTCGAACTTTCGGAAGATTGCAGCCTCAACCCCTGATTTTGGGCCGATTCGACGGAGGTTTCTGGGTAAACCGCGATCTGCACCAACTTTGCCTCGCTCCCGGATACCAGCTCTTGTGTCAGGTATACGGCGCTGAATGTCGCTCCCAAACTAACGGCGATCGCTACCTGCGATCGGCAAAGCTTGACAAATTCTGAACTGGCTGGCATTAACATGAGCGCCACATTAAGATATCTAACGGAATTCTAAGTAAATTACAACCGATCGGCCGCCGATTACAGATGAGAGACTTCTAGATTTCAGGTGTCTTCGCGAGTGCTCGATCGCAGCTATATTGAAGGCATCCGGCCCTCCCGAACCAAACTTGCCCTAAACCGCCGTCCGTGCAGCTTCCACAGATCCCAAAGCTGGTCTCTTGCCGGAACTTTCGGCCCACATTACCCCAACCGCTAAATTTTTGTCGATCGATACGAATGTTAAGATTGTGTCGATATATTAAAACCAGTTGAAGTTTTGAGCTAGAACGGATATACTGGCCTCGGATTTGGTAGCTATCATTACAACCTGTCTGCTCATACTGTCTGCTCACAGAGGAGGTAAAGAAATTGGCCAGGAGACGCAAACGCAAGAGTCGCCGCCGACAAGAAGGACGCAGAATTTTAGAGTGTGTGCCTCAATATAGCATCGAGAGCGGCGAAGATAAACCCGTAACAGCGGCTCGCAAGTTCATCCATGCCGAAGGCATTGCTCCCCCAGCTTTGCTGTTAGTCAAGCGTAACGAGCATACCACTGACAGATACTTCTGGGCTGAAAAAGGTTTATTTGGAGCCCAATACGTAGAAGAGAACCATTTCTTGTTTCCCAGCTTAAAGGTGATGCTGGAAGCTACCACAGAAAAAATTCCTGTGGTGTCAGCCAGTCGCGCATAAACCAAAATGTTTAGCTCAAAACATTGACAGCAATGTTTTTCTAACTCTTTTAACAAAAGCGCGAGATTTTTCATTGTCTGGAGAGTGCCAACTGAATTTATGCGAAAAGTCCTTAGCAACTAGGGTATAAGGAGCCATCGCAACAGGATCGATCGCCGATTAGGGCGATCGCCACAATTGGCACTCTCACGATAATGGTTTTTTTTGACTGTGAGAGTCGATCGAACTTCCGGGCCAACTTAAAGCCACAAGCATTCATCGGTTTGTCTGCTCGAAGTCTAAGTACGGCATCCAGCATATCAAAAAACGTTCCGCACCAAACTTTTATTATTCTTCTAGGGGTTTCAAATCTAAAGCTTTTTGCATAGCTGCTAGTTCGTCGCGGTGAGCTCTGACAGTAACAAAGCTCTTGGTTTGGCTTCCCGACTCAGCAACTGATTCGAGTTTGAGGGAGACTTGCTCGGAACGTCCAGCTTTTTTCCAGTAAAATACGCCCGCCAGCGGGGACAGCAGTACCAAAGCTAGGAAAATTTGACCCTGCTGGGGAACTAGCATTCCCAAAACCAGTCCCAAGCAAAGAGTGCCGCCTGCACTTAGCATGGTTAAAAAAATAGCCAAAAACCAACTCGGCCGCACAAAACCCTCAAAGGTGACTTTGTAGTTGGGAGCATCGACGGCTGCAACTCGGTAAGCTCTCTGGGCAAAATACTGTTGTAGCTCGGTTAAGAGTGACTCTTGGGCGCTGTCGGAAGCAAGCTTGACTTGTTCGATTCGAGGTTTGACTGAGGCCTTGATGAAGAAAAACAAGCCAACAGCCAACAGCAGCGTCAGCACAAATGTGGAAGGAAGAACAGCAGTATCCATCGGTAGAAGTTTGTGTAATTGAAATTATCTACTATTACTTTACATAAGTTTACAGACGAAAGCGATCGAGGACTTACGCAGACACTTTTTCACCAAAATTCCCAGAACGCTTCTTCTGCAAGACGTTTTTCTCCCCATCACCAAAATCCCATATCTCCCCAGCGTCGCTAATTCTCAAGTGACAATGCGTAAGTCCTGACTACCGTGTAGCTGCTTTAATCGCTGTGCGGCGATCTAGCAAAGCGAAGGCTTCGGACGGGCAAATCGCTTTGCAAGTAGCGCCAGCATCTAAAGGGTTTAGGCATCCGATTCAAACTGCGCTAACCCGTGTGACCAGTTTCTACGGCGCGGGGCCGGCGCCCTGACGCGCCGTTACCCTGACCGATATACTCGTGCCAGAGACGAGCCAGGTCTTGAGCTTGGTGCCGCCACTCGGGGAGGATTTGATACATCCGGCGGGGACGGCCGCGTCCTTCTACTTTTTTCCAGTAACCGGTGATCACGGCTTCATCTTCGAGGAATTTCAGAGCGCTGTAGAGGACGGTATCCGAAAGTCGGTAGATGGGGAATTCCCGCTCTAGTTGTCCGATCAGTTCTGTACCGTAGGAATCTGAGCGCAATAACACCGAGAGAATGTAGCACACTGCTAGTTCCTTGTTTAGATAAACAGGAGGGGGGTCTTGAAAAAATTGATAGATGTGTTCAAATTTCATTTGACTTGTCCGCTGGAAACTCTCGTGATACCGTCAGGTTAACGGGAGAGGAAAGCGGGGCGGGGTGTGCCGCTTCCTAATGATTAACGCTTGAATGCGGGGAAGCAGAGGTGCAGTATTTCCCCAGTGAATGTTGATAGCCCCAAACGCTTGTCCTGCACTTCGGTAATGTTTGCCTGCGCCTTGGTTGAGCAGCGCTGACGTAACGCCGCTTACTAACTTCCTCTTCCAATCTATCGCAGCAACTATTGTCAAGTGTACGATCGCACTCAAGAGTTGCCAGTTACTTTCGGAGTTGGTCTTTCAACTGCAACTCAAAATTTGTAACTTCCCCAAACCCTTTGTCTGCCTTGTTTGTGTGTTCTAGATCCTCTGAGGTAGCTAGCTTTTTGAGGCAAAAACTTTGCCTTTAAACCGAACTCAGGCCTAACATGGCGCGCAGTGTAAAAGTTAGGAAGACAAAAGTCGCTACAATCGAAGTAATCAGGGCGATCGCAGTTGCCGGTCGATCGAGCATGGGCTTGAGCCGCTCGAACAGGAAAAAGAAAATCCCCAGACAAATCGTAATGAAAAAGCGGGGGTAGCGAGAGACGTTATTAATGAAATCTTGCATAAGCTTGGTGGGGTAAAGTGTCACAGTTCGATCGAGCACTGGTAACACTTGTGAGCGAGTTAGACAATTTTGGCACAGCCGGAGCTAAATCTGCCGATCGGGCGATCGGGCTTTTTTGCCGGCGATGCTGACATATATAATTCTAACGAAAACTTTTCGCGCCCGCGATCGGGTGCTGTCTGCTTAATGCCGGAACGCACTCGTCCGGTGACAACTTCAGAAGTATTTTTATTGAGTTCTAGTTGTGATAAATATGATAAAGCTGTTATTTCTAGATAAATGTCTGCTTCGGCACCTTCTTTCGTCTTGCCGCGTCCGTTTCTGAAATGGGCCGGAGGTAAAACTAGGTTGATTGGACAATATCAACCTTATTTTCCTAAAAAGTTCAAAACTTACTACGAGCCTTTTTTGGGCGGCGGAGCTGTATTTTTTTACTTAGCACAGCAGCACCCTTCTTTGCAAGCTGTTTTAACAGATATTAATCCTGAGTTGATTAATGCTTATTGCTGTGTCAGGGATCAAGTTGAGGAGCTGATTCTACTTTTGTTCGAGCACCAGTCAGAACACAGCAAGGACAATAAAGAGTATTATTACTCGGTGCGATCGCGCACCTACAAAACAGATCTTGAAAAAGCTGCTCGCCTGATTTACCTAAATAGAACTTGTTACAACGGGCTTTACAGAGAAAACTCAAAAGGTGAATTTAATGTTCCCATAGGCAGATACAAAAATCCTAACATCTGTCAACCAGATTTATTGCGATCGGTCTCATCTTTACTCGCGCCAGCTCAAATTGAAGTGAGAAAATTCGATCGAGTTCTGGATTTTGCTACTAGCGGCGAAGACTTTGTTTATTTTGACCCGCCTTATTATCCTATCAGTTCTACCAGCGATTTCACAGCTTACAGCCGCGAGAATTTTAAACAAGCCGAACAGATACAGCTTAGAGATGTTTTTGCAGAACTTGCAGAACGGGGCGTCAAAGTTATGCTGTCTAATTCTAACTGCGATTTCATCGAGAAAATCTACAGCGATAGTGAAGGTTTTAAAAGAGAACGTATCCCCAAACTAATTGAAATATCAGCATCTAGGGGCATCAATTCTAATAGTTGCAAGCGCGGCAAAGTCAAGGAATTATTAATATGTTCACTTTCAATCAACACTTAACATTCCAGGATGCATAACCGCCATTATGTAGGGTGTGCGCTGCCCACCTTACCGCTATAATTCGCGTAGAAAAAAACTTTTTGGCGTGAGTTTTCTTAAGGGAAAGAGCAGCATCTCTTTCGGAGAGTAAACAGCGTTTTTTACGACCTGCGAGCCTGTACAGCTTGCGCCTATATTTCGCTTCAATCTCTCCGGCTCGCACTCATACAAAAGCTGGCGGCCAGATGCTCTCATCAAGGTATTGTTGAAGGAACCGGGTTTCTTCCCATCTTGTTAAAAAATCCGCCCTAAAAAAGGAAGTATTACCTATTGACTTTTGGTTGACTTTCGGGGTATTATTTAGATAATGGGAGTGGTGAGATTAAATTTATTTTTTCCACTATTCCAATTATTAGATTATACTTCAAAAACTTGTCAGAGTCAAGCTTTTAACCCTAAAAAAAAAGCGATTTTTTTTTAATCCAATCAATTAAAATTAACCAAACTCGTAGAAACCGAGAATAAGCGCCCCCATACGGGGGAAATGAAACTGTGGTTACGTGTTTTTGTCAAAGATGTTTATTTGCCCAAGTAATGAAACCTTCGAGCTTGTGAACTCCCAACAGATTTTGATTGTCGGGAATTTGTTTTGTAAACCAGTCGATCGAACCTTGCCTCATACCGTCACCGCCCACGATCACAATAGTTGGCACCCGGTAGCAATTTTTAATATTTAAATTGAGATAAGGATACTTCTCATCAACTGAACCTTTATCTTCTTGCCACTTGCACTCAACAATTAGACCCAGAGGAAACGAACCGGAAGCAACAATATAAAAATCGACATTTATTTCAGTTTCATAAATGCTAGAGCCGATATAAACCTGTTTAGCATATCGCTTGGGATTTTCAGTAGAGAGTAAGAGCCAATCTCGCTTGCGCTTTTTCGGCAACTGGGGACATATTTCGAGATATCCGTGACCTTTCAAAGTGCCTTCTACAGTTGTTTCTAAAACAAAACCAGTTTTATTGGCCCTACAACCCCTATTCATTTTGTTTGCTCCTAAATATAATCTGAATTAAGCCGATCGCACTTGAATCACCCCTCTGTCAAAAACCCGCTTGTCAGTAGCGATAGAACTGACAAACATCCGGTCTTCATAGACATCAAACGTCGCAAAACTCAGCCTGCTAGCAGAATACTCCGTCCACTCAGAACGCCCCACCGGACGAGTGCCCCCGCCAGCACCGCAAATTAAATAAGTTGTACCGTCAATCGATCGAGTACGTTCGTAACTGTGCTCGTGTCCGTTGATATAAAGCTGCACGCCGTACTTTTGAAACAAAGGCGTAAAAGTCTTAATAAAAGATTGATTCGAGCCGTAGACGCCAGAGGAATAAATCGGGTGGTGACCGAACACAACTTTCCAAGGTGCGATGCTTTGACTCAACTCTTTTTCCAGCCAAACAAGCTGAGTTTCCCAGTCAGCATTGTGATTGGTATCTAACGCAAAAAACTGTACCGACTCGCGCCGAAAAGTATAGTAGCGACCTTGCATATTAAAACCCGCATATTTAACTTGCGGGTCGCCGTTAGCAGTGCGGATGTCGTGATTTCCCAGACAAGCATAAAATTTAACGTTTTGCTGCAATAACGGCTGATAAGGCTTCTCGAAAACAGCATTAATTTTTTCTATTTCGCCGTTATTGTAGATATTGTCGCCGGCGAGAACAGCAACATTAAAAGGGTTTTCGCGGTGATATTGCGCCATCGCCTCAGCTACAGCATACTGACCTTGGGCCCCGGTACCGGTGTCGGCCACCGAAATAAAGCGTAAAATAGGCGGTGAGGCCGGCATTGGGACGATCGCCCTTTCGGCCTCAACGTTAGAAGGCGCAGCAGCATGGGCATCTGTACCCCAGGAAGTCCGAAGCTGAAGCATTTTCCAGACTCCGGCAAAACCTAAGCTGCTGAGACTGCCTAAAACTAGAAAGTGACGGCGTTTGATACTCATTTTGATTCAGTTACAACTAATGAAATGATAAATTAAGGCTGAGATGACTCAACTTAAATTTATCGGTTTTAGATATATTTGCAACGCCCGAAGGCAGAAAAAATGTCAGAAGAACAACTAAACCAACCAACTCCAGAACCGTCTCAATCTCCGAAACCGGAGGTAGACTCGGCTCAAAAGTCTGCCGCGACTCGCAGCAAGACTCAAAATGCCAGCAGCAATGTTGCCAAAAATCAGGGAATCAAAGGTTTGATGAGCTCGATCGGGAATTTGGGAAAAGGGGGGAAAAAATTAGCAGCAGAAGCGCCGTTGCAGGCTCAAAAGCCGATCGCGCCCGCGACTTCTGACTCACCAACCACAACTCCTCCGGCTGTTGCTGCCCAAGTTAACAGCGTGCCCCCAAAAGTTGCTGTAAAATTTGATAAAAAGCCTGTATCCCAACGCACGGAAGGGAGTTTTTTACAGAAAATAGGTGTAGTTTGGCTGAGTATTGTGCGCTTGGTGCGGGATTTGCTACCGCCATCTGTGAACCAGCAACTGTCCGATCCAATTTTAAACGCCGCATTAGCAGCAATTCTGATCGTTGCATTCGGTTTAACTCTCAACAGTTTATCGCCAAAACCGCCAGAGAGGGTGGCAAAAGTGTCTTTCCCAATAGCGCAGCAGTCGCCGCCAACCTTTGACGATTTTATGGCGCCGGAAACGTCGAAATCACCAGAGGCGATCGCGCCATCAGAGCCAATATCTGATAAATTCAAAAGTAACTTGCCCGATTTAGTGGCTCCGAAAAAACCGCAACCGGTAGAAATTATCCCGCCACCGCCGCTAACCCCGGAACAGTCTCTGATTGCTGCGATTCAAAATCAAGTTGCTGAAATTACCGATCGACTGGGCGGCGGTTTAGTTAAGTCTGTGGAAGCTGATTTCTCGATCGGTCTTTTGAGTGTGAAAATTGCTGAAGATTGGTACAAACTCAGCGAAGTCGAGCAAAATCAGCTAGCAAGTAAAATGTGGAAAGAGGCGAATTCACTCGATTTTAGCAAGTTACAAATTGCGAATTTGTCAGGGAAGTTAATAGCGAGAAGTCCGGTTGTTGGTTCGGAAATGATTATTTTGGAGAGAGGGATTGATTAGAGTTTAGTTTATAGCATAGGTTTGTAGTGAGGACTTTAGTCCTGATAATCTTATCAGGAAGGACTGAAGTCCTCACTACAAACCTGTGAATAGAATAGGTTTGTAGTAAGGACTTTAGTCCTGATAAGATTATTAGGAAGGACTGAAGTCCTCACTACGAACCTACTACGAACCTGCGAATGTTAAAGTCCAGGATGCAAAACCTAATTGTTTAGTCGA
>JAUBOH010000084.1:17938-20088 GCA_036700145.1 Microcoleus occultus BM001215366
AATAGGTTTGTAGTGAGGACTTTAGTCCTTCTTAATAAAATTATCAGGAAGGACTAAAGTCCTCACTACGAACCTGATTAAGGTTATTTAGGCTTAGCAGTAGGTTTAAAACCTTGCTTTTGAAAATAGGTTCGCAATACCTCTTGAGCAATTGGTGCCGCCGATACAGAACCAAATCCGCCACCTTCAACTATAACTGCGATCGCCACTTCCGGTTTGTCAGCGGGAGCAAAACCCACATACATAGAATTGTCAGGATGACCGGGCATTTCCACCGTCCCAGTTTTGCCGCCGCTCAAAGGAATAGTACCGTCATTCAGGCGTTTGCCAGTACCTTTTTGTACCACATCAATCAATCCTTGGCGAACTACATTCAAAGTTGCAGGCTTAATACCTGTGGGAACTTTTTTGGTAATAGGAGTGTTGGTTTGAGAAGCCAATAAGTGCGGCTGAACTCGATAACCGCCATTAGCAACAGTTGACACCATCACAGCCAATTCTAGGGGAGTACAAAGTACCAAACCTTGACCGATCGCCATTGTGACTGTATCACCGACGTACCAATCTTCACCATACATTTTCTGTTTTTCTGCTGGGATCGGAACTTGACCGTGATTCGCGGCATCTAACCCCAGAAGTTTTAAGTTAATCGTACCGCCAATGCCCATTTTTTTAGCCGCTTTCGCCATTTCTTCGGGGCCGGCCGCCATACCTACTTGATAGAAAAACGTATTGCTACTGTAGGCTAAAGCGTCGCGGAAACCGATCGTGCCGTAACCGCCGCTGTGCTCGTTAAAGGTAATTCCGCCGATCGTAATGGAAGAAGAAGTGCCCAAAGTCGAGTCAGGAGAAAACTTGCCCGACTCCATCCCGGCTACAGAAGTGACTATTTTAAAAGTGCTACCGACTGGATAGCCTTGAACTGCTCGATTTAAAAACGGTTTTTCTGGCCCTTGCAGCCGATCCCATTCTTTTTGAGTCACCTTGCGGGTAAAGATATTCGGGTCAAATGTCGGCCAACTAGCCATTGTTAAAAGAGCTCCGGTTTTGACATCGATCGCCACAACGGCACCGAGGCGATCGCCCAAAGCTTTTTCGGCAGTTTTCTGCATATCTAAATCTAAAGTTAGCTGCACCGATTTGCCGGGAATCGGATCTTTCACGCCTAAATCTTGAATTTCCTCGCCCTTAGCATTCACCTCGATCAAACGGCTTCCCCAAACGCCTTCTAGAGTTGGATTGGCTAACTTTTCAACTCCCATTTGACCGACGATCATCCCCATCGGATATGCAGGATTAGCTTTTAATTCGTCTAAAGTAGCTTCACCTACGTATCCCAAAAGGTGAGCTGCTAATTGCTGGTTGGGATTGTCGCGGCTTGATTCTACACGAATTTCTACACCGCGCAAAGCATTACTTTGTTCTCCCAAAGCGACGAAAGTACCGACATCGATATCCTTACTAATTCGCACTGGTAGGGCTGATTTGTAGCCTGCTTTATCGATTTTTTTGATAATTTCGGCTGCGGGAACTTTGACGATCGGGCTCAGCGTAGCGGCGATTTCTTGCCACTCCTTGGTCGATCGCTCTTTTGGCCACACATAGACTGATCGAGATACGCGGCTAGCCGCAAAAATTTTGCCGTTGCGGTCTAAAATTTGACCGCGAGTCGCGGCGACTGACACGGGGCGAATGCGGTTATTTTCCGCCCGCTGTCGGTTGTAGGCTCCCTGTATCAGTTGCAGTTCGGCTAAACGAAACACCGGCATAGCCACCAAGGTAGTGACTATTAGCATAAAAACCATAACTTGGAGCGATCGGCTGCCTTGCCGAGAAGGATTGTCCGAGCCCTTTTTGTCGAATCGGGATTTAGAGTTAAAAGAAAAATCGCCAGCCATATTAAATCTGCTCTTTTTATTGAACTAACAGCTAGATACGCTTTCCATCCGGATTATTTTGCGGATGATGTGGCGATCGTAACTTCTAACTCCTTAATCGCAGACATAAATTGTGACAGTTTGCAGACAAATAAACCCGTTAAATTCGTTACAAAATCCGTTACCTAACTTCATCCTTACTTTCCCATCACGCCCCTAAATTGGGTCTGAAGCCTCCCCCTAAACGGGGGAAATCAAACAAAATGATTCATT
>JAUBOH010000085.1:0-6764 GCA_036700145.1 Microcoleus occultus BM001215366
AGAAAGCCGATCGCGCATTTGCCCAATATGCGGTTTCAGCTTCGGGCGTTCTGCTACAATTACAGAATCTATGTTGCCGATTTCCCAGCCTTTATCTAATATTAACTGGTTGACTTGTTCTAGCAATACGAGACTATCAGCACCTTTCCATTTGGGGTCAGTGGGAGGGAAATAAAGGCCAATATCTCCGAGGCTAAGAGCTCCGAGCATCGCATCCATAATCGCGTGAGTGAGCACGTCTGCGTCGCTGTGACCGAGCAATCCTAATTCGTGAGGAATGTGGACTCCACCGAGGATGAGGGGGCGTTCGGTCACTAAGCAGTGAATGTCGTAGCCGTTGCCGATGCGGATGTTCATATATTAAGAAGGAAGAAGGAAGAAGGAAGAAGGAAGAAGGAAGAAGGAAGATGTGCTAATAGCAAATGTTTCAGCGATTAAAACTGTCCTAACCGTCCCTATAATTGATCGCGGTTAATTATGGTAGGGAAACGGCACTGCCGTCTCCTCGCTTGTCATAAGGAATGCAACCGGAATGACTGTTGACTGTTGACAGTTGAATATTTGAACAATATCGATGCAAGAAGTCTCGATCGCCCTTTCTCCTATTCTGCCTTCTCCTGTAACCAAATTTCGTACAAATCCAATCGGCGCGATCGAGTTTTTTCAATTTGCTGTTCCCGGCGCCAGCAAGCAATTTCCGCGTGATTACCAGACAGCAACACATCAGGAACCTTCAAACCCCGAAAATCTGCCGGTCGAGTATACTGCGGATAATCCAAAAGTCCGTCTTCAAAACTCTCAAACTTCAGGGAATCTTCCTTCGCCACAGTTCCCCGCAGCAATCGCAAAACCCCATTAATCAAAGCCAAAGCCGGAATTTCGCCCCCGGTGAGCACAAAGTCGCCCAGAGAAACTTCGCGAGTGACTAAATGCAAGACTCGATCGTCCACACCCTCATAATGACCGCAGATTAACACCAACTGATCGCACTCAGTGGCAAAACCCCGAAACATCTGCTGCTGCATCGGTTCCCCCTGGGGAGTCAGCAAAATCACCTCGCGCCTCGCCAAAACCGGCAGGGATTCCACCGCCGCAAAAATCGGTTCCGGCTTCATCAGCATCCCCACTCCGCCCCCGTAAGGCTCGTCATCGACTCGGTGGTGCTTGTCTGTGGTAAAATCACGGGGATTGACAAAATTCACCTCAGCAATATTTTTAGCTAAGGCTTTGCCCATCAGTCCCGACTCTAGGGGAGCCCGGAAAAAATCTGGAAATAGGGTAACAACGTCAAATCGCACAATAATTGGAATTTATTGATACATCACCTCTAGTTTGACCGTTAGAGGGCGATCGGTTTTCAGTAATTGCTTTATTTTTTATAATTTCTTATAATTTCTAAGCACTTTTGCAAGTTAAATTCTCTTCCTTTGTCTGCGGGCCGGTATTTTACAAAAATAATCTGTTCTCACAGGCGGCGGCTGCTTTGTAAACTCGCCCCCAAACAACTGCGGTATTGCTTGAAACGGCGATCGCGCCTGACTCCCCCCAAACAAAATTCGCTCTTAAAAAGCCCAGTTCTACCCACAGCACGGCAAAATTGAATTTCATATCCACCAGAGGAAGACACACCATGCAGCAGTTGACATCTCAACCCGTTGAACACAATATTCCCCAGCGCCCAAAAACCTCGATTATGGTCATCGGCGGAGCCGAAGACAAAGTGCACGGAAGAGAGATTCTGAACACCTTTTTTTGCCGTTCTGGGGGTACAAATGCTCGGCTGGCGATCGTGCCCTGCGCTTCGCGAGATCCCGAAGGAATTAGCAACCGCTACCGCACCATATTTGACGAAATGGGCGTTAGCGCCGTCAAAGTAATTGACATCCGCGAACGCGAACAAGCCGAAAACCCCGTCTGGAAAGATTACTTAGAAGACTGTACGGGCGTATTCATCACAGGCGGCGACCAACTGCGCCTCTGCGGGCTGCTGGCGGACACCCCGCTGATGGAGAAAATTCGCAAAGAAACTCGAGAAGGCAAGATTACTCTCGCCGGCACCAGCGCGGGTGCTGCGGTGATGGGATATCACATGATTGCAGGCGGCGGGAGCGGCGCGTCGCCGAACCGTTCTTTAGTAGACATGGCAAACGGACTTAACATTATTCCTGAGATCATCGTAGACCAGCATTTTCACAACCGCAACCGCATGGCTCGCTTGCTGTCGGCTGTGGCTTCCCATCCCGAGCACATCGCTATTGGTATTGATGAAGATACCTGCGCTTTGTTTGAGGGAGACGATACTATGAAAATCCTCGGTAAAGGCACTGTGACTATTGTTGATCCTAGGGAAAATTTTTATACCAATGAGTCTCAAGTAGGAGCGACAGAACCCTTAAGTTTGTTCAATATGCGCTTGCACGTCTTGTGTCACGGAGATTGCTACAATATGCCCCTAGGCAAACCGATGCCAACGGGGGCGTGTGCGGAGTCTGGCTGGCCCTCGGAATGCCGCACAGCCAACTAATCCAGAACATCTCTGGTATTGATTCGGGAGAAATTATGTGGCGATCGGGCCGAATCGCGGATACAACAATAGAATAGATGCCGAAGCAGCGTCCGGCTGATGCCAGAAGGTAGAATTACAGCAAATTCTACCAGAAAATTGGGGTTAGAGCCTCCCCCTTAAGCGGGGGACTTTCTCCATATTTCTGGAGAGAATAGAAATTTCCTATGATAAATATGTCATCATAGGAACAGGAGGAAATTAAGATGCTCGTTCTCGAATTCAAGGCTTACGCAAAACCAGATCAATTCCAGGCAGTCGATGAAGCGATTAGAATTTGTCAATTCATTCGCAACAAATCGATCCGGCTGTGGATGGATGGTGGTGCTAAATCATGGTTCGATCTTTCCAAATACTGTGCAATTTGGGCGTCTGAATTTGACTTTGCGAATAAGTTAGGTGCAATGGCTCGACAAGCAAGTGCGGAAAGAGCATGGGCTAGTATTTCTCGATTCTTAGATAATGTCAAAAAAGGCATTAAAGGTAAAAGAGTTGGGTTTCCTAAATTCCAGAAAGACTGTCGTTCTGTTGAGTACAAAACTAATTCTTGGAATCTCTCAGAAGATAGAAAATCAATCAGCTTTACCGATAAGTGTGGAATTGGGAAATTGAAGTTAAAAGGTACTCGTGACCTTAATTTCTATTCGCCCGATCAGATTAAACGGGTACGGTTAGTTAAACGAGCAGATGGATATTATGTCCAATTATGCATTCAAGTAGACCGACTAGAAACCGCTCCAATGACAGGTAAAACAATTGGACTAGATGTCGGGTTAAAAGAGTTTTACACCGATTCAAATGGCGAAATGGCTCCTAACCCTAGATTTCTGCGTAGAGGTGAAACGCGGTTAAAACGTACCCAGCGTATTGTATGTCGGAAAGTCAAGGGTGGGTCAAATCGCCGCAAAGCTAGAGTGATTTTAGGTAGGCGACATCTCAAAATAAGTAGACAGCGTAAAGATCATGCTATCAAGTTAGCAAGGTGCGTAATCACGTCAAACGACGTAGTAGTTTATGAAGATTTGAGAGTGTCTAACATGATTAAAAATCATTGTCTGGCAAAATCAATTAGCGATGCTTCTTGGTATCAGTTCAGAGTGTTCTTAGAATACTTTGGGAAAGTGTTTGGTCGGATTACTATCGCGGTAAACCCTGCTTACACAAGCCAAGAATGTAGTAATTGTGGGGAAGTCGTTAAAAAATCTTTATCCACTCGCACCCACGCTTGTCAGTGTGGATGTGAAATGGATAGGGATCGTAATGCTGCAATTAATATCCTCAATCGCGGGATAGGTACGACGGGGCACGTCGGAACTTCGATCCTTGAGGTCGTAAACGCTTAGGGAGACTGGATCTCTGGGTCAGGTGCAGCAATGTTCTTGATTTAAGTCCGATCGCTGAACTAAGAATCCTCACGCTCATCTGAGCCCAGGAGTGTCAACTTCTGCCTTCTAGTTTGTACCTGCGATTAACCTGTACTTGTTTCTCGGACGATCGCCCGTGCATGAATTTTGACCACCAGCGGCCCATAACTGCAAATTCAATGCCAAACTGTTCGCAGCGAACAGTCGATCGAGCAATCAAGCCCGAAATTGAATAAATGATCCAATTACCTATAAAATTTCGCGACCCATACCCCTCTAACTGCCATGAAAATACTTAAAATCCAGACCTTACGCGGCCCAAACTACTGGAGCATCCGACGCCACAAACTCGTCTTGATGCGTCTGGATTTAGAGGAATTGGCAGATAAAACCACATCTGAAATTCCTGGCTTCTACGAAGGGTTGACCGCCGCACTCCCGAGTTTGTACGATCATCACTGTTCTCCCGGCCATCGGGGAGGTTTCCTGCAACGTGTCAGAGAAGGCACAATGATGGGACACGTAATCGAACACGTAGCCCTAGAACTTCAGGAGATGGCAGGAATGCCGGTCGGGTTCGGTCGCACCCGCGAGACTGCGACCCCCGGCACTTACCAAGTTGTAATCGAGTATCAAAACGAACAAGCAGGTCGCTATGCGGCGCGGGCGGGCGTGCGGATGTGCCAGAGCATTGCCGATACTGGCTCTTATCCAGCAGCAGAATTAGTCCAAGATTTAAGAGACCTCAAAGAGTTTGGTTTGTCAGCAGCCCTCGGCCCGAGTACCGAAACACTGATCAAGGAAGCAGAAGCGCGGGGCATTCCCTGGATACCCTTGAGCGCCCGGTTTATGATTCAACTCGGCTACGGGGTTCACCAAAAGCGGATTCAGGCAACTCTGAGCAACCGCACGGGAGTTTTGGGGGTAGAACTGGCCTGCGACAAGGAAGGTACCAAAAATATCCTCGGCGCTGCGGGCGTGCCGGTTCCGAGAGGGACGGTGATTAATTATTTGGACGAACTGCGCGGGGCGATCGAAGATGTCGGCGGTTATCCGATCGTCCTCAAACCCCTAGACGGCAACCACGGCCGCGGGATTACGATCGACATCAATTCCTGGGAAGTAGCAGAAGAAGCCTACGACTTAGCCAGCGCGGCATCGAAAACCAAAAACGTGATTGTCGAGCGCTACTACACCGGCCGCGACCACAGAGTTTTAGTAGTCAACGGACAAGTCGTAGCAGTCGCAGAACGAGTCCCCGCTAACGTCGTGGGAGATGGCAAATCTACAGTAGAACAGCTCGTTGAAGAAGTAAACCGCGACCCGCAGCGGGGAGACGGACACGACAACGTACTCACCCGAATTACGATCGACAAATTGACCCTCGATTTGCTGCAAAAACAAGGATATGCGATGGATTCGGTATTGCCGGCCGGCGAAAGAGTATTCTTGCGCGCGACGGCAAACTTGAGTACCGGTGGCATTGCAGTCGATCGTACCGACGAAATCCACCCCGAAAACGTCTGGCTATTTTCCCGAGTCGCCAAAATCATCGGCTTAGACATCGCCGGCATTGACGTAGTGACAGCCGACATCTCCCAACCGCTGCGCGATACGAACGGAGTCATCGTCGAAGTCAATGCAGCACCGGGTTTCAGAATGCACGTCGCCCCGAGCCAGGGTTTGCCCCGCAACGTCGCCGGCGCAGTTTTCGATATGCTCTTCCCCTCGCCTCAACCCAGCCGGGTGCCGATTTTAGCCGTAACCGGAACCAACGGCAAAACTACGACTACTCGCCTGCTCGCCCACATTGTCAAGCAGACCGGTCAAGTTACGGGCTACACGACTACCGACGGCACTTACATCGGTGAATATTTGGTGGATAGCGGAGACAATACCGGGCCCCAAAGCGCTCAGTTGATTTTGTCCGATCCGACGGTGGAAGTGGCGGTGCTCGAAACTGCTAGAGGCGGAATTTTGCGATCGGGCTTGGGATTCGATCAGTGCGATGTCGGCGTCGTTTTGAATGTCGCGGCCGATCACTTGGGAATTGGCGACATCGACACCGTGGAACAACTAGCAAAACTCAAAAGTGTCCTCGTCGAGTCGGTAATGCCCAAAGGCTACGCAGTTTTGAATGCAGACGACCCGCTAGTAGCACAAATGGCGCAGCGTGTCAAGGCTCAAATTGCATATTTTTCGATGAACCCGAACAACGAACTGGTTGCTAGACATACCGCTGCGGGCGGGCTGGCTGCGATTTACGAAAACGGGTATTTGTCGATCTTGAAAGGCGATTGGACGCTGAGAATCGAACAGGCGATTAACGTGCCGCTGACGATGGGCGGGCGCGCGCCGTTTATGATTGCCAATGCTTTGGCGGCTTGTTTGGCGGCTTTTGCCCAAGGAGTGAAAATAGAAGATATTCGATCGGCTTTGTCAAGCTTCCAAGCCTCCGTCGGCCAAACTCCCGGAAGGATGAACCTGTTTAATTTGGGCAGCTATCACGCTTTGCTCGACTACGCCCACAACCCCCACAGCTACAAAGCTTTGGGCAGTTTCGTCCTCAATTGGCCGGGACTGCGGATCGGGGTAGTTGGTGCTCCGGGAGATCGGCGAGATGAAGATTTTGTCACGTTGGGCAAACTTTCGGCCGAAATGTTCGATCGCATTATTGTCAAAGAAGATGTCGATCGGCGCGGGCGAGAACCCGGTGTGGTAGCAAAGTTAATTTGTCAGGGGATTGCAGAGGCGATTTCTGCACGAACTGCCGATCGACCTCAACTTGAATACGAGTTGATTCTCGACGAAACAACCGCCGTTAACAAGGCTTTAGA
>JAUBOH010000085.1:6864-19916 GCA_036700145.1 Microcoleus occultus BM001215366
AATAAGGAAAAAACCAGCAGCAGGATTGAAGCATGAATGAAGCCGATCGCACCAGAGTCGAAACATTCATCACGCGCTGGACAGGTTCTAGCGGTAACGAACGCGCAAACTACCAGTTGTTTTTTGCGGAAATGTGCGATGCGCTGGGAGTCGATCGCCCGATCGATAAAGGTAGAATTCCCAACGATCCCTACTGCTTTGATAAGGATGTTAAAATCTTTCACCCCAGCGGCAAAGTAACTCCGGGGTTTATTGATTTTAACAAAGCCGAGCATTTTTTAATCGAGGCAAAACAGGGCGGAATAACAAGTACAAAGGGAATGGCAAAGCGGGGAACTAATACCTATTTGCGGGAGATGGAAAAAGCGTTTGTGCAAGCCGTTGCTTATACGCGAAATCTCAGCAGCAAACCGCCGTTTTTATTAACTTGCGATATTGGCGATCATTTTGAATTGTGGATGGGTTTTAGCGGCGATTACGGCGGCTATGGGGCGCGGCGAGAAATTGGATTAGCCGAGTTGCAAAAGGCAGATGTATTCGATTTGTTTGTCGATATTTTTAGCAATCCCCAGCAGCGCAACCCAGAGAAAATTGCGGCGCGGGTAACGCGGGAAGTGGTGGCAGATTTGGCAGAGTTGGCTAAGCGGATGGAAGCGAATGTCGATCCGCAGCAAGTCGCCCAGTTTTTGATGCGCTGTATTTTCACCATGTTTGCTGAGGATGTGGGGTTGCTGAAGGAACATCTGTTTACGCAGGCGCTGGAAACGCGCTGGATTCTCAATCCGAAGACGTTTAAGCCGGAGGTAGAGGCGCTGTGGGAAGCGATGAATCAGGGAACGAGTTTTGGTTTTCACGGCCAACTGTTGCGGTTTAATGGCGGATTGTTTGCGGAGTCGCAGGCGTTTGTGCTGACAAAGGCGCAGTTAGAAGTATTGTTGCAGGCGGCGAAGCGGGATTGGTGCAATGTGGAACCTGCGATTTTTGGGACTTTGTTGGAAAGGGCGCTGGATGCGCGGGAGAGGAGTAAGTTGGGGGCGCATTATACGCCGCGATCGTATGTGGAACGGTTGGTAAAACCTGTGGTGATGGAGCCTTTGGCCGATCGCTGGATTGCGGTACAAGCGGAGGTTAAACAGTTGCTCAACGCGGGGGAATCGGAACCGACTGCGAATCAACGGAAAAAGGCGAGATCAGTTTTAGAAGCATTTCTGACGGAGTTACAACAGGTGAAAATTCTCGATCCGGCGTGCGGATCGGGGAATTTCTTGTATGTGACGTTGGATTTGTTGAAGGGGTTGGAGTCGGAGGTGTTGCGGCGCTTGGAGGATGTCACCGGATCGGCGCAGTTGCGGTTAGATATTGCACAAGTTAATCCCAGTCAGTTTTTGGGAATTGAGCTCAATCCTAGGGCGGCGGCGATCGCGGATTTGGTGATTTGGATTGGGTATTTGCAGTGGCATTTTCGGCGGTTTGGTGACATTCCCCCGATCGAACCTGTGTTGCGAGAGTACAACAATATTGAATGCCGGGATGCGGTGTTGGCCTATGACGCGATCGAACCAGATGTCGATGCGGCGGGGAAAGTGCGATCGCGCTGGGGCGGGCGGATGATGAAAAGTCCGGTGACGGGAGAAGATATTCCCGATCCTACAGACAAAGTAACGATTTATCGGTATTTGAATCCGAGGGCGGCCGAGTGGCAGGAGGCGGATTATATTGTGTCAAATCCGCCGTTTATTGGGAATGCCAGGATTCGCGATCGATTGGGCGATGGATATGCAGAAGAATTACGCCAACTTTATAAGAATGTACCAGATACTGCGGATTATGTTCTTTACTGGTGGCACAAAGCAGCAGAACTAACACATACAGGGAAAGTCAACAGATTTGGATTCATCACAACTAATAGCATTTGGAGAGTTTTTCAAAGAAAGATTATTGATTTTCATTTGATTCATAAAACGCCACTAAAATTAAACTTTGCTATTCCCGATCATCCTTGGATAGATAGCGGGGCAGCAGTCAGAATTGCTATGACTGGAGCTGAATTGGATAATCCTACAATTCCGAATTTCTCTCAACTGGGAACATTGATTTCTGAAGGTGAAGGAGAAACACCTGAAGAAAAAGCAGATCAAGTTGAAATAAGCTGGCGTAATGTAGGAAGAATTTTTAGCAATCTTCAAGCAGGTGTTGATGTTACAAGTGCCAAGCTACTAAAAAGCAATGAAGGTATCTGCCATCGAGGCGTTAAATTGCATGGGATGGGATTTTGTCTAACGCCTCAAGAAGCAAAAAATATTGAACCTGACATTGTTTTTCGTTACTCTAACGGTCGCGATCTGGTTCAGATATCAAGAAACGCACTAATCATAGATTTATTCGGGCTGACAAAAAGAGAAGTTTTTGAAAAATATCCACAAGCTTATCAATGGATTTACGATCGTGTAAAACCTGAACGCGATCAGAATAATCGTGCAGTTTACCGCGATAACTGGTGGATATTCGGAGAGCCACGTTCAGTTTTTCGATCTACTTTGAACAACTTATCTAGGTATATAGTAACAGTCGAGACAGCAAAACATCGCACGTTTTTCTTGTTTGAAAAAGACGTAGTTCCTGACAATAGCTTAGTAACAATAAGTTTGGACGACTCTTATTTCTTGGGTATTCTATCTAGTAAAGCTCATGTGCAATGGGCTTTAGTGGCAGGCGGCAGATTAGGGATGGGAAATGATCCTGTATATACAAAAACGTATTGCTTCGATCGCTTCCCCTTCCCCACCCCAACCGATACCCAAAAACAAACCATCCGAGAACTCGGAGAACGCCTCGACAGCCACCGCAAACGAGTCCAAGCAACTCACCCCGAAGTCACAATCACCGGGATGTACAACCTCCTCGAAAAACTCCGCAAAGGCGAACCTCTCGACGACAAAGACAAAGCCTTCAACCAAAAAGCCCTAGTCTCCACCCTCAAACAAATCCACGACGAACTAGATGTCGCCGTATTTGCCGCCTACGGTTGGGAACCCACCCTCACGGACGATCGAATCCTGGAAAACCTCGTCACCCTCAACGCCCAACGCGCCGCAGAAGAACGCAACGGACAAATTCGCTGGCTGCGTCCCGACTACCAAGCCCCCGGCGAAACCTACATCCAACCATCTCTTGCAGGTATCATAACCGAAACCGAAAGTGCGATCGTCCCTACCGAACAACAACCTTTCCCCAAAACCCTCAAAGAGCAACTTTCCGCCATCCGCGACTTATTCCGCACCCAAAGCGGGGAATGGACAGCCGCCCAAGTCACCGCCCATTTTAAAGGTGCCAATCGCAAACAAAAAGTCATTCTCGACTGTCTGGAAAGCTTGGAAGATTTAGGTATTTTGCTCAGTCATGCGGAAAATGGCGTGCAATATTGGTATCTCCCAACCTGATGGAATTGCAAAAAATTATAGCTTAAGCTAGCGGGTTTGAAGGCGATCGCCCTTACAATTGTGATAGTATTTGATTTTCAACAAACCCGATGACCATCAAACCGATTCGGTGGGTTGGCGCTACCCGCGAAGAAATTCAATCTCTTCCTGACGATGCCCGAAAAGAAGCTGGTTTTGCACTTTGGACACTTCAGCAGGGCATACAACCATCAGACTTTAAACCCATGTCGATCGTAGGCAAAGGCGTTGAAGAAATTCGGATTCGGACAGAAGATGCCTATCGGGTATTCTATATTGCTAGATTTGAAGAAGCTATTTACGTTCTCCATGCTTTCCAAAAGAAAACTCAGAAGACAGCCAAGAAAAATATCGAAATTGGACAGAAACGCTACCAACAGTTGTTACAAAATCGTTTAAATTTAAGAGAACCAGAACCATGAGTGAAAATACTATTACCCAAGCGACCGATAATATCTTTCTCGATCTGGGATTTTCAGCAGAAGAAGCTGATAACTTACTAATCAGATCGCAACTTATGCTCGCCCTGCTTCATCAGATTAAACATCACCGTTGGACGATCGACCAAACTGCTCAACATCTCAAACAGTCAAACGACCAAATCAAAGCTCTAACTCAAGGTAAAATTGGACAATTCTCGGTTGATACTTTGATCGCAATGCTCAACCAAGTAGGCATGACTGTCAAAATCGAAATTTGTCCCAAGGTAGCTTAGAGCGAGATGAGAGCGATCGGTAAGTTTTGCTTGGCAATTGTTATCATAATTTTATTCAGCAAGAGGCGATCTAATGCTAGAAACTACAATCCTAGAAACCTTAGTCAAATTGCCAGATTCCCTGAAACAGGAAGTGCTGCACTATCTAGAATTCTTAGCAGCAAAATATGCAAATAACGAGGTTGCCGTAAATCCTACTCAAAAGAAACGTCAAGCCGGGATGATGAAAGGCACGTTTGTCTTACCGCTTGCTGATGATTTTGATGCACCATTAAATGATTTCCAGGAGTATGATGAAGACCAGCCGATTAATGGTCAGATAGAAACTGATTTTACATTTGAGATTCGTCGGTAATGGGGAACGGGGAAATAGTCTCGCTAAATGTCCTGACTGTGATTTCCCTGCCTAAATCCTGAGCTAATAAATCGATACCGTTAATAACTCGATCTGGTTCTGCAATACTTAAAAGATTATAGCATTTTTCCCGATAATCGGGACGCTCTTGGAAATACTCAATCGCTCGATTCAGCGGTTCCATAACTTGATAAGCTGCTTCAGCTTTGTCGATCGCCTGTTGGGGAATCGGACTCGCCAACCTTTGAATTGCCAAGTCGATTAAATCTCTAGAGTTTACCCGATCGCTCGGCCATCGATCTGCATTTGCTAATAGCTTTTCTGCTATAATATCGATTTGATTCAAGCAAGGAACAGGCGACCAATTAGGATAATTTGGTTCGCCAAACTGAATTCGTCCTTCACAAACCATCTCGAATTTAATTGTAGTGCGATCGACAATAACTGGAAATCTAATTCCGTATTGGTTTGATTGAATATCGTTGGGTATAAAAATGCGCTCGCGATTAGCAAAGATCGCATCATAGCCAGCTTCTGCCACTTTTCGGCGCAGGAGACTGTAGCCACCATCCATCGGACACATAAAGTCAATATCCCGGCTTAACCGATATTCCCCATGTTCCATACTTACCAGGGTTCCGCCACCAAAATAAGCGCGACATTCCTGTAAAAACTCGACATTCAAGTGGCTGAGTACAGTTAATATTTTTTGATGAATTTCGCGTTTAAACATTGGTTGAAAATTTACCCGTTTTTCGTTTTTTTGGGGCTGGCCAATGCTTAAGAGTTCCGCTACCAGCCAAGATTGATAGTGTTGGCTAATTTGTTGAATAAAAGCCAGTTCCTCAGAGTTGGGTTCTCCCAATACTCCCCAATAATGCCATCCCGATTCGTAGCGGCATAGCATTTCCGGGAAAGTCAGATTTTTGACATTAGCAATTTGCCAGCATATAGCCTGAAGAAATGGCATTTCTGCGGGTATTTTAAATCTAGTTGCTATTTCTTTATCGTTCATCTCTTCCTCTGTGTTCTCTGCGTACTCTGCGGTTAAATCATTCCTATCCAAATCAGAGATATTACCCCTTAACAACCGCCCACTGAGTCACCGGTGCAAGCGGCTTCCAACCCTGAAAAGAACCGATCGCACCAACCCGCTGAATCCCAATTCTAATTAGTTCCCCACCGTGCAAAGAATGCCATTGCAACACCTTAAGTTCGCTCTCAATCGTCACCGCATTCACCACTAATCGCCCGCCTTCACCTAAAGCATTCCAACAAGTTTCCAGCACAGCTTCTGCGGTGACACCGCCACCGATGAAAATAGCATTCGGTTGAGGCAAATTTGCTAAAGCTGATGGTGCTTCTCCCGCCACAATTTGAAGTTCGGGAACACCCAAATTAGAGGCGTTTTCAGCGATGTATTGCAGTCGAGTTGGATGGCGCTCGATCGCGATCGCCCGACAACCCCGATGACTCCGCATCCATTCGATCGCGATCGAGCCGCAGCCCGCGCCCACATCCCACAGCAACTCGCCAGGAATCGGTGCTAACGCTGACAGAGTAACGGCTCGAATCTCCCGCTTGGTAAGTTGTCCATCGTGCAGATAAGCAGCATCCGCCAAACCCGCAGTGCGAGGAAAAATCAGAGTTTTGCGATCGGCTGCAACTGCGATCGCGATCGCATTCAAATCATCCAAATCCGATTCATTCCAGGCTGCTGCAACCCCCTCAATCCGTCGTTCCAATCCGGCTCCCATCCGCTCGAACACAGTCATCAAACTACTACCAAACCCTCGCTGCGTCAACATTTGGGCGACAAGATTCGGCGTGTGTCGATCGGCACTCAACACCAGCAACCGCGCGCCCGGATACAGAGAAAGTGCGATCGAGGCGATCGGGCGATTGGTCAAACTGAAAGTCTCAACATCCGCCAAAGTCCAGCCCAGACGCGCGCACATCAAGCTAAAAGCCGATGCTGCGGGAATTATATTCATTTCCGAGATGGGAATCCGGCGCGACAGGGTGACACCAATTCCGTGACACATCGGATCGCCACTTGCGAGCACGCAAACAGACTCTGGGCGACGGCTGATGATGCTGTCAACTGTTGTTTGTAGTGGTGAAGCCCAAACTAATTTTTCGCGGGTGTCGTCGGTTGGTAACATGGCTAGGTGACGAACACCACCGACTACGACTTGAGCGCGATCGAGTAGCGATCGGGCGATCGCGCTTAATCCCGATATTCCGTCTTCGCCAATTCCCACCACCGAAAGCCATTTGTCCATTGAGTTTTTACTGTTAATTTTGCGATATTCCCTAGATCCCGGACTTCTTGAAGAAGTGGGGGTTCTGACGAGATAGTTCTTCCAAAACCTATCAAATTAACGATTCTCCAATAATGCACCGCAGTTGGAAGAACGGTTGAAAACTGAAATTCATTTTACTCCAATTGGGCGATCGGTTACAGTAATTCGTGCGTGAGGAAGTTCCGATGAGTGTTTCGATTTTGGCGATCGCCGAGGGTGTGATATCTACTCTAATCTCAAATATGATAAAGATAGCTTTTTTCAATACGACAGCTTAAGTGATGGAGTCTAATCGTGCGGCGAACTCGATCGAGGAAAGGAGATTCTGATGGGGAGTAAGAAGAGGTTGACATACATCATTAAGCTGCGGTATTATTCGATTAGATTCAGTTGCCAAGCAAATTAATTTAACCGGACAATTCAAAAAAGGATTGCTACAAAAAATGTTTGTGTAAATCCTTAAAATAGTACCAAAACCAACCAAGGAGAAACCCATGTTAACCCTAGAAATGGCAATCAAAAAAATCCAACTTTTTTCCCCAGAACAACGCAATAAAGTTATTGAATTTATCGAATTTCTAGAATTTCAAGCCAGCCAAACTAAAACGATAGAACAAAAAAACGATGACTCCAATCAAGAACAATGCTTTTTTGAGTTAGCCGGAATCTGGGAAGGAAAAAATATTACCCTAGACGATATCCGCAAAGACGCATGGGGTAAAGAAAACCAATGATTTTGTGTGACACCAATATTCTCATCGAATTCTATAAAAACAATGCAGCCATCATTCAAGAACTACGACAAATCGGCAGCCAGAACTTAACTATTAGCATTATCACCAGAGCAGAACTGTACTATGGCGCACTCAACAAAAACGAACTAAACCGCATTCAAAAACACCTCGACTTACTTCAAAATATTCTCATCGATCGACCCATCTCAGAACAATTCATCCAACTCATGGCGCAATATTCCCTAAGCCATAAACTCACAATTCCCGATGCTATGATTGCCGCCACCGCCCTAACCCATAACATTAGCCTCTATACCCTAAACCTCAAATATTTTCGTTTTATCCAAGGCTTAAAAATATATCAATCTCCCTTCCATGACCCAAATCGAAGCAGTGGGTAGCATAATCTGTCCAGGAGTTACAATCTTCTTTGAAGTCTCATGAAGAAAATAGTGAGGTAACATTGGGAATTGAACAGAAGGTTTGGCGGACTCGGAAAGTCGATCCGTTGAGTAAAGGGTTGGAACAGTTGGATGGATATTTGGCTCGATTGGGACAAGATTCCGGTTGGTTGGTGATATTCGTTGCCGAAGGCGGGCGAAGCCATCGCCGCGAGAATGCACTGGAGTTGGAAGAACGGTTGAATACTGAAATTCATTTTACTCCAATTGGGCGATCGATTACAGTAATTCGTGCGTGATGGAGTTCTGATGAAATCACTTGATACTATCGATCGCAATTTTAGACTTAGCGATAAAACTTTACAGTCGAATAGTTGATTTAATTAGGGACTGTTGAGGGTCAAATTTCAGATGTTTAAAATAATCTAAAAATAGTTGATCAGACCCTATGCCAATTTGGTTTTTGGCATACAAAGCTAGAGCGCTGGGCGCACTGGTTCATAAAGTTATAAATACAAAAAAAACCAATATTAAATATGAATAACAAACAGAAGGAATTTATCGGGTTCGGCTGCGTAACTGCGATCGTCCTGTTATTCGGATTCATAGGTATTACGGTATGGAATATTCTCGGCTTTCTAAGTATATATGACAGTTCCCCTTGCCTTAAATACAATTCTGGGGAAGTAGAGCCTTTAATTGTGGGTCAAACGACTAAGCTAAAAATAGGGATGACCGATTTTTCAGAGTGTATTGCAGGAGATTCTACGCAGTCCGAGAAACAGTGGGTGTGGTCGTCCGATTCTGAAGGAGTCGTCAAAGTTTCCCCAGATGGAACTGTGACGGGTATTGCGCCGGGAAAGTTTGCCGTGTTCGCAAAAAAAGGTGGAGAAACACTCTCTATGTCCGGTATTGTTTACCCGCCTGATTGGACACTTCGGATTCTACCAGAAGTTGCAACCGTCCGCGTGGGCGATCGTATTACCTTTAAAATGATTCTCTCCGATTCAAAGGGGAGATTGCTTCCGCCAGTGACTTATTTCCAATTTTCGACTCCCTACTATCAGCAATCGATACCTGGTGCACCCAGCAAATCTCCCAATCCGGAGCCGTTGCTCGCTCAAACGCAATCAGCGGGGACATTTCAAGCGCTGCGACCTGGAACTGTTACTATTACTGGGGCAATGGGGGATCGGGTTAGGGAAGCCAAATTAAATATCAAATAAAAGAGATAAAGCAATCAAAAATCATGAAAAAAATCGGCTTAGCGCTCGTAATTTTAGGCGGTGTTCCAACCGCCTTAATTGGAATTTTGTTTTTAGCATTTATTCTAGATATTCCTGAACCTGTTGGAGGCGATAAATTATATAATGACCAATTTCCATTTGCAGCCAAGGAACATATAGTAACCGGGGATTTAGTGATTGGAAGCGGTTATATTTTTCCGCGATCCGGGCAAGATATTTGGATGCGAGTGCGTACCACTGCTAATTATCAAGATGACAAACCTTTACCGAGAAGTTCATCAAATTGTTCGCCGGAAAGTTTTAAAATGATTCAAGCTTGGTTTTTGGAACAAGCTGGGAATTACCATAAATTATTAGGTATAATTCCGATTTCTAGGGATGCAGAAATCGACCGAAAAATACTGACAGATACTGCACATCTGCGCTGCGGAGATGGCGGCGCCGGGCCCTACGATTCGATCTGGCCTAAAAACAAATTTGGTCAACGGCCGATCGACTGTACTACTGGCTGGGTTTTGTATCACAAACAAAGTGGCTTTTATTACTACCGATATTCTTGCATTCACTAATAATTGCTGTGAAAAATTAATTATGGAATCAACAAAACACTAAAACGAACTTTCCGCCAAACAAGCGAACTCGCCCGGAGATTTGTTAAGAAAGTCGATCGATCTGGTTTCGGGCGATCGACTTGTGATACATTTCTAAAACCTGAAAGCGGGAAAGTCCGGTGTAATTCCGGCGCTGTGCCGCAACTGTGAAAGTCAGAATGCCGATTTCAGGAGGTTTACTTTAGATTCCCTGCGTCGCACGGGGAGGAGTTTCTTTGTTGAGTTTGAGTGAATTACCGACTTGTCCGGGCTTATTTTCCGGTTCCCGCGCCCGAGACGGAATATTATCGAGGATGCGGATTCCGGGCGGAATTTTAAATGTACAGCAGTGTGGGGCGATCGCACATTTGATCGATAATTACAGCACCGGCTATGTGCAAGTAACAAATCGCGCTAATTTGCAAATCCGAGACTTAAACTCGGCAATTTCTCCTGAAGTTTGGCACGATTTGCAAGAATTGGGATTAGCATCTCGCTTATTTGAAGTTGACTCGATTCGCAATATTATGGCAAGCCCAACAGCAGGGATCGATCGAGAATCATTACTCGATACTCGCCCGCCCGTTCAAGCTTGGGATGATTACCTGCAAAGCCATCCCGAATTGTCAGAACTTTCGCCTAAATTCAGTGTCGGATTTGACGGCGGAGAATCTGTTTCGATCTGCGCTATTCGCAACGATATTTTATTGGCAGCAGAAAGACGATATGCAAATTCAGAAATTGTATTTAAGCTGCATTTAAACGGGAACACAGGAATTATAATTCCTGTATCGAAATGTATTTTAGTATTAGCAGTCCTCGCTAACGTTTATCTTGAATACACGAAAAATAAGCCTCGAATTGATGGAAAAAAACCGCGTTTGCGTCACCTGTTGGCAGATTGGGGTATTGAAAGTTATCTAGAACAGGTACAGCATAATTTACCATTTCTGTTGCAGCGAATCTCGATCGCCTCATCAGACAAATTCATCCCCAATTACCAACATCTCGGCATTCATCCGCAGCAACAACCGGGCTTCTCCTACATCGGCATCGCACTGCCATTAGGTAGACTAAAATCAAAGCAATTGCGAGATTTGGCAAATTTAGCCCAAACCTTTGCCGGAGGTACTCTGAGACTAACGCCTTGGCAAAATCTGTTGATTTCTGACATTCCCAACTCCCAATTATTTGAGGTCAAACAACAATTAGACGATCGGGGATTCCATTGGTCAACAACAAATCTAGACTCGTGCTTAGTTGCTTGTGCCGGCAGTAGCGGTTGTGCTTCAGCGATGACAGATACTCAAAGCGACGCCCTCGCAATGGTGAAGGATTTAGCCCAAAAATTGCAAATCGATCGCCCCGTCAACATTCATTTCAGCGGTTGCGAAAAATCCTGCGCCCAACATTCTCCAATTGATATCACTTTAGTGGGAATTCAGATAAAACAAGGAAACGAGATGATCGCAGGTTATGACATTTACGCAGGTACAACAGACTCGCCTTTTGGGCGGCAAATTTTCCTGGGCGTGAGAGTTGCAGATATCTCAAGTTCTACGAACAAGTTGCTGCAAATATATCAGCGATGGCGATCGCCCGACGAATCATTGGGCGAATTTGTAGATAAATGTGCGATCGACCAATTGAAACAATGGTTTAAGAAGGACTAAAGTCCTTACTACAAACAAATTCTCACTTCCCAATTACCCAATATTTTGATGCTTGATTATATTAAAGACGGAACAGAAATCTACACCAAATCCTTCGCCACCATTCGCGCCGAAGCAGACTTGTCAAAACTGCCGCCCGACTTAGAATCCGTCGCAGTGCGCCTAATTCACAGTTGCGGCATGACAGATATTGTCGCAGATTTAGCAGCCTCTCCCGGTGCCGCCACCGCTGGATACAATGCCCTTGTCGCCTGCGCGCCCATCCTGTGCGATTCCCGGATGGTAGCCGAAGGTATCACTCGCAAACGTCTCCCTGCCGACAATCCAGTGATTTGCACCCTCTGGCATCCCGAAATCCCCGAATTGGCGCTAAAAATCGGAAATACCCGATCTGCGGCAGCCCTTGATTTGTGGCTAAATGACTTAGAGGGTGCAGTTGTGGCGATCGGCAATGCCCCGACTGCTTTGTTCCGATTGCTGGAAATGTTAGATGATGGAGCCCCGAAACCAAGTTTAATTCTGGGTTTCCCGGTAGGATTTGTGGGGGCGGCCGAATCTAAAGCGGAACTCGCTGCGAACAGTCGGGGAGTGCCATTTATTACAGTACATGGGCGGCGCGGCGGCAGTGCAATGGCAACGGCGGCCGTAAATGCGTTAGCGAAAAAGGATGAATTATGACTGAGGCTACTGGTAAATTGTACGGATTGGGCATCGGCCCTGGCGATCCAGAATTGATCACTTTGAAAGCTTATCGGATTTTGCGATCGGTGCCGGTGATTGCGTATCCGGCGATGGAAAATGGTAAGGTGCTCGCGCGGGCGATCGTGGCAGATTATCTGCGCCCGGAGCAAATTGAGATTCCGATGCCGCTGCCTTTTAGTCCGACGCGATCGTCTCAACCTTATTACGATATCGCTGCTGAAAAAATTGCCGCCCACCTCAGCGAGGGACGGGATGTGGCTGTGTTGTGCGAGGGCGAACCTTTTCTCTACGGCACGTTTATGTATCTATTCAACCGTTTGTCGGGAAAATTTACCACCGAAGTGGTGCCGGGAATTTCTTCGACAATGGCGAGTGCGGCTGCGCTGGGAGTGCCGCTGACTTATCGTAACGATGTGTTAAGCATTATGCCTGCGACGCTGGATGCGGATATTTTGCGCGATCGGCTGGCGCTGGTTGATGCTGCGGTGATCATTAAGCTGGGCCGGCACTTCGCGAAAGTCCGGGATGTGTTGATTGAGTTGGGACAGTTCGATCGAGCTTTATATATAGAACGCGCAACTATGCCGAATCAGCGCATCCGGGCGATCGCCGATGTCGATCCGGCTGAGGTTCCCTATTGGGCTCTCATAATGATCCCCAGCCAGCAAAAGTCTGTATCTTAATATTTCCATGCCTGAAGGCGATCGGCTTCCAGGCTTTCCCTACTTTCTCGTGCATTCTTGCCCGTTTATCCAGCATTCCTAATATTTATAACTCCAGCTTATGCTTTTCATAAGTTAATCTGTTGTTAAAATACTTTACAAACTGAAATAAAAGGTTTATGTTATTTACATGGCGGAACACAAAGCCG
>JAUBOH010000086.1:0-12940 GCA_036700145.1 Microcoleus occultus BM001215366
AAACAATTAGCTGAAAAACAAATAGAACTTCAGGAGATGAATCAGGAGTTGGCAAGATTAAACCGCAAGCAGGCGATGCTGATTGCCAAACTCCACGAAAACGAAAGTCGGTTGACGCAATACCTGGAAGCGATGCCGTTGGGCGTGTGCGTGCTGGATGCGAACGGTCAATCTTTTTATGCAAATCAGAAGGCGCGGGAGGTATTTGGTAAAGGAACAGTGCCACATATTAATTCGGAGCAGAAAGCAGCAATTTATCAATTTTATAAAGCCGGAACTAATGAGAGATGTCCTGTGGAAGAATTGCCAATTATGCAGGCGCTTCGGGGCGAAAACGTGCGGACTGAAGGTGTAGAAATTCGGACGGGCAACAAGATTATTCCGGTGGAGAGTTGGGCGACTCCTATTTATGATTCTCTCGGGGATATTTCCTACGGGATTATTGCTTTTAGTGATATTACGGAACGCAAGCAAGCTGAAGTCGCGCTCGTCCAAGCTGAAGAGAAGTATCGCGGGATATTTGAAAATGCTTTGGAAGGTATTTTTCAGACTGCACCTGACGGAAATTTGATCAGCGTTAATCCTGCTCTCGCTCAAATTTACGGTTATGATTCTCCTGAAGAATTGATCGCAAGTGTTAATGATATTGAGCGGCAATTGTACGTGCTACCGCACCGCCGTCAAGAGTTTTTCGCGCTGATGGAACAGTACGGTACTGTGTCGGAGTTTGAGTCGGAAGTTTACCGCCGAGATGGCAGTATTATCTGGATTTCTGAGGACGCGCGTACTGTTTTTGATGCTAGCGGTGAAGTGCTTTACTATCAGGGTTTTGCTGAGAATATTACTTTGCGAAGACTGGTAGATGTGGAACGGCTCAGGTTTACAAATGGTTTGGAAACAGCTTTGATTGCTGAAGAAAAGTTAAATGCAGCGCTGTCTGAGAGCGAAAATCGGCTGACTCAATTGCTGGAAGCGGTGCCGGTGGGTATATTTGTGGTTGATGCTGTCGGGAAACCTTGCTACATGAATTCTTGGGCTGAGAAAATATTGGGCAAAGGCTTGGTTTCTGATGTTGCTCTTAGCAATTTGCCGGAAGTTTATCAAACTTACTGCGCGGGAAGCAATGAGCTGTATCCGATCGAGATCCTACCGATCGTGCGGGCGCTGCGGGGAGAAGTGGTGCACGTTGACGATGCGGAAATTCACCGCCGGGACAGGATTGTGCCGATCGAGGTTTGGGCAACTCCAATCTATGACGAACGGAAAAACATAGTTTACGCGATCGCCGTTTTTCAAGACATCACAGAGCGTCAACAGGTAGAAACCGAGCGCCGCCAATTCACAGACGAGTTGGAAAAAGCTTTAGCAGCGGAGGAAAAATTAACAGATGCTTACGGGCGGTTTGTGCCGCACCAATTTCTCCACTTTCTGGGATATGAAAGTATTTTGGACGTAAAATTAGGCGATCAGGTACAGAAAGAAATGTCGGTGCTGTTTTCAGATATTCGCGATTTCACTGCTCTTTCTGAAACGATGAATCCCGAAGAAAATTTTCAATTTATTAATGGTTATTTGTCGCGGATGGAACCGGCAATTACTGAAAATTTTGGTTTTATTGATAAATACATTGGCGATGCGATTATGGCGCTGTTTAATGGCAGTGCCGACGATGCTGTGAAAGCTGGAATTGCAATGCTAGAACAGCTTAACGAGTATAATATTAGCCGCAATCGACCCGATCGCCCGCCGCTGCAAATAGGCATTGGAATCAATACGGGTTCTTTGATGTTAGGCACGGTTGGCGGTCAAAGTCGGATGGACAGCACGGTGATTAGCGATGCGGTAAATTTAGCTTCCCGCGTGGAAAATTTGACGAAAGAGTATGGAGTCTCGATGTTAATTACTCACAATACTTTTATACAGTTGAACGATGTTTATGATTTTAGGTTGATCGATCGCGTTACAGTTAAAGGCAAATCGCGTATGGTAACGATTTATGAAGTATTTGCGGCAGATCCGCCCCAGTTGCGACAAAAAAAATTAGAGACAAAGACAATTTTTGAGCAAGCTTTGGTATTTTACAACAGTAACAGGTTTATCGAAGCTACAAGATTGTTTTCGGCGTGTCTGCAAATCAACCCTGGGGATAAGGTGGCTCAAATTTACATCCAGCGGTGTGTGAAACTGGCGATCGCTCCTGCATAATACCATTTTAGATTTGAGAATATGCGATTTGAGATTTGGGAATGACTTATTCAATATGGGTTTGGAGTTGGCCTACAATTGCATTCTTTGCGTGAAACAGGTATGATTATTGTTTAGACAGGCAGGGAAACGCAAACTACTGTTTCTTGCTCCGGCAAACTTTCGATTTTAAATTCTCCTCCGTGCAATTCTGCAAGGCGTTGGACAATGGCCAGCCCCAATCCCAAACCTGCTTGTTGGTAAAGTTGGCGATCGAACTGTCTGTAAGCTTCTAGCTGTGCAATCTGATCGGCAGTCATGCCGCGGCCTTGGTCTTTGACAGACAAAATAAAAGTCTGATTTTCCACCAAAGCGCTTAATAAAACTGGCGTTCCTTCTAAAGAAAATTTGAAGGCATTGTCCAGCAGTTCCTCAACAATTTTTGCTAGTCTAATAGAATCCATAGCCACCGACGAATCTTGCAAGTTTAATTGTAAATCGTCTGTTCTATTCACCTGTTTCGCTTGCTGCTGCGCTTTTTGAGTTAGCAAAGATTGGACGCAGCTAAATTCGCTGTTCCGCATTTCTTTTAGCAGTTCGGGATTTGTGGCTGCCATCTCCAGTTCTGCATACAGCAAAAAATTCTGAATCAGCCGGTACAAGCGATGACCGGAAGTGTTAATTTGTCCGATCATGTCTAAGATGTCTGATTCATCGAAGACGTGATATTCTGACATAATTAGCTCGGAAAAACCCAGAATGGCGTTCAAAGGAGTCCGCAATTCGTGGGGAATCGACATACTAATATTAGTCCGCAATTCGTCTAGGGTTTTTTGAGATTGCCTGCTAATTGTTTTGTGTTTTTCAAGTCGAATAGCAATTGCTTTTAGCAGTTCTTGCGGCGTACAAGGCTTAGTAATATAATCGTCTGCTCCCAGTTCCATACCCGTGCGAACGTCACTTTTTTCGGCTTTTGCTGTGAGGAAAATAAACGGAATTGTGGCAGTTAGGGGTTCGGAACGCAAAGCTGTGAGGACGCCGTGACCGTCAACTTCCGGCATCATCATGTCGCAGAGAATTAAATCGGGGATTTGGTCGATCGCCATTTTGATCCCGACTTTACCGTTAGCAGCTCCCAGTGCTTCAAAATTCTCGGCTTCTAGTAACTCTAAAATGTTTTCTCTAATCGATTCTTCGTCTTCAATTACTAAAATCTTGGTCACGCTCGTCTCTCCTGGTTTTTTTTGTTAGTAGTTGTTTGGGAAAGTCATACATCAGAAAAATCTATTTTTATTGGTATTAATTATTCGGTAAATCGCAGACTTTAATCATAAATGATTCATGTTTTATTGGTCGGGATTAGAAACTAAAGGCAAGGTGATGGTGAAAGTTGTACCTATCCCTTCTTGACTGTTGATTGCGATCTTTCCTTTGTGGAGTTCCACAGCCCTTTTTACAATTGCTAAACCAAGACCAGTTCCCGAAATATGGCCGACATTTGTAGCGCGGTAAAATGTTTCTAATATCCGCTTTTGGTCGGCTTGGGGAATTCCGATTCCTCGGTCTTGAATTTGAAAAATAACCTCTCCATTTTGATTGTTTACGTGCAAATCAACTGAATTTCCGGGCGGAGAATATTTGAGGGCATTTGAGAGTAAGTTTCCCAATATTTGCCGCAGGAGTTTTTCATCCATTTGAGCGTCGGTGTTGTCGCCTGACAAAATTAAGGCGATCGGGTGTTGGTTGCTGTCATTGAGTTGCTGTTCTTCTACCAGTTGGCGGCAGAATTTTTCGAGGTTTAAGGAAACCGGTTGAAACTGTAGTGTATTTGCTTCTATTTTGCCAATTACGAGGATATCCTCTAATAACTCTGTCATGCGTTTGATTGCTAATTGAATCCGCACAAAATGAGTAGATTTTTTATCTTCTGACCACTGAGAACTGTAATCTTGCAGCAATCCAGCCGAAAATTGGATGGTTGTCAAGGGGGTGCGGAACTCGTGGGAAACCATTGTGACAAATTTGGCTCGGAGTTCGGAAAGTTCTTTTTCTCGTGCGAGGGCTTTGAGAATTTCGGCTGTCGCGAGTTTGCGATCGCTAATGTCGCGAGCTTCAGCAATCAGCAGCAAAACTTGTCCTGTCTCATTTTTAACAGGTTTTAGCGAGAAATCAACCGTGACAATTTGACCGCTGTTTCCTAACAAGTCCATTTCGCTGCGAAAAAACTCGCCCATACCAGCTTTAGCAAGCCCTGCTTTTAATTGTTGTTTAGCATGGGGTGACAGTTCCCAAATCGGCTGTTCCCAAATCGGGCGGCCGACAATATCCTCCGATCGCATTCCTGTAAACTCAAGGGCTGTCTCGTTCACTTCCAGCACGATTCCTTCGGGAGTCAGCAGCTTGGTTAGCTGAAATGAGGAGTCAAAAATCGCCCGAAAACGCCGCTCGCTTTCCCTGAGCATTTGAAATGTTTGGGAACGTTCGATCGCATAGCGGATCGTCCGCACTAATAATTGAGTAGTAATTTGACCTTTAACAATGTAATCTTGAGCTCCCAAGCGAACTGATTCAAGTGCGATCGCCTCATCGTCCAAGCCTGTCATTACCACCATTGCCGCATCTGGAGCAACTTCTCGCAGGCGAGTTAGCGTTTCCAAACCGCGGCTGTCGGGCAAAGAAAGGTCGAGCAAAACTACATCAAAGGGTTGTTTGCTCAGATGTGCGATCGCCTCATGCAGGAACTCAACCGACACCAGTTCCCATTCTACGCCCACAGATACCTCTAACAGTTCTGCAAGCAAATCAGCATCAGCCGGATTGTCTTCTACTAACAGAATCTTAATCCACATAGCTTAGACGTTTTTGACTGTAAAATTTTCTTTCTTACCAATCTCAGGTTAAACTTTTTTGCCTTCCCTTACCACTTTTAACTTGAAAGTTATTATTTAGGAACTGTCACCACAGCCAGCCACAAATCCTCAATCAATTAATAACTTACAGGCAGTTGGACGACGGCGAGCCAGAATTCCTCAATTAACCTGACTACTTTAGTAAATTGTACGAAGTCTACTGGCTTGGTTATGTAACAGTTGGCGTGGAGCGAGTAGGACTTGACAATATCCTCGGGAGCTGCTGAAGTGCTGAGAATCACTACAGGAATTAATTTTAACTTCGGGTCAGTTTTAATTTCTTTTAGCACTTCAACACCGCTTTTTTTCGGCAAATTCAAATCAAGCAAAATCAAATCGGGACGCGGTACGCCCAGATAGGGCGCTTGTTTGCGTAAAAACTTGATTGCTTCAACTCCATCCTCCACAAAATGCAAGTTATTCAATATTTTACCCTGACCGAGGGCTTCTATTGCCAAATCGGCATCGCTGGGAGAATCCTCAATCAGCAGAATCTCTACGGGTCTAACAGTGCTTCGATCGCTCATAACCAGCGTATCCTTTTAATTATAGGAAAAAAATTGAACTTTCAGCCTTCAGGTACTAATTATAGGGATAGTGAAGTAAAAAGTCGCTCCTTTTCCCTCCTGAGATTCCACCCAGATGCGCCCGCCGTGGCGTTCAACAATTCGCTTGCACATCGCCAAACCTATGCCAGTACCGGAATATTCGCGGCGTCCGTGCAGGCGCCCAAAAATGATAAAAATGCGATCGGCATACTCGGGATCGATGCCAATGCCGTTATCGCGGACGGACAACAGCCATTCGCTCTCTTGCCTGCGGGCAGCGATATGAATCAACGGGATATCTTGGCGGCAAAATTTGATGCCGTTGCCGATCAAATTTTGGAATAATTGCACCAGTTGAGACTCATCTGCCATCACGCTTGGCATCGCGTCGCAGGTGATGACAGCTTTTGTTTCGGCGATCGCAATTTGCAGATTGCACATACTTTGCTGCACAGCAGCGTTGCAGTCCGCCGGTTCAAAATTTTTACCTCTGCTTCCCAGGCGCGAATACGACAACAAATCGTTAATTAACTGCTGCATTCTGGTGGCGCCATCGACAATATAATTAATATACTTATCTGCTTTAGCGTCCAAATTTCCTTGATAACGCTGGGCAAGCAATTGAGTGTAACTGGTAACGGCTCGGAGCGGTTCTTGCAAATCGTGGGAAGCCACATAAGCAAATTGTTCTAATTCCTCGTTGGAACGCTTCAAATCTTCTGTAAGTTGCAGCATTTGCTGCTCTGCTTCTTTGCGCTCTGTAATGTTGTAAACCAAGGCGCAACAAGACAGGAGATTACCTTTTTTATCCATAAGTGAACTGGTAGACATATAAGTCCAAACATCTTTACCATCCTTACTTTTTAGTCTAAACTCGTGTCTTTCTGCCATTCCTTGCTTGCGCCGTTCCATATTATCGTTGGCTGACTGTGTAGCCTGTTCATCCATGAAATTAAACATCGATGCCCCGAACATTTCTAATTCGGTATAGCCGAGCATTCGCGCCATTGCTTGGTTGACGTAAGTCGTGCGGGCCTTGCTGTCAATTACCCAAATACCTTCTTCTGCTAATTCAACTATTTGTCTGTACTTGGATTCACTTTCTAGCAAAGCTGTTTCCGTTAGTTTGCGGTCAGTGATATCTTTCATAAAACAGTGATGTCCGTTAAATACCCCTTTTTCGTCGCAAGCTTTGACCATCGTTATTTGCTTGTAAAAAAACGAGCCATTTTGACGCACACCTCTAGCTTCAACTTCTACTTTGCCAGAAATTAGCATTTCCTGATAAGCTGAAATCAGCATCTCAACATCGCCCGGATGTACGGTGAGAATCCATTCCATGCCGAGCATTTCTTCCGGTTCGTAACCGCATTTATGAGCGTAAGCTCGGTTAACATTCAGGTAGCGTCCCTCAATGTCCAGCCGCGAAATGCCTTCGACCGCATTTTGCATGGCAATGGTGAGGTCGCGCAGCTCTTTTTCAGCTTGTTTGCGATCGCTAATATCCTGACCGATGCCCAAAAAACCGTTAATATTTCCCTCGCTGTCAGATAGCGCAGTCACCGACAGCAGCACCGGGAAACGCGAACCGTCTTTGCGAATGTAAGTCCATTCATTTTCGTCAGCTATTCCCCGGCTGGGCAATGCCATAAAAACTTCAATCTGCGGCTTTATTTTCACTCCCAATTGTTGAGAAAGAACTTCCGCTCTTTTAACGATTTCCAGAGGGTCGTGAATTTTTTCTGGCGTGAGTTTCCCCACGACTTCCTCTGCACAATAGCCTAAAAGTTGCTGTGCAGAGCGATTAAATGTTTTAATTGTACCGTCAGAATCGGTGGAAATAATTGTGTAGTTAGCGCTGTTAAGAATCGCATTTTGCAGTTGCGTCAATTCTAACAAAGTTGTCGCAATTTTTTGGCGCTCTGCGATTTCTTTTTGCAATTTGTGGTTAGAAATTTCGATCTGAGCAGTGCGTTCAGCAACTCGACGCTCCAGACTTGCATTGAGCAGTTTATTTTCCTCTTCTACTTGCTTGCGTTCTGTAATATCAGTAATCGTGCCGACATAACTTTTAACCTGCCCATTTTTGCCTAATTCGGCGACAGTTTGACCAACTACCCACCTGACTTGACCGTTATTTAGACGTTGAAAGCGGTACTCAGATTTAAACGGCAATTTCTCCTCTGTGGGGCGATACCATTCAGCAAAAACGCGATCGCGGTCGTCAGGATGAATGGTTTGCACCCAGCCTTTGCCCAAAGCTTCGTCGCAGGTAATTCCAGCAATTTTACACCAGCGTTCGTTGACGTACAAACAGTCTCCTGAAGCGTCAGTATAAAATATTCCGACCGGCGAAACTTCAGTTAAAGTCTGATAGCGAGCGTCAATTTCTCGACGTTCGGCGATTTCTTTTTGGAGTATGCGATCGATCATCCCTAATTGAGTGGGAGTCGCCAGAACTAATGCTTGGGGAATTAAAGGAATTAATGCAAAAGCCGTGTAAGCAGAAATGGCTGCGGCAATCAGTTTCAATATGCCAGAAAGCCAGTAAACAGGATGCCACAGCGTCCAAACATCCATTGCATGAGTAGTGCCGCAGGAGAGAATAAAGGCTCCGAACAGCCAAAAAATGTTGCGAAACGGCAAGTCTTTGCGTTTAAAGACAACATAAAGCAGCGATAGAGGTATGGAGAAATAGGCGATCGCGATCGCGGAGTCTGACACTATGTGCAGCGCGACTAATTCTCGCTGCCACAGGTAACAGTGGCCGTGAGGAATATAGTTCCCGGTGAATAATAGGTTATTTAACAAATTCCAGAACATAAGGTGCGATTTATAGTTAAAAAAATCAAACTGGATATGACTCCTACCTTATAATTTATCTTAAATTTTTTAGATCGATCGGATACGGCAGTGCTCGCGAGGAGGACACTCAAGATGCCGTTTCCCTACAATTAATTATGGTAGGGAAACGGCATCTTGAGTGTCCTGATTGTGGGTAGTATTAATTTCGATGCCATCAAAATTAATATCAAATAAGATTTAGCTATAAAAAATGGGGCGAGCCTGAAGCCCGCCCCAAACTCAATTATGCTGTGGCGATTAACCTAACAGCGCCTGAGCCTTAGCTACCACATTATCAACGGTGTAGCCAAACTTTTCTAAAGCAACGGGGCCCGGTGCAGAAGCGCCGAATCTGTCGATGCTGATGCTATCGCCTTCGGAACCCAAATAACGTCCCCAGCCGAAGCTAACAGCCGCTTCAACTGCCAACCGCTTAGTAACAGCTTTTGGCAGTACAGATTCGCGGTAAGCTGCATCTTGCAAGTCGAACAATTCCCAGCAAGGCATCGAAACTACTCGCACTTTATTGCCTGCAGCGCGCAATTTTTCAGCGGCATCAACGCAGAGGTATGTTTCGCCGCCGGTGCCGATTAAAATGATGTCGGGAGTGCCGCCGTCGTCGGACAAAATGTAAGCGCCTTTGGCTGTTCCTTCGATCGAGCTTCCGGCCAAATTGGGCAAGTTTTGACGGGACAAAGCCATTAAAGTTGGGCGGGTGCGGCTTTCAATTGCCACCTTGTAAGAACCGGATGTTTCGTTACCATCCGCAGGGCGCATTACCAACAAATCGGGAATTACGCGCAGAGAGGCGATGGTTTCAACTGGTTGGTGAGTCGGGCCATCTTCGCCCAAGGCTACGGAGTCGTGAGTCATTACATAAATGACGCCTGCTTCTGATAGTGCAGACAGGCGAATTGCGCCGCGCATATAGTCAGCAAATACCAAGAAAGTAGCGCAGTAAGGAATCAAACCGCCGTGCAGTACCATGCCATTTGCGATCGCGCCCATGCCGTGTTCCCGCACGCCAAACCTGAGGTTACGTCCTTCGTATTGACCTTTTTGGAAATCTTTTTCACCCTTCAACAAAGTCATGTTAGAAGAAGCCAAATCAGCGGAACCGCCGATCAATTCAGGTAAGACAGCAGCCAAAGCATTCAAACATTTTCCTGAATGATTCCGGCTCGAATCTGCCTTATCTTCCGGCTTGTATGTCGGCAAAACTTTATCCCAACCTTCAGGAAGTTTGCCAGCAACGGTGCGCTCGTATTCTGCGGCTTCTGCGGGATATGCTGCTTTATAAGCATCAAAAGCTTGCTGCCATTCTTGTTCAGCTTGAGCGCCGCGATCGACTGCTTTGCGGAAGTGAGCCAAAGCATCACTAGGAATCTCAAACGGTGCGTGTTCCCAGTTCAAGAAATCGCGAGTTGCTTTCACTTCATCGCTACCCAAAGCAGCACCGTGAGCGCTGTAACTGTTGCGCTTGTTGGGAGAACCAAAACCGATAATTGTGCGGACTTTAATCATGGATGGTTTGTCCGTGACTTTCTTGGCTTCTTCAATAGCTTTGTGAACTGCGGCCAAGCTAGTATCTGCATCTAAATCGGTATTGTCTACTGTAATGACGTGCCAGTTGTAAGCTTCAAAACGCTTGCCGACATCTTCCGTAAAGGCTAAGTTTGTGTCGCCTTCGATCGAGATGTGGTTGTCATCGTAGAGAGCAATTAATTTGCCGAGTCCGAGGTGTCCGGCCAAAGAACAAGCTTCGCCAGAAACGCCTTCCATGTGGCAACCATCACCCATGATCACGTAGGTGTAGTGGTCAACAATTGTGCTGTCAGGCTTGTTGAATTTTGCAGCGAGGTGAGCTTCTGCCATTGCCAAACCGACGGCGTTAGCAATACCTTGTCCCAAGGGGCCTGTGGTAACTTCTATGCCTTCTGTGACGAAGTTTTCGGGGTGTCCGGGGGTTTTGGATTCCCACTGACGAAATTGTTTGATGTCGTCGAGGCTGACGCTATCGTAGCCGGTCAAGTGCATGAGGGCGTACTGTAGCATACAGCCGTGGCCGGCGGAGAGGACGAAGCGATCGCGGTTGAACCACTTGGGATTTTTGGGGTTGAACCGCATAAACCGATCCCACAGCACGAAGGCCATAGGCGCAGCGCCCATCGGCAGTCCTGGGTGTCCTGATTTTGCTTTTTCTACCGCATCGATGGCGAGAAAGCGGATAGAGTTGATGCAGAGTTCTTCGAGTGATTGGGTTGCAACAGCCATAATTCTGGTTTTTATATGTAAGGGAGTGTGTGCGGTCGATTCTGGCAGAGGTGCGATCAGTCGAGTTCGATCGACGATCGTCTCTAGTGTTCAGTTTCTGTGGAACTGCCGTGAGGCTGCACTACACATCATCTCACCACTTGCGATCTACAGACAACTTAATTTTTTAATGTTTCGGTCGCTTTGTGCTGTCGGTAACAATTGTTGTCTATTGACTGTTGACTGTTGACTGCGCCGCCCGAAGAGCGGAGTCGAAGGGTTGACTGCTGACTGTTGTCTGTAGGAGAGATCGAGAGGATAGAAGATATCCGTCAGAATTAAAACCTTACAGACAGTGTGCGTTGGGCGATCGCGAATCTATCTTGATTCTCTGACAAATTGAGGTGTGTTGCACAGTTATGATAAAGTTTTGTGTTTCTCGCATCTTGCGGCTTTGTCACGAACAGGCTGGACGGCCTGTTCTGTCAAAGAGTGAATTTTGTTGTGGGGTGGGCACGCGAGCCCGCCCGGATCGCCAGCGCGAGAATGGTGCAAGATGTAAGATATTTGTAATTCCAATCAGGCAATACCTAATGACTCTCAGTGAAGCCGAAGTCCGCAGTCAAAAAGTAGACGAACTGCGATCGCAAGGCATAGAACCCTATCCCAGCCAATCCTACGCGCGATCGCACACAGCCCAACAAGTTCGCGAAATATTTAGTCAGCCGGGAAAAGAACTCGAAAACGGAGAAAGTGACCCCGCAGAAATCTCCCTGCGAGTAGGCGGGCGGATCACTTCCAAACGCGACAGCGGCAGTATTTGCTTCATCGATTTAAAAGACGCCACAGACAAAATTCAACTCAAAATCGAGAAAAAAATCGTCACCGGCGAAATCGGTTTAAGCTTCAAGCAAATTAAAACTTTGCTCGATGTCGGCGATTTTGTCGGCGTCGAAGGCATCGGTTGCCGCACTCAGAAGGGAGAACTTTCGATTTCAGTGCGGGAATTCACCCTGTTATCAAAAGCTACAATTCAATTTCCAGATGCTTATTACGGCATTAATGACCCCGAAGTTTGCCGCCGCCACCGGGAAATGGATTTAGCCAGCAACCAAGACGCTTTCAACCGTTTCATACTCCGCAGTCGCATCGTTCAAAGCATCCGTTCCTATCTCTGGAAAGCCGATTTTCATGAAATAGAAACGCCGACACTGCAAGCTATTTACGGCGGCGCTGCTGCTAAGCCCTTCGTCACGCACCACAATGCTTTGGATGTGGATTTGTATTTGCGAGTTGCTCCCGAATTGTTCTTAAAAAGGGCAATTTGCGGTGGTTTCGAGCGAGTATTTGAACTCGGAAAAGCCTTTAGAAATGAGGGCATCGACAGCACCCACAATCCCGAGTTTACCTCTGTAGAAGTTTACCAATCTTACGCAGATTACTTCGACATTTTAGCAGTTGTAGAAGGTGTTATGTGTTGTGCAGCGGCTGCTGTACTTGGGGATGTCAAGGAAATTGACAATCAGGGACAAATGATTAGTTTAGAACGCAAGTTCGACTACAGCGAAAAATATCCCAGCTTTAGCGGCCAACACTGGCAAGTTAAAACGATGGTGGAAGCTGTCAGAGAAGAGTTTGGAATGGATTTTGACAGTTTGGATATCGAAAGTGCGATCGCCTCTGCAACCAGACTAGAATTACAGCTTTCTAAACTAGAAAAACAGAGTTTAGGTTACGTGCTGTATGCTGTGTTTGACAAATTAGTTGTTCCCACACTAATTCAGCCAACTTTCATCATTGACTTTCCCGTAGAAGTCAGTCCCTTAGCGAAAGGACACCGCAGCAAACCCGGATTTGTCGAGCGTTTTGAGTTATTTATCAACGGGATGGAATACTCCAACGGCTTCTCGGAATTGAACGATCCCAAAGAGCAAAGAAAGCGGTTTGAGGAACAGTTGGCGCAGAAAGATGCAGGCGACGACGAAGCGCATCCAATGGATGAAGATTTCATCCAAGCCTTATCTTTGGGAATGCCGAATTGTGCGGGAATGGGAATCGGTGTAGATAGATTGGTGATGCTTTTAACTAATACTCAAAGCATCCGCGATGCGGTGATGTTCCCGACAATGAAACCTGTCAAAGATTCGTAATAAGTTTGTAGTGAGGACTTTAGTCCTGATAGTTTCTTTGAATAAGGACTAA
>JAUBOH010000086.1:13040-19738 GCA_036700145.1 Microcoleus occultus BM001215366
TTTAGTCCTGATAGTTTCTTTGAATAAGGACTAAAGTCCTTACTACAAACAATATGGAGTAATTTTCACCGCATAAACGAACCAACAACACCGTTCATATCTTCAGCCAAAGGATTTCCCAAAGCCTTAAACTTCCACTCGCCGCCTTCTCGATAAACTTCTCCCATCAACATATTTAATTTTCCTTCATAGGAAGGGTCATTTGACAAGCGATAACGAGCAATTTCTTTCCCGGCGGCATCTACAGCCCTCACGTAAGCATTTTGCACCATACCAAAATGCTGATTTCTCTCTTTTCCATTGTAAATATTCACGCCCAAAACTATTTTGTGATATTGTGCAGCCAAAGCACTCAGTTTCACAACTATTTGTTCGTCGTCTCCCTCTCCCTCCCCCGTCAGATTGTCGCCTGAGTGAACAACTGTTTTGTCTTTGGACTCCAAATGAGAGTAATAAATTACATCTTCTTTGTAGTTTTTTAATTTGCCATTGTCTCCCAGCATAAGGGCGTAGGAATCTAAGTCAAAATTTGCACCGCTGCTTCGGCCGAAAAGACCTTTTTTAGCTTGGGCTACATCCCAGCCCAAAGCCATTGTCAATCTGGACAAATCGTATTCGCTTTTGCTGAGTACAATTGATTGTCCTTTTGTCAAGTTAATCGCCATAGTTTTTTCTCACAGTAAGGTGGATACTTAAATTGAATTTCCATCTGCTCGATTCTCAAATTAGTCAAGTTTAAAATCAAGGGAAATATTCATGATTTTTCAGAATTTCCCCTCGATTTATTTAGCTAGTAGCGATCCTCTTCTGCAAGCTTCGCTAACGACCTTTTATCCGGCATACTTGTCTACAAAGCTTTGCAAACCAGAATTGTAGCCTTGTCCTACCGCTTGGAACCTCCACTCGCCGTCTTTTTTGTAGAGTCTGCCAAATTCGATCGCAGTTTCCCGAGAAAAATCCTCATCCAAATCGTACTTCGTGACTTCTATATTAGTCGTAGTGTCGTAAATCCTGATAAAAGCATTCCGAACTTGACCGAAGTTCTGCCTTCTCGATTCAGCTTCGTGGATTGTTACCACAAACACAATTTCTAGAACAGCCGGATCGACTTTGGTTAAATCCACTGTTACTGTTTCGTCGTCCCCTAAACCTTCTCCGGTTGTGCTATCTCCCAGATGTATTACAGAAGTGTCGGGCGACTCTTTGTTGTTGTAAAAAACCAAGTATTTTTCGCTGGGAATTTTCGCATTTGCCCCCAACATAAACACCGAAGCATCTAAGTCAAATGCTGCGCCGGTGTCTGTAGCGTTGATATCCCATCCCAAACCGATCCCGGCACTTTTCAGCCCCGGTGCTTCTTTAGAGAGATTGATTCTCCCGCCTTTTTCCAAGTTAATAGACATTCGCCCTCCTATTCACAATATCACTGGCGTTACTGTTCACAATCATACCAAATGTTAGAGTAGCTTGACAAATTGCTGCTGGTACTCATCTTCTGTCATCAGTTCTCGGGTATTTTCCACTCTGTCTAGAAACACGATTCCATCTAAATGGTCGTGTTCGTGTTGAAAAATTCGAGCCACAAAATCTGTTAGTTCTTGTTGGTGGAGTTCGCCGTCTCTGCTGGTGTATTCTATCTCGATCGATCGACTTCTCGGCACCAATCCCCGAATCCCCGGAATGCTCAAACAGCCTTCCCAGTCTTTGACTGTCTCTGTTGAGCTAGCTACAATCCGGGGATTAATCATGGCTGTGGGCTCCATTGTTGGTGCTTGGGGATACCGCAGGTTGGGACGGGATGCGAGGACGAACAGCCGATCGCCCATAGCGACTTGAGGGGCGGCAATCCCTACTCCGTGCGCCTGTTGTACGGTAGAGATCAGGTTGTCGATTAACTGTTGAATGCGCGAGTCCTGAATATTGTCCACAACTTGCGACTGACGGCGCAGTACGGGATTTCCTAATTGCGAGATTTGCAATATTTCTGGCATAGTTATTTGTTATTTGGTAAAAGTTTTGTAGTTTTGTAGGTTGGGTTGAGGAACGAAACCCAACATAATAACTACATTAAAAGTCAACTGTCAATTTCTCGAACTTTTTGCACCGGCATACTTCCTGGTTTTGTTTCTCTTTGTTTTGAGAGTTGGGTTTCGTTCCTCAACCCAACCTACTAACTGTGAACCTTACAAAGAAGGACTGAAGTCCTTACTACAAACGGTTGGTTAATTTAACAGTTGACTGTCAACAATTTACTGAACTTTTTGAACGGGCAAACTTCCGGGTTTCACACTCAAATTAACTATTTGCCCGTTGCGGTTTATTTCCATTTGCAAAAGACCGCCAACAGAGGCATTTTGCACGAAATCTTGAACAGCTTCCGACTGAATAATCGGCTGATTGTTAATTTTTTGAATCACATCTCCAGCCCGCAAACCAGCCGCCGCAGCGGGAGAATTAGGAACTACGCTCACAATCGCCACACCCCGATCGACTGCAACTCGCAGGCTGCTGTTAGCATTGCTGTTAATTTGCTGCTTAACATCTGGAGTCAGCGTCGCCATTTCAATGCCCAAATAAGCGTGTTCGACTTTCCCCGTCGAAATCAGTTCCTTCGCCACCTGTTGCGCCGCCTGAATGGGAATCGCAAACCCCAATCCTTGAGCACCTTGAATAATCGCCGTATTCATGCCAATAACTTGGCCTGAAGCATTCAGCAGCGGCCCGCCGGAATTCCCCGGATTGATTGCAGCGTCTGTTTGAATAAAACCGATCCGCTTGTCGGGTACGCCTACGTCAGAGCTCGATCGCCCCGTAGCGCTGATAATTCCCGCCGTCACGGAATTGTCCAAACCGAGGGGATTGCCGATCGCGATCGCCCATTCCCCAGACAACAGCTTATCCGAATTGCCGATCGCCACCACAGGCAAATTATTCGCCTCAATCTTCACCACAGCCACATCCGTCACCTTATCCGCCCCCAACACCCGCCCCTGATAGCCGCGGCCGTCCCTGAGAGTGACATTCACCGTATCTGCTCCCTCTACAACGTGAGCGTTAGTGAGAATCACGCCATCGGCACCGATCACAAAACCCGAACCTGTGCCCCGTTCGATCCCGCCCCGGCCGCCCGAATTTGGATCTGCGCCAAAAAAATCGGACGGCGACAACCCTCTATTTCCCGGTTTCACCAGGCGCGAAGCATCGATCCTAACCACAGCCGGGCCAACTTTTGCCACCGCAGCCACAATAAAATTCACCGACGCCCCGTCGCCCGACAACGCAGCAGGCGGCAAGACTTTGCTAGCTTGAGGCTTAGTATTCGGAGGCAGTTGCAATCTCGGTTGCTGCGCCCTTTGTCCCGAATCGCCAGAATTTCCGCGTAATTGAGAAACCGTCAGACGATCGCCCAACATGGCGGCCCCGGCTCCCGTTACCAGCAGCAATATGTAAATTGCCGGTTGCTTCCAAAATTTGCCAGTAGAACTCTTCATGGCCACGTTTTAAGGCTTTAGAGCCAAATCTAAATATTTGCCGAGCAGCTCCCCGATACCTAGTGCCGGGCCGATGGTGCCGCCAATTTTTTGGGCGATGGCGTCCCGCTTGCAGCCCGTGCTACGGCAGACTCCCTTAAACTTTAGCATCTGACGACTAAACTCTCTAGACTATAAACTTAATCTCTTGAATGCCGATCGGCAGAGGTAAGCAGTGGACATTCCCCTCGAAAGTCTGTGGAATCAGATACTTGAACGTCTCCAGGTACAACTGAGCAGACCTAGCTTTGAGACGTGGATCAAAACTGCCAAGCCCGAACAACTCGAAAATAACTGTTTGATCGTCAGCGCCCCCAACCCCTTTGCTCGCAATTGGTTGCAAAAATATTACAGAGAAATCATTGCCGGTGCAGTTGAAGAAATTCTCGGCTATCCGGTGGACATTTACTTGACAATTGCCGGGGGAAACGAAGCAGGCGCAAGCAGCGACTCCGCCATGATTTGGCCGTCCCCCATCGCCGATGTCGAAAGCCACTCGCTTCACCCCCCCAAACCCGCCAATCTCAACCCCAAATACCTATTTTCCCGCTTTGTAGTCGGTTCCAACAACCGCATGGCCCACGCGGCCTCCCTCGCAGTAGCCGAGTCTCCGGGCCGAGAATTCAATCCCCTATTTTTGTGCGGGGGCGTCGGTTTGGGCAAGACTCATCTTATGCAGGCGATCGGTCATTACCGCTTGGAAATTGACCCCAACGCCAAGATTTTTTACGTTTCTACTGAGAAATTTACTAACGATTTAATCGCCGCAATTCGCAAAGACAGTATGCAAACTTTCCGCGATCATTATCGCGCAGCCGATGTTTTGCTAATAGACGACATCCAATTTATCGAAGGCAAAGAATACACCCAAGAAGAATTTTTTCACACTTTTAATACTTTGCACGAATCGGGAAACCAAGTAGTTTTAGCGAGCGATCGCCCGCCGCAGCAAATCCCCCGCCTGCAAGAGCGCTTGTGTTCCAGATTTTCGATGGGATTAATTGCCGACATTCAGCTACCTGACTTGGAAACACGGATGGCAATTTTGCAGAAAAAAGCCGAATATGAAAATATGCGGCTGCCGCGAGATGTGATTGAATACATTGCTTCTAGTTACACTTCCAACGTTCGGGAATTAGAAGGAGCTTTGATTCGGGCGGTAGCATATCTTTCCATTACCGGTTTGCCGATGACCGTGGAGAATATCACCCCTGTTTTGAACCCGCAAACTGAAAGCGTAGAGGCGACGCCCGATGCCGTAATTGCTGTTGTGGCCGAGGCGTTTGATGTTTCTATTGAAGATTTGAAAGGCATTTCTCGCAGGCGAGAAATTAGCTTTGCCCGTCAAATAGGGATGTATTTAATCCGCCAGCATACTGGTTTGAGTTTGCCGAAAGTTGGCGAAGTTTTCGGCGGAAAAGACCACACGACTGTGCTTTACAGTTGCGACAAAATTGCTCAGTTGCGGAACACTGACCCGAATTTGGCCCAAACTTTGCGTCAGTTGAGCGATCGAATTAACGTTGTTAGCCGCAAAAGTTGATTTGAAGTCCGACGTCCGACGTCATTCCAATGTCCATGCCCCATGCCTGTGGAAAAACCTGTGGAAAATTTGCCCTCCGTTTGTGGAAAACTTTACTCGATCGCTCAAAACAGTTTTTGAGCCGAAATGGGCGGGCGATCGGCTTTTACCAGCTTTTCCACAAGTTTTCCACAGGTTTCTCTTCGCTACAAGTCAGACCCAGCAAGCAGTTAACTTTTTTTTCCACAGTTTCCACAGGTCGCTCCCACAAAAATAATTCAATAAATTAAAAAAAAATCTGATACTCCGCGCGCACCCTACACAGAGAAAAATTGCCCCGTCAGCTTTCTGTGATACGATTTGTTTCTGTCTCAAATCCGGTTAATTAACCTTCCTCTCATGAAATTGGTTTGCACCCAAAGTGACCTCAACGCCAACCTCTCGTTGGTAAGTCGGGCCGTTCCCTCTCGCCCGACACATCCGGTACTAGCCAACGTGCTCTTAGTAGCGGATGAGGAAAATCAGCGGGTTAGCTTGACAGCTTTCGATCTCAGTTTGGGAATTCGTACCAGCTTTGCAGCAGAAGTGACTGGCGGCGGCAGTTTTACCATACCCGCGAAATTGCTCAACGATATTGTTTCGAGACTCCCAGACGGAGAGATTACCCTAGAAGACGAAGCGGGGGATACCGTAGCTTATCTCACTTGCAGTTCTGGCAGCTATCAAGTTAGAGGCATGGGCCCAGAAGAATTCCCAGAATTGCCCGCAATCGAAGCAGGAACAATCCTTAAATTGCCGCCGGAAGCCTTGATAGAAGGACTCAAAGGAACTTTATTTGCGACTAGCCCCGACGAAGCAAAACAGGTACTTGCAGGCGTGCATTTAAAGGTACTGCCAGATTGCCTGGAATTTGCAGCTACAGACGGCCACAGATTGGCAGTAGTTCAAACTCCCAATGAAAAAGCCGAAGGCGAAGAAACCGAACAAGAATTTGAGGTGACAGTTCCCGCTAAAGCATTGCGGGAAGTAGAAAGAATGCTGGTAATGCGGCAGTGGACTGAACCTGTTACCCTGCATTTCGAGCAGGGTCAAGTAGTGTTTGAATGGGCCGATCAGCGGCTGACAACTCGCACCTTGGAAGGGCAATATCCCGCATACCGGCAGTTGATTCCGCCCTCCTTTGAGCGGCAAATTACCTTAGAAAGGCGATCGCTCCTAGCAGCAGTAGAAAGAATTGCAGTTTTTGCCGACCAAAAAAATAATATTCTCAAATGCAGCATCGACGAGGAGAATCAGGAAATCACTTTGTCGGTAGATGCTAAAGATGTCGGCTGCGGCAAAGAGTCAATGCCGGCACAGATTTCGGGAGACAGCATCGATATTGCCTTCAACGTCAAATATCTGATCGATATCTTGAAAACAGCTCAATCCCCAGAAATTCAACTGCAATTAAACGGTGCTTTAGCCCCCGTAATTTTCCAACCTTTGGGCGGAGTCAATGCTACATTCTTAGTGATGCCAGTTCAGCTAAGAGCTTAACAGTAGGGTGCGCAATGCAACGCGCACGGCCGTGCGGATTGCAAAACTACATACAGCGTATTCCAGGTTTGTGAAGTGTAGGGACACGGCAGTGCCGTGTCCCTACG
>JAUBOH010000087.1:0-3518 GCA_036700145.1 Microcoleus occultus BM001215366
TATCCATTCATATTAGAGGGTTTATCTGTAGCGGGAATTTAGGAAAATGGTATAACTCCGCTCGCACTCTCAGGAATCGATCGGGCGCAAATACACTATCCTTAATTACAGCAACCCCAAAACACCTTCAGTTACTCCAGTTATCAGCCTTAGAGGCTCGATCGCGAGTCGGTCTCCTCAACATCTACATCTAAAAAGTGCAAGTGACTCTCGGACTCAGTATTGGCAGCAATCACCAAACCCGTCTTTCCCCAAGGGGCGATCGCCCGGGGTGCTACGGGGCTGCTAAAATTCCCTACTTGAATACCTTCACTGTTTAACACCACAATCTGCCCCCCAACCGGAGCCAACACCCATCCCCAATTAGCTACACAAGCAGACACGGGCAAACTTTCAAGGGGAATTCGCGCTACCTTGAGCGGCCACAATTTCATCAACAGCACCGCCGCTTTGCCAGATTGAGGAATTCCCAGTAAAGTATACGGTTCAGGTGTCAGCAGCATTTGTCCGATGCTGGCCGACAACCGAACAGAACCCACCGCCGTGCCGCGGCGAGTGTAAACTCTCAAAATAGTTTGAGGATTTTTTGGTTCGTTGTCCGACCAAGTTGCTAAGACGTGTCGCCGATCCAAAAACATTAATTCTGGTAAATAGTGTTCCGGTAATGGCACTGTCGCGATCGGCTTCAGGGCTTTTTCTCGATCGCCCGCAGTGCTGTTTGCAGCTAAAGCATAAAAGCGCAGTTCGCCCGGAACAGCTACTGTCAACCAACTGCCGTGAGAGTCAACAGCAGCTTTTAAAGCATCTGGACCTTGCCTTAAACCCATGTCCAGCAGGCACTGAGGCTCTTGAAACCGCTCGTTTAGCCAGTAAAGTTTTTGGGGAGTGAGAACGCAGCAGCCGTGGGAGGCAGGTAAAATGCCGCGCACGATTTCCGGCATTAATATAGAAGTCGGCAGTTCTCCTGTAACTAGCTGTTTTCCCGGCTGAAACCAAACCTTCACCTCTGCACCTACAGCAGCGTAGAGATACCTTTCAGTGGCAATTAAAGCGGTCAGCGGTGCAGGAAGTATTAGTGGCTTTGGCTGCGAAACCTTGGGGCGCACAGTCCGAAGTAAATTAATAGCCGGTTGTGAGGCTTCTTCCTCTTCGACTTGGGCCAAAGACTCAGTTTCCGACTGGAGACTTTTAGCGTCGTTGGTTGCGGGATTTTCCCAAGGAACAATGCAGTCGCCCAATTGCCTGACAGCGGGGTCGTACATGATCAGCCGCAGAGCTTGAGCCATTTGCGAAGCACTGGCAAAACGGCGGGCTGGCAGCTTTTCCAAGGATTTTTTGACTATTGCTTGCAAAGGTTCGGGGATGGCGTCGGGAAGTTGCAAGCGTTGATTCAGGTGCGCCCACCTCAAGTCTCCGGGGGTTCCGCCGAAAGGGCGGTAGCCCATTAGCAATTCAAACAATAGAATTCCAACTGCATATATGTCTGACATGGGGGAATAAAGACCATAAAACCGCTCAGGGGCCATGTAAGCGGGGGAACCTACGGTAGCGTCGGGAGAGATTTCTTGGTGGAGGCGAGTTGTACCGATTTCTGGCAGGCGGCGCGCGATGCCAAAGTCAGACAGGCGAGGCGACCAACCTTTGGAACCTAAAGTTAGGAGGATATTTTCGGGTTTGATGTCGCAGTGAACTACGCCTCGGCGGTGTGCGTAGTCTAAGCCTGCTAAAACTTCCATGACTAGCTGCAAACCTTCGAGCAATCGCAAGGGGCGGTCTTGTTTGAGCAGGTTGCGGAGCGTTCCTCCCTCGCAGTAGTCCATCACCAAGTACCTGCCTGTCGCTGTATGTTCTAGAGCTCGGCAGGTGACTATGTTGGGGTGCTGTAAGGTGATCAGAAACCACAGTTCTCGCAAGAATTCGCTAGTTGGGGCTTTTTGATGGCTGAGTTCTTTGAGAGCAACCAGTTGGCTGGTGAGGCGGGAGTCTTTGGCGGGAGTTTCTCGAACACTTGCACAAAAGACTCGACCAAATTGTCCTTGTCCGACTAGCCCTAAAATGCGGTACTTAGAATGTTGCATCGGTCTAATTATAGGAAATGCTTGAGCTAGTATTAATATATGTAAAGAATTCTGACAAAAATTCAAATTTTTGAATCGATCGCCAGGTACTGCTATGTTATCTCAGGTTCAGTCTCAGCCGACTAAGAGCGATCGCACGATCGCACCTACCAAAATCCTGGAGTTTCGGAGTCAGTATCAATCTTGCCGGATTCGGGTGCCGGATCTGGAACTACCTGTGGCTGCTATTTTAGTCGATCGTGAGTATTACAGTTTTTTCAAGGCCGTCCAGGAAGCGTCTAAGGTTTTAGCCATCGTGGCTAAGCTGGGGAATAGGGGCGACTCAACAGCTATTACTAAAACAGCTAGCGGTTACGCAATCTGGGTCATAGAGCCGGAAGCTAATGCTGTCTTGCCATCTTAACGTTTTTGGGTGCTAGCCAAAATTGTTTTAGCTTTCAATATTTCGATCGCGCTTGCTAAATACTGAACTTGACAGGATCTAAAATCAATATGGTTAAAATTATTAGACTCGATCCAATTGCCGAAGAAATGGCAGTGGAAACCCGATCGAATATCCTGTCTGCTTTACTTTCCAAAGACTTGGACGTTCTCAAGGAATGCGGGGGGCGGGGAATGTGCGCTACCTGCCACGTTTACATTAAAGAGGGCATGGAAGGCTTGTCTGACATGAATCGCCGCGAGAGGAGGACCCTAGAAGTCATTACTACAGCTAAAGCTAATTCGCGACTTGCTTGTCAGGCCCAAATTATGGGGGAGGGTGTGGTTGTACAGTTGCCTGCGGGGATGTACATTAATGCTATTGAAAATGTGGAAGCTCTGATCGGCCGCCGGGCTCAGCAAGATTTGTTGCACCCAATTACGGGTCAAGTAGTTGTGGAATCGGGAAAGTTGATCACTCGCTCGATCGTCACTCAGCTTAATGACACCCGTTTTCAAGTAGGACAGTATTTAGTTCGGACTAAAGAAGCGTGAACCACTCAAGGCTAATATAATTGCAGATGCCGGACGGCACAGCCAATTAAGTTAAAACTTGATATGTTGTACTTGAACAGATTTTTGCCTAAAAAAAAGTTATATGCTGAGCCAACTTGCGCGTTTGAGCACGGAAGCAGACGGACGCTACGCCACCGCTGAAGAACTCCAATTTTTGAAAGACTACTTTCAGTCTTTGAATCACCGGATGAGTGCTTATAAAAAACTTCAAGCTTCTGAAAAAGAAATTATTCGGCAAGTGGAAGCACAAATGCAGTCTCTTGACCCTAGTTTATTTCGCCGGGGGTCTCAAGATGTGACTGCAAAGTGGCGCGTAGATGCTGTGCGGGTGTTGAGGCATTCGGCGGCAGCACTTTTGATTAACGATACTGAACGGTTGCGCGATCGGCTGCTGCTTTGGTTCCAAACTATTTTAGGCGCTTTTCAAGCTCGAAATAGTTCGGC
>JAUBOH010000087.1:3618-10857 GCA_036700145.1 Microcoleus occultus BM001215366
AGCCATTCAAAGTAATCTTTCTCAGGTAGGTTTTGCTGAGGTCTGCTTTGCACAAGTTGGCTCTGTCCAAGCAAGCTTCGCTGAGGTCTGATTCGCTCAAACACGCGCCGTTTAAATAAGCTTGAGTGAGGTTAGTTCTTCTGAGGTTAGCTTTCAGTAGGTTGGCTTTGCTGAGGTTGGCTCGGGTTAAGTTGGCTCCTGCTAGGTTGGCTTTGGACAATTCGGCTCCGGTGAGCTGTGCTTCGCTCAAGTCTGCCTCTTTGAGACTGGCTAGACTCAAGTCTGCATCTTTCAAGTTGGCCCCGTTGAGATTGGCTTTAATCAGATAGGCTTTACTAAGATTTGCGTCGCACAGAACGGCTTTGGTGAGGTTGGCCGCGCTCATATCTGCACCTATGAGATTGGCCTTGGGGAGAATTGCTCCGGTGAGGTTTGCCCAATTCAGGTGCGCTCCGGCTAGATTGGCGCCGGTGAGATTGGCTCCGGTGAGATTGGCTCCGCTCAGGCTTGCGGCCATTAGGTTGGCGCCGGTGAGGTCGGCGCCGCTGAGGTCGGCTTTGCTGAGGTTGGCTCGGCCGAGATGGGCTTTGGTGAGGTCGGCCCCGCTGAGGTTAGCACCGATTAAGTAGGGTCGGTGCTGATGTTCGTTGAGGTTTGCCAAACGTAGAGTTGGGGCATCGCTGGAACGGTATAAATCGATCGGACTCAACACAATGCCGCGCAGGTTTGCCAGTCTAAAATCTCTTTCGCCGGCTGCATATCGATTTAGAAGTTCGTTGGCGTCCATTAAGTTCGAGCAAAAAGTTTGAGGTGGTGATTCTTTTTAAATTTTATGAGTTTCTACGATAAGTTATGAATTGTCTAGCTGCGAGTTGCCTTCGGGTTTTTTGTTAATAGCTAAAACCTATTTTTAAATTTCTGTAGCTTTTTGATAATTTAACTCACAGTTTTGATAATACGGTAGATGCAATAGCTGCCGAAAAATCAATATGACAGCTATTAGCACCCAACTAATAGCTGTTAAATAAGTCAGTTTTTTTGTTGGCAAAGTTGACTGATAATAGCTTCGTGTTCTTGTCCTTCTTCGACCAGAGAATCTGCTGGTTGCAGGCGATCGCGCAGCCCTAAAATAAAGCGGTTGCAGTCCGAGCCCAAGGATTCGCAGGAGGTTTGCAGGCAGTGGAGTTCCCGACCTGTGAGCTGACTAAAGAACGAACTTAAGATGCCTGCTTCTAGAAAACAGGCTGGCCGCTTCGACTTGGGAGCTGTTTTAGCGAAAAGAGAGTTGGCAATTTTTACTATTAAAAATCCCTGTTCGGAATAGCTGGGATCAAGTTCAAATGTTCCCCATCCGTGAGTTTTCCAGCACTGTTGCAAGGACTGAATAAATTCTATCATTTCCATTTCGGAAACTGGCTGACTGTAGTATTCGCTGACTTCTTCGCAAAAACGCACGTAGAAGTTTTTTCCCCACCAGCGACCGCAGTTGAATAGCACGAAGCGGGAGGCTTGACCGGTTTCTTGTTCTAAGCCGATATAAATGGCTTGAATGAGTGTTTCTGGGAGCGCTATGAGCCGATCGCCCCGGCGGTTTTCGAGCAGACCGAGTTCGAGGTCGCCTCGCACGTAGGCATCGCTGGCAAAGTAGTTTCCCGGGAGTCGGGGCTGTTTGAGCAAGTCGGCAATATTAATCATCGGGAATTGGGAATTAGGAATTGGGAATTGAGAATTGGGAATTGGGAATTGGGAATTTGCTTATTATTTATTACCTTGACCAACAAGAATGGACTGCGCTTGGTCGAAAAAGGGTTGCAATATAGCCCGGGCTTGCTCGGAAAGCATTTCTTTTAAACGAGTTTGCAGCAGATTGCAAACAGTTGCTTCGATCTTTTGAGTTTGGTGGGCTTCGACTATGCCCCAAAGCCAGTCGAGGAGTCGCTGTTCGAGAAAATCTCGATCGTTGAGCAGCATGGCCATAGCGCAGTAGCGCAAGACTAACAGCCAGTGTTTGAGCGATCGTTCTAAGGTTTCTTCTTTTTCGTCTGGGAATGTTTCTTGTAGCTTGTTAGCGACTGGTTGGAAAATGCTTGCTTCCTTCTCTCGCAAAAATTCGTAAATTTTTAAGCGCTGGGCGAGGGTTGCAGCTTGACGCTTAAAAGCTATGAGTTCTTCGCCTTTTAGAAAGCGGTTTTCTGCCTGATCCAGCAGCGCCTCAATCTCAGGGTGCATGATTTTAATTAAGTGGTAATCGGTAATTGATAAAAGGAAGCCATATCAATTCCGGTGCACCGGAATGATTGTTGACAGTTGACTTTTGACGGTTGACAGTGAGCCGACAAACTAAATATTTGGCTGATATTTGGTTGTCATTTGACTCGACTTTACCAAGACGATGCTAGCAGATTTGATATCTGTTGGCAGTTGGCAGTTGGCAGTTAGCATTAGTAACCAATTACCAATTACCAATTACCAATTACCAATATTAACTCTTGGTCATTTCCCCTTTCCCACAGAGATTAAAACAGGTCGAATAGGTCGTCAATGGTGACTTCAGCAGGCTCAGAAATAGAGATTGCTGGCAAGGGTGGCGGTAGGGGCAGGGCGCCGACTTCGGGAATTCCTTCCCAAGAAATAGCTTGAAAAAAGTCTGCTACTGGCCGGGTTAAAGTCAGCACGCTTCCAGGGGGCGAGCCATTTTGGGTTTCTAAAGGTTTCCTTTGCCAATTATAGTGACCAAAGAAGTCTTGGACAGACTTGTCCAACCATAAAGTTTGACTTTTCATCTTTCTTCCTGCCTGGAGAGGCCCACCATCGCTGTAAGATTGCGAAATTGGTGGGAGGAAAGGCAGGGCTAGTGATGTGCCTTTCCATGTTGTTTAGCGCAATATTTCACCGTGTTGCAGTCGATTTTGAATATCGCGGGAGTTGGCACCTTCGTTGAGCCAGAATGCTGCTGCATCAATTTTATCTGGGTTGCCGAGGAGGAATTTACAATAGGTTTCTCCCATTGAATAACATTGGAGTTCTATGCAGCTCAGAGGCTTTTTGACTAAAGCTCCGAAGAAGCCTGCGTACAAACCGGCGTACAGGTGACAAACGGGTTTGCCCACGTCGCCCAAAGTGCGAGCAACTGCTGAGTCAAAGAGGTTGATGAAGATGCACCCGTTTTTGCGATCGCTCATGTCAACTTCCCAGCGACCCCAACCTTGAGCTGTGAAAGGCCACCACCAAGTTTCTAGCAAAAACATGAGATTTGACTGGCGAATGTTCTGGCTGAATTCGGCGCTAAACCATTTTTGAAAAAATTCCGAATCTTGCAGCCCCCACTGGCAACCAATAGTATACATGATGACAGAGGAAGCCGGGCCTACTTCTTCTTCGAGTCCTTCTACCAAACCGATGATGAAGTCTTCGCTGGTAAAAATGTTGCGCGACTCATTCCAGTCGTTGATTGTACCAAACTGGCGATCGAAGGCAAAAAAATCCTGAAATCGATAATGGTTGTGACTTTTAGGATGCTTTTGCTTGAGTGGCGATTCGCTGTGGGCGGAGATTTCTTTTTGGACGGTAGAAACCATTAGCGGGTTACTCCTTTGTGGTGTAGTTTACAAAAAATTTAAGAGATAGATTTGCCTATGTATCCAATTTAACGTCATTTTTCTGAATGCAGGCACTAGGTATAAATTTTTACTGAAATTTCAAAATTAAATATTCTAGGATGTTGAATTTGGGGGCTTGTTGGAATTTCAGGTTTGGGACGACTGCTATCTAAGTTCTGACAAAAGTTGGTATAAGCTTAAACGGCTATGTGTTATGGTTTTTGTGCAAGCTCTCCACTATATATATAGGGCATATAACGATGAAACATCACGCTTGTATTGCAATAGGTATCAATCAATATCAGTTACTCCAGCCTTTGAGTTATGCCCAAGAGGATGCAGAGGCTCTGTACGGTTTTTTGACAGAGGAGGCTGGTTTTGCGCCGGATGGATGTCTGCTGATGACGGATAGCTCGCCGTCACTGTGGGGTCAATCAACGTATCCGAATCGGGAAAATATTCTGAGGTTGACGCAAAACCTGTGCGCGGAACATCTGCAACAGGGAGATTTACTCTGGTGTTTTTTTAGCGGCTACGGTGTCAGCTATGAAGGCCAGGATTATTTGATGCCGGTTGACGGCAATCCGGCTGATATTCAGGGTACGGGGATTCCGGTAGAGTTGCTGTTGAATACTCTGAAAAATGCTCCTACGGAAACGGTGTTGGTGCTGGTTGATATGAATCGCAGCCAGATTGTGAAGGCGGGGGAAACGATCGGAGCTCAAACGGCTTCTTTGGCGCGGGATTTGGAAATCCCGACGGTGCTTTCTTGTCGCCCGAATCAAGTTTCGCGGGAAACTTCGGCTCTGCGTCAGGGGTTTTTTACGACGGCGCTTTTGGAGGGGCTGCGTTCGGGACAGTGCGCGACGCTTAAGGGTTTAGACCGTTTCTTGAGCGATCGGCTCCCGGAGCTGTGCGACCACCATTTGCGTCCGAAACAAGAACCTTTGATGGTAGTGAATCCTCCAGGAAAGGCTCATTTGGTGATTTTGCCGGATGCTGTTGGGGTACCAACTGCTGCGTTGGCCGGACGCAACGGCAATATGGCGGTTGGTGCGGCTGATGGGTTAGATCGCCCGCAAATGGCGGCGGCTACGGCTCGAATGGAGCTGCCGGCGGCTACTCGCAACGCTCAGGATTCGCCGGTTGAGAGGCCGCCGATCGATCGGCAGAATGCTGTCGGGCCCGTGAACGGTGGTGGGGACGATCGACCGAACTTGCAAAAACCGCAGGATGCGGATAACGGCGGGTCGGACAAGTCATTTTTGCAGCAGCTAGTTTTGTGGAGCTCAGCTACGGCTTTGGTGCTGCTGTTGGGTGTTTTTGTGACGAACAAATCAATTTTTATCGGTCAGCAGGAAGGAGATCCGCGATCGGCTGGTGAGAAGGCCCAAAACTCAGGATCTCAAAAACCTGCTGGTGCTCTCGTGCCGCTTCCCCAACCGCAGGCGGTGCAAGCAGGGACTGGAACCAAGCAGCCGCCGTCGAGCCAGCAGGTGTGGGCTGAGGCGAAAACTTTTCTCAGGAATGGTTCGGCTTCTAGTTTTAATAAAGCGGTGGTTAAGGCTCGAACGATTCCGGCTAGCGATCCGCTCTACCCGCAGGCTCAGCAGGATATTGAGCGCTGGAGTTTGACGATTTTGGATATAGCTAACGGGCGGGCTGCTCGGGGCGATTTCCAGGGGGCGATCGGGGCTGCTAAATTGATGCCTGATGTCAATCAACCGGTTTACAATCAGTCGAAACAGGCGATCGCTCAATGGCAGGATCTATCCAAAGAGCAGGAGGTAAATGCTGCTTTGCTATCGGCGGCTTCGGGCCAGATTAAGCGGGGGGCTGCCTCTTCTTACAGTAAAGGCATCCAGCAAGCTAGTAAAATTCAGCCCGGTCAGCCGAAGTATGAAGCAGCTCAGCAGTTGATTGGAGAGTGGAGCCAAGCTATTCTCAAAATTGCTCAGTTGCGCGGCTCTCAAGGAAAGCTAAAAGAGGCAGTTGAAGCTGCTTCGTTGGTGCCGTCGGGTACTAAGAGTTATCAGCCGGCAAAGGCGGCGATCGCCAATTGGAAAACTAAGCTGCAACGCCAGAAAAAAGGTTGATTTAGTTGATAATTTCCCGGTTTCCCACCGGGAAATTATCAAAGCTGCGGGCCCTGGTAGGTCGATCGCTCGGTATCTCTTGACACTGCAAGAAGACATCTACGAATCGATAATTTAAAACCAACAATTGTATTCACCATTTCCCCTCCGCAGCTTTGGCGGCAGGGGATTTTATATGCTGTCGGGTCGATTCGTTTTGCAAGAGTGAAAGATCTCCTCAGTAGATGAGCGGTAAAATACATAAGTATGTCCGCAGCGAGGGTCATTCCGTGAAACGAAGCAATCACTTGCGGTTACGATCGCAATACATATTCTGTGACATACCAAAGTTTATTTGCACCTACCTACTTAAATCTTTTAACTAGATCAAAAATTCCTCACATGACAAAAATATGATTCAACACCAGCCAAAATTTGAATTACTAGAATCACTTTTATGGCAACCACAAAACGGCTATTTTTTACTAGAAAAACATCTAGAAAGATTAGAGCGATCGGCCGATCATTTTAACTTCCCCCTATCATTAACAAAAGTCACCGCAGCGTTACAAACATTAAGTATTACTTTGGGTTCGCTCGAACAAAAAGTACGATTAACACTATCGAGTGAGGGAAAGCTAACATTACAATCTCAGACATTAGATAATGGTATCTTAACAATTGGTGCATCAGTGGGAATTGCCCGCAAACCTATCGATTCTCAAATCCCATTTCTTTACCACAAGACAACTTACCGATTACCTTATACAATGGCTCTGGAGTCACAACCCCAATGTCAGGATGTATTCCTGTGGAATGAAGATGGAGTTATCACTGAATCAACGATCTGCAATATCGCGATCGATACTCCCACAGGCCCGATCACTCCTCCTGTCAAGTGTGGCTTATTACCAGGAACATTTCGCGCTCAGCTTTTGACGGAGGGAAAAATCAGAGAAGAAATCATTACCTTAGATCGTTTACGCGATACCCAGACTCTATTTCTGATTAACTCCGTTAGGGGTTGGATACGCGTAAAACAAGAGGTAAACCAAGATGTTTGGAAAGTTGTCAGTAATGAATAAAATAAAGTTGTATTATTTAAGAGTGCGTTGGCAAGCGCCTGTGCGCCGATCGCAAACATCCTCCTGGGAGCATCCCAAATTGGCAAAAAAACTGTAGTGCGAGCATCTTCCCAGGACTCTAACTGCGAACTCTCACAGCGAACACTACTAACTTACAAAAATGGGATGTTCCCCATCCTGCTCGATCGCGTTCCGCTCGGACTACAAACAATACTACTGTAGTATACCACAAAAAAAATAGTGTTTATTGCTGTCATTTCTTTTGGTTCTAACTATGAAGCAAAACTTCACCCTAGCGAGGCTTTAAAAGCTCTCAATCAACAAGTATCGATAGTGGCGATATCTCCAGTTTATGAAAAACCAGCCCTCAGTCAAAAATATAGCCCTCCCGATCTTAATGCTGTATGGTTAGAGACAAATTTACGCGCGATCGCGCTCCACGAAAAGGTGTTACGTCCCATCGAGGATGCTCTCGATCGG
>JAUBOH010000087.1:10957-19676 GCA_036700145.1 Microcoleus occultus BM001215366
CGCGATCGCGCTCCACGAAAAGGTGTTACGTCCCATCGAGGATGCTCTCGATCGGGGAGAGAGGGAGAGGGGAAAAGATTTGACGAGTTTTGATATGGGAGCGAAACATACAATTTAAATGTACAACAACTTACCATTAGGCTTCTTCAGTTTTAATTTGATTCATTCCCTACACAAGAGACGGCGGCTCAAATTGCTAGTCGATTTTCCCAATAAAAACCTTTTTTTGATCGTCGAGTCGAAGTCAAGATCGCGGATGAGAGCGGCCCCATACTATCAATTATGAAACCAATACAACCCTGGCATTGGCGCAAGCTTCCCCTCAATAAACGTAGCGGATCGGAGATTTTTGAGACTTTATTTCTCAGTAAAACCGCCGAGATAGCCGTCCTCCTCGAAAGTCCAGTTACATCTTCTACAGACTTAGCACGATATTCTATTTGTGCGGGAGAACCCCGTGTAATTGATGGAAAATCTCAGTTATGGACACCCCCTATCGGTGAAATTCTTCCTTTTTTACGCGATATTTTAAACTCTCAAAAGCCAATCTCAGAATTAAATATACCGCCCGAAATTCCTTTTACTGGGGGTTGGTTGGGATGGCTAGGTTATGATTTAGCATGGGAAATTGAGAAACTTCCCCAACTTAATAACGATGCTCTTCCTTTCCCGGTTAGTTGTTGGTATGAACCCGAATCTTTTGCCGTTTTAGATAATCAAGAGCAAATTGTTTGGTTGGCCGCGAGTCAAGCTTCTAAACTTGATGTTATGCAACATCAAGTTGAGCAAATCGAGGGAGAAATAAGACCTAAAAAATTACCGGAAAATCATCAAAGCAATGCCGCGAGTCCGATTTTCCAATTGTCTCAAAATGAATATGAGGAAATAGTGCGAAAAGCGCAAAAATATATTCACGCCGGTGATATTTTTCAGGCTAATTTATCGCTGCGATTTGAAGCCCAGACGCATTGTGATAGTTGGTCAATTTATCGCGCCCTACAGCAGATTAATCCTTCCCCTTTTGCCAGTTATTGGCAAACTGCTTGGGGCGCGATCGTTAGTTGTTCACCCGAAAGACTTGTGCAATTATCAGGAAAACAAGTTGATACTCGACCGATCGCGGGAACGCGACCGCGCGGTTTAACCTCTTTTCAAGATGAGGAATTGGCAGAGGAATTAATAGATAATATTAAGGAAAGAGCCGAACATATTATGTTAGTTGATTTACAGCGTAATGATATCGGTAGAGTGTGTGAATGGGGAACTGTACAAGTCAATGAATTTCTTACCATTGAACGCTACAGTCATGTGATGCACCTGGTAAGTAATGTTATTGGTCTCTTAAGACAAGATTGTGACGCGATAGACTTAATTAGAGGGGTATTTCCTGGCGGTACAATTACAGGTTGTCCGAAAGTGCGTTGTCTGGAAATCATAGAAGAATTAGAACCCGTAAAGCGTAATTTATTTTATGGTTCCTGCGGTTATTTAGACTGGCGCGGCAACCTAGACTTAAATATTTTTATTCGTACCCTTTTATATGCTCCCAAAAGTGATGGAACACCCGGGGGAATTGTGTGGGGACAAGTGGGTGCGGGTATTGTCGCCGATAGCGATCCAGAAAGGGAATGGAAGGAGTCGCTTCATAAAGCAGAAGCTCAACTTAATGCTTTAAAATTAGCGGAAATATTTTAGTTGATTTGGGCTAGTAATTAAACCTGTATGTTTTGACTAAAATAGAGGTTTAATATCATTGTTGAATTTGGTGAAATTTTTAATAAGCCATCCACTTTTGATGCAATACCAAATCAGGGTTAAATATCCCCCTTATTTGTGAGTCTCCCTCTGCTGGGACGAGAGTTAGACTCTATGCAGCGTTTTCAAGAAGCTCCGAATCATAAAGAAGGTAAAACCCCCGGATTTAGTATTACCATCGAAGATGTATGAGGCTTTGCGTCCTAACCGAAGTTCATCGGTTGCTATCATCTCTAATTAAAAGATTTAATAGGGGTATTTTCTCACTTCAGCAAATCGTGGTTGATTTATACTCGATATCAAATTTAGTAACTAGCAAATTGGGCGTTCTATAATTGCTATTAAATACAAACGCCGAAGGCAAAATCGGCACCGTAAACCTTGACAGCACGGGTATTGCGGTGTTGATGATTGGTTTTACCGATATTCTGGGCTGTTAGGAGCGATCGACTGGTGGAAGACTGTTTAAACTTGTGCTGTTTTTTAATTATTAGCATTGAGCAATCTGTTGTAAATTATACAAAATGAGCGGTTGGGGGCAATTCTAGTCGGCGATCGCTCCCAATGAATTCAGAAAATAGATTCACCGCAAATGCGATCGCAAAATGTCGGGATTCGCAAGCTGCGAGTCTTCGTTGGCGCGGACATCATAAAGCTGTCTTAATTAACACAAATAAGGGTTTTGCAAGAAAACCCAAAAAATATATGATTGAGAAACAAGAATAAAAACTTGCTCGCATATTGTAGCCCCGGTAACAACACGTATGCCTGAAGTTATAGTCCACAGCGAGGTATAGGGGCCCATCTAAATCAATAGCGATCGGTGGCAGTCTCTGGGTGTTAAGGGGGGCGATCGAAGAGGAATCTTCGGCGAACCATCCCTTTCCAATGGGGGAGGCTAAAACCAAGGAAGGCAAGGATCGGGAGACAATGCTGAACTTTTTGAGTTCAGGAGAGTAGCGTTAGCACTAAACTCTGCCGTATTGTGGGAGGCGAGCCAAATTTGTAACAGTTCTTAACTATGAATAATTCTGTCAAAACTGCTAGCATAGTGACACTTTTGCTAGCAAAAACAGATAAAGTAAATAAAGTTGGCTAGCTCTAGAGGCCCCGATCCCCATCTAGGGGATGTTGAATCAACTTGATTCCTACCAAGGTGTTTTAGAGTTACAATCGGAACCAAAGCATCGCTATTTAACTGAGTTCTTTAGTTAATTTTACTTTCTGCTATGAACGTGGATTTTATCAAAGCCCAAGTCAGGTTGCTACAGGGTGCAAGTTCATCGGAGCGAGAAACCCTTATTAAAAACATCGGCGTCTGTGCTGGCGTGATCAGACCAGGAGAGTACGTGACTCCACAGCGGAAGCACGCCATCACTCTCTGGCTGCAAACAAATGCGGTTCGCCTGCGGCTTCCCCAACTTCCTCTGGATTTATCGGGCCAAAAGCCTTCACACGGAAGTAATTAACGGGTAGCGACAGAATCACATAAATTAGTCAATCTTGCCTAAAAGTGCTTTTTTATTGAGCTGTACAGCGTCAATGAGACACGATTAAGATTGAAAAAATGTTTGTAGGGAGAGTTGGGCCCGAAAAAAACGCCTGGGTCGAAGAAGCGGCCGACCGCTTTGGTAAAAGCAGGAAGTGAACCGTCAAACCTGCTCGAAAAGTAGATTTGAGTAAGTTTCACAGAACGGATTATTGTGCACAACTATAACCTCGGTTATTTGCTTTTAGATTTGAGATTCACGATTTAGCTCGTGCTGCATAAATTTGCTGTTTGTGGATCTGCTGAAAAATCAACCCTATTCAATAGGTATAACTAATTACAGGGGCAGTCATTGAACTGCCCTTACTTTTGAACCAGGAGGCTAAAGGGCTCCAAGTTACAATAAACGCATCTACTTGCAGACAGAGTTTAGCTGAACTTTTATGTAAGCTGCAGCGCGAGGGAGAGATTGTCTGTTATGTTCGAGAGGGGGAGGGAGAGGGTTCTAGGATTTGACGAGTGGGGAATAGGAATTAATATCATCAAACAGAAAGAGTTATTATAATTAACTTGCTTTCTAATATATTTTTCAACAAAAATACTGTGCCGAATAAACAAAAATTTCCTTATTTAGTTGGTTCCCGATGGACTTCACACCAAAAAACTTGGGGGTGGCGACACTTTCAAGTAGTCAACCGAAAAAACGAAGGTAAATGGGTATTTGCGGAAATGGTGGCGGCTTGCGATCCAAATGTCCGTTTCTGGCTGAACGCCGCACAGCTCAAAGACCGATCGCTCTGGGAAGCTGGATGGCAGTCTACGCAAGAATTAGAGGAATTAGAAGCCGATAGTTATTCTTGAAAATGTACCGATCGCACTTCGCCGATTTTTTTGATCGTGATTCGCGGCTGTTGCGCCGGAGTTGATATTGAGGTAACTTGGGAATATTAACACTTTGAAACTTAAGTTTAGTTGATAGCAACGGCGTCAAATAATGAAAAAAAAAGTGTGTATCTTAGCGTGTTTGCTAATTAGTTCTATATTCGGTGGTGGATTGGCCCAAATGTCGATCGCCAATCCTGGAGTCGTGAGCAGCAATACTCAGTCGGCGGATATTCCAGCTCCTGCAGGGGACTTATCGAATCTAGTTCTTACTTTACAAGACTTGCCTCCGGGTTTTACAGAGATGTCATCGGACGATGTGGCCAACTTCAGAAATCAACTCAGCCAGAGTCCTGACTTTAAGCCAGCCAGCTTCTTTGCCTACCAAAAAGTCGATCGCAATCTGTTCCAACTTCAATTCCTGATAGGATTTACAGTACAACTGTCAGATCCGATCCAACAAGCTACGTTCGATCGAGCAATAGGTGAAGGGAGTGCTGCAAAAGCATTCTCTCAAGGTTTCAGTCGTAACAAGGAATCACCGTTCACTCCTCCCGCCGTTTTAACTTTGCCAGACAAGATTGGCGAGGTATCGGCTGGGTGGAGAAGTCAAGGAAAAATAGAAAATATACCTATGAATGTCGATATGACGCTGTTTCGACGGGGAAAAATAGGGGTTTTTATGACTACTATATATCTCGATGGCACTAAACCGACTATCACGATTAGCTCCGCAGCGCGCAAATTCGATAGCCGGATGATGGAATTGAAACCTGATTTAACTAAACAATAAGTGCTGCAACTTTACCTGTAAAGACTGTGCAGGCTGCGAGCAATTATTTTAGATTTGTGTAAGGAAGATGTTTGTGCCCGATTCCCAGAAAGAAGGAAGAAGGAACAAGATTTTAGTATACGAGAGAAGGAAGAAGGATCAATTATGAAATAATCAATTCCTAATTCCCAATTCCCAATTCCCAATTCCCAATTCCCAATTTCCAATTCCCAAATGACTCGATTAGCTACAACAATAGAAGCGATACTTTATTTAAAAGGTCAGCCAGTGTCGATCGCAGAACTTGCCGAGATTGCTAAGTGCGATCGATCCGAAGCCGAAGACGGCATCATCGAACTCATGTCTGACTCGTCCCGCCGCGACAGTGCATTAGAAGTCGTCGAAACCCCCACGGGATACAGCCTGCAACTCAGAGAAGAGTTTGCCAGTTTAATGCAAACTTTAATACCTCCAGAATTAGGTGTTGGGGCTTTGCGGACGCTGGCTGCGATCGCCCTCAAAGGCGGCATCGCTCAGCCAGATTTAGTTAACCTGCGGGGTTCAGGAGCTTACCAACAAGTGCAGGAACTGGTAGAAATGGGTTTCGTTCGCAAACGGCGGCCGACTGAGGGGCGATCGTATTGGTTACAAGTTACCGATAAATTTCATCGGTACTTTCAAGTAGATCAACTGCCAAAACAATTGCAAATTGACTTTGGGCCCAATTTGTCCCCGAGCAATGAGGAGTAGTTTAAAGTACAATGTAGCAAGCCAGAAATTAAGAATCGCCAAATGGTTTTTCACCCTGACTTTGACAGTAGTTCCAATGCCCAACAAACCGCAGTAAACCCACTCCTGAAGTACCTCCAACACCAATCCCCGGAGGTTATAGCCCGCATCGCCAAGTCCGCCAGCCCCGAAATCAGAGAAATTATCTCTCATAACGTTCAAGGACTTGTCGGCGTCTTGCCTTCAGACAATTTTAACGTCGAAATTACCACTGACCGCGAAAACTTAGCAGGTTTGCTAGCTTCAGCGATGATGACTGGCTATTTTCTGAGGCAAATGGAGCAGAGGATGCAGCTTGAAGAAAATTTAGCCAGCACCAGCTCGATTCAGCCAAACTCTCCCAAAGAAAAGTAAAAAGATGAACGGTTTGGGGAAGCTAGAAAGATGAAAGTTGTTCAAAAAATAAACCGTCCTGGACGGACAGCGAATTAAGAAACCGGGTTTTTAATCCTACATACCTTGCGATACACGGAGGATTTTGGTGGGTGGAAAAACCCGGTTTCTGCGTCCAGGACTATAAAACATCAGATTCATCTTGAATCCTCCACCGTTTCCAACTAATACCAGTTTCACACAAAGAATGCAACTGTAGGTAAGCTCCAAATCCTGATGCAGTAAGTCATTCCCAATTCTTGAATCTTCAATCCGAAAATCGAAAATCTTCAATGCGAAAATGGTATTATCCACCGGTGGGGCTACCGGATATCGGAAAAGCACCGGGACGTACTTTAATTTTCTGAACTTGACCCAAACGGTTAATTTCCACTTCGATTTCTTTGCCCACAGCAGTGTTTTCCACCCGTTCTTGCACGTCCCCGGGAGTGTTGACTGCAACTGAGTCAACTTTTTGGATGACATCTCCGGCGCGCAAGTCGGCCGTTTGAGCGGGGGAATTTTCCACAACTCGGGTCACGGCTACACCTTTATCGATCGTAATTTTATTATCGAGCTGTTTGTTGACTTCTGCCTTGGTGGCGGGAGTTAAGCTGACCATTTGAATGCCGAGATAGGGATGCTCAGCTTTACCTTTGGCGAATAACTGATCGGAGACTCGTTTGGCGGTTTCGATCGGAATTGCAAATCCCAAGCCCTGAGCATCGGCACGAATGGCGGTATTGATGCCAATGACTTCGCCTTGGTCGTTGAGCAGGGGGCCGCCTGAATTGCCGGGGTTGATGGCGGCGTCGGTTTGGATGAAGCGGACTCGCTTGTCGGGGATGCCGACTTGGGAACTCGATCGACCTGTAGCACTGATAATGCCCACAGTCACGGTATTGTCGAGACCTAAAGGATTGCCGATCGCGATCGCCCACTGTCCCGGTACAATATTGTCCGATCGACCCAAAGAGACCTGTGGCAATTCCTTAGCATCAATCTTAACAACAGCCACATCCGTCAGCGGATCGACCCCCTGCACCTTCCCCTCAAACTCGCGGCCGTCTTTGAGCGTCACCTTAACTGTATCCGTCCCGGAGACGACGTGAGCATTAGTAACGATGCGGCCGTCGGTCGTGAGAATAAACCCCGAACCCGTACCCCGCTTGATGCGTTCTTCCGGCTGCGGCAAATTGTCCCCAAAAAACCTGCGAAACAAAGGATTCTTGAAAGCTTCGGGTACTTGATTCGTCACCTTACTCGATGCGTCAATCCGCACTACAGCCGGGCCGACTTTTTCGGCGGCTTCAGCAATAAAATTGGGATTGGCGCGATCGACTGCGCGATTTTCCTGAACTGGAGGAGACGCATAGGCGGGGATTTGCTGGCGCACCACGGGTAAAACCAATGCGGTTTCGAGGTTGTTTGGGCTTTGGAGATAGCGATTTCCCAACCATCCAATACCTCCCCCGATCGACAGCAAAGTCACATAAAGGGTCGCTTGCTTAAAAGATAAACTCATTTAATAACTCCCGCTAAATACCTCATCCCCGCAGACACGTTCGGAATCAACAAGCGTTTTTTGTCTTGGAGACGGGAAGGAAGCGGGGCGGGGCGTACCGCTTCCTCTCTTAACATAGCTGTTAACACACAGTCGCCCATCAGTATCACAAGCAATTTTTGCCTGATTTGCCAAGGACTAAGAAAACTAATAATTCTTATCCTAACTTGGCTTAGCCTGGGATTTACAGTCTCCGGCGCGGCTAGAGTTTTCAAATATGGGCTTTCCATCGGCTGGAAAATTGTCAATTATCCGAATTGAATATTTTTTTGTGTACGCAAGGACTTTTAAACGCTGATGTCCGTTGATTTATTTACTGATTTGGTCGATCGTCCCAGTTGGAAAAACGGCAGCAAATCCCGCCCCTGGGCCTGTAAATCTTCCTTCCAGTTCGCAATAAACAAGACCCTAACCCGGAGCGCGATCGCCCAAACCCTGCTTCGTCTCGGTTGCGCCGCCATACTGGGGCGATCGGGCCAGAGGTACGTACACGCGAGAACCGTCGCTAGTTACAGTCAAATCTCTGGCTCTATCTAGTCGATCGTCCGTACCTACAGCAATATTACCAATTTGCAATTCACCGCAATTAGCAAACCCACTACTTGGGCCATACTCAGCGGCATTTTGCTCGACCAAGCTAAACCAATTGCTGATACTCTCGAACAGCACGGCTGGATTGTCGCTACTTTGTGGAAGCGCCAAGATTGGTGTTGTTTTAATATTCGGCGCAGTTAACAATCTCAGATTTTCGATACATATATTAGTAGTAGGGTGCGTCAGTTGCGATGATTTTCGATGCGTATCGAATCGCTACCAACTGACGCACCTTAAAAGTTTTAGGACAGCATTCTGTCTGTAGAAACGCTGCTATGATGAAAGCATAATCAGCCGCCGAGTGACTCGTGCCATAACGAACCCAAATTCGGCATCAACTACCGCGCATCCCCAATTAAAATAAACGGCGACCAATAAAAAGGATGCCGCTGAATCTGACTCAACTTAGCCTGCCGCAAAGCTTCATTTTTACTCATCCCTTTATTGATATTTTGATAAAACTCAACCATCAAATCTTTAGTAGCTGAATCATCAACACTCC
>JAUBOH010000088.1:0-4923 GCA_036700145.1 Microcoleus occultus BM001215366
CCAGGGGGGCGCCAGGGTGATCGGATTCGGGAGCAGCCTCATAAAAAATTGGTATGACACTGTTTAATCAATATTAGTCGCTTGCGTTGGAGATGTGAAAAATTTGCGTGAAGCGAAACTATCCCGAGCGTGAATCACCCCAAGAACACTTTGTGCAATTAGAAATCATACTACAGCTTGACCTCTCCACGGATTGCTCCCGGTAATTCTCTCATCTAACTTACCCGATCGCACCCGAATCACCAGCCCATATAGCCGATTCCGCGACTAAATTTGATTGTGGGGGCGGCACTCCTGCCCCCTAAAGGGATAACTCGATCCGGAGGCCAGAAACCCGCTTTCTTTTGCCCGCGTCTCTGGCGCACCCAGATTTATGATATTAAAAGTTACGATCTGAAAGCTCGCGAAAGTTATCACAGGCGATCGCACCGTCAAAAAGCAACCCCGCGCCATCAAGAAATTAACACATCCCATCCGCCAAGAGCAACAGATATGGCATCCGAAATTTATGACAATTCCTTTACAAGCGATCGACAAAAACTGAATATTTCTTCAGAAGCCGAAGTGTTTGTCTTTCCGGCATCATTTGCCCAGCAGCGCTTGTGGTTTCTCGACCAATTCGCACCAGAAAACCCTTTCTACAACGTAGTAACAGCACTGCGCTTAACTGGTTCCCTCAACTTACCAGCATTAGAGCAAACATTCAACGAAATAGTGCAGCGCCACGAAACTTTGCGAACCACTTTTGCAGCGGTATCAGGCCAACCAGTGCAGATCATCTCTCCCGCTTTCAAGACTAATTTAAAACTATTAGAACTGCAAGATTTGCCGCCAGAACAACGGCACACAGAAGCCAAGAAACTTTCCGCCGCCGAATCTCTTCGCCCTTTCAATTTATCCACCGGGCCGCTGATGCGAGTCACCATCCTGCGGCTGACCGAGACCGAGCATATTCTCTTGCTAAATATGCATCACATAGCCTCCGATGATTGGTCGATCGGCGTGCTAATTCGAGAAATAGAAGCTATCTACACAGCTTTGATCAATCAACAGCCATCTCCCCTACCAGAATTATCACTTCAATATGCCGACTTTGCCGAATGGCAGCGCGAATGGCTGCAAGGTGAAGTATTAGAAACTCAGCTTGCTTATTGGCGGCAGCAATTGCACGGGATTTCTGCGTTAAATTTGCCGATCGATCGCCCTGCACCACCTATGCAAAATTATCGCGGAAAAACTCAATATTTAGAACTGCCGCAAAAGCTGAAGGACGCACTTTTAGCGCTCTCGCAGCGAGAAGGAGCGACTTTATTTATGACACTGCTCGCCGCATTTCAAACTTTGCTTTACCGCTACTGGCAACAAGCAGATATTGTTGTCGGTTCGCCGATCGCCAATCGCAACCGCAGTGAAATAGAAGCATTAATCGGTTTTTTTGTCAATACTTTAGTGCTGCGAACAGACTGCTCGGGAAACCCGACATTTCGAGATTTTTTGGGCCGCGTGCGGGAAGTAACCCTGGGAGCTTACGCTCACCAAGATTTGCCTTTTGAGAAGCTCGTCGAGGAATTGCACCCAGAGCGATCGTTGAATCGCCACCCGCTGTTTCAGGTGGTATTCGGCTTGCAAAATGGGCCGGTGGACGAGCTAGAATTGCCCGAATTAAAGTTGAGTTCTTTTCATTTGGAGACGCAAACAACGCGCTTTGATTTAGAGCTGCATTTGTGGGAAGCTGCGGATAAGTTTAGGAACAGATACGGCGAACAGTGGGAAGATTCGGAAGGGCTCAGAGGCGTAGCTGTGTACAATACGGATTTATTTGATGAACTTACGATCGCCCGAATGCTGAGGCATTTTAAAACGCTGCTGGAAAGCATTGTAGCCGATCCAGAACAAAGAATTGCTAATTTACCTTTATTGAGCGAGGATGAAGTGCATCAATTATTCAGAGAATGGAACGATACTCGGACAGATTATCCTCAAAATAAGTGCATTCATCAGTTATTTGAAGAGCGAGCCCGGCAGCATCTGGAGGATGTCGCCCTAACTTTCGACAGCCAGCACCTGACTTACAGAGAGCTTAACAGTCGCAGCAACCAACTGGCGCGCTACCTACAAAAACTGGGCGTGGGGGCGGAGGTTTTAGTGGGGCTTTGTGCAGAGCGCTCGATCGACCTAATTGTGGGGATGTTGGCTATACTGAAGGCGGGAGGAGCCTACCTACCGTTAGATCCGAGCTATCCGCGCGATCGGCTAAACTTGATGCTGGAAGATGCTCAAGTTAAAGTCTTGCTAATTCAGGATAAATTGATTGAGAATTTCCAAGATTTCTCAAACTCGGTGATTAACTTCGATCGCGACTGGAAACACATAGCCAAAGAAAGCGCCGAAAATCCCGCCAACACCGCAACAGCAGACAACCTAGCTTACGTTATTTACACATCTGGCTCCACAGGAAAACCCAAGGGAGTTGCTGTCACCCACAAAGCAGTAAATCGGTTGGTACTCAACACCAACTACATAAAAATAGAACCGGGCGATAAAATTGCCCAAGCATCAAACGCTTCATTCGATGCAGCCACCTTCGAGATTTGGGGAGCCTTGCTCAACGGCGCTCAACTCGCGGGAATTAGCACAAATATTACCCTTTCGCCTCACGATTTAGCCTTAGAGCTCCGCCAACAAAACATCACCATTTTGTTTTTAACGACAGCCTTATTTCAACAAATTTCTAGAGTTTTACCGCAAGCTTTTAATTCGCTGCGCTGCTTGCTGTTTGGCGGAGAAGCGGTCGATATGAGATGGGTTAAAAAAGTTATCAAACAGGCGCAAAGCACTCAATTAATTCACGTTTACGGCCCTACAGAAAATACCACATTTTCCGCTTATTACTACGTGCAAGACGTACCCGAAACCGCAACATCTATCCCCATCGGCCGCCCGATCGCCAACACGCAAATTTATCTCCTCGATGCGGATTTGCAGCCGGTGGCGATCGGTGTTATAGGTCAATTGTACCTCGGCGGTGACGGATTGGCGAAAGGCTACCTCAACCAGCCAGATTTAACTGCTGCTGCATTCATTCCCGATCCTTTTAGCAATAAATCTGGTTCTAGCCTTTATAAAACAGGTGATTTAGGTCGCTATCGGGTTGACGGCAACATCGAGTTTTTAGGCCGCGTTGACGACCAAGTAAAAATTCGCGGCTACCGCATCGAATTGGGAGAAATAGAAGCGGCTTTGTGCCAGCATCCACAAGTGCGCGAAGCAGTAGTAATTGTGAGGGAAGACATCCCCGATGATAAACATTTGGTAGCTTATGTTATTCCCGATCGCATTAATGAAAAATCAGAAATTCACAATCTAAAATCCAGCGATTTGCGCCAATTTTTGAAAGAAAAGTTACCCGGATATATGGTTCCTTCAGCTTATGGAATCCTGGAGAATATGCCGCTGACCCCTAATGGCAAAGTCGATCGCCGCGCCTTGCCTGATATAGATACAGACAGCGAGGATCTAACAGAAAATTATGTAGCGCCTCGGACTGAACTCGAAAAGGCGATCGGGAAAATTTGGGCTAAAGTTTTGGGAAAACAGCAAGTTAGTATCTACGATAATTTCTTTGAACTAGGCGGACATTCCCTGCTAGCAACTCAGTTGATTTCTCGCATCCGAGACGCTTTGCAAGTCGAGTTACCTGTCAGCAATTTGTTTGAGGCCCCGACTGTGGCGAGTCTGGCAAAATACATTGAAACAATGCGTTGGGCCGCGAAAGGTTTGGATACTCCCAGAAGTGACGAAAATGAGCGAGAAGATGTGGAGTTTTAAGACCGCCACAGCTAGAACCTACAGGATTTTAACTCACATTTTTAGTTAGGAAATTTCTGTGCAGAATGCCCTCACAGCTTCTGCAAACTGCTGGTTATGCTCCATTAATGCCATGTGTCCTCCTTTCTGTATCGTAACTAGCTCTGCTTGAGGTAATTCTGCTTTCATCCGCAGGCTAGCTGGGGGGGTAGTTGCTATATCTGAATCGCCACATATTACCAACACAGGAATGTCAATTGATGGCAAAGTTTTGGTTTCGTCAAATTTGAGCATTCCCAGTGTGCCGCGAGCGAGAACGCCGGGAGAACCCAAGGCTGATAAGAAAGCTGAAAACTCTAATTGACCGCGCGTTTCAGTGCCTTTAAATCCTGATAATTCTACACTGATGTGCAGTGAACCATTGAGATAGCTCAGCCAAGTCATTGCCCACATAATGGGTTCAAGAGCTGCGGTGAGGTAGAGGATAGGTTCCAGCAGCGGCTTCTGCAAAGCGCGTAATAAACCACTAAAAATAGCGGTTTTGACGGGATTAGTATAAGTCGTATCTACCAGAATTAAACCAGCTACTCGACTACCGAGAAGTTCTGGGAAAAGCCGACTGAATGTTAGAGAAATCATGCCGCCCATGCTGTGTCCGAGTAAGATAACAGGTTTAGTTCCTGCTATGGCAATGACGGCTTCAAGATCGCGGGCAAATTTTTCTAGGGAGTAGTCACTGTTTTTTGGTCTAGTGGATTTTCCCAGACCTGGAAGATCCCAAACAATCACTCGGAAGCGATCGCACAGTTGCCGTTTCGCGTAATACCAAACCATACTGTTCGGCCCCCAACCGTGTGAGAGAATAATCGGCTGTCCGTCCTCTGGGCCGTAGAATTCTACTTGTAAAATAGTGCCATCAGGCCTCTCTAACCGCTGCACCGTACCCGTCCGTGTCGGCTTCGGTTCGTCAGCACCGGGGCGGCGGAACAGCGGCAAACTGATCAAGCGGCCGCCAACAGACCAAAGAAGCATCAAGACTCCGCTGACTAAGTAGGAAATCCCTAGAAGTGCGCCGATGTACCATTCGTAAATAATGTATATACCTCCGCCAAGTAC
>JAUBOH010000088.1:5023-19612 GCA_036700145.1 Microcoleus occultus BM001215366
CGGCGCTGCAACAAACCTTCAATGAAATTGTGCGCCGCCACGAAGCTTTACGCACGACTTTAGCAGTAGTTTCGGGTCAACCTTTTCAGAGAATAGCTGCTGCTTTCCACCTCCCGATTAATGTATTGGACTTGCGAAACTTGCCCAAGGAATTTCGACAAACTGAAGCAAATCGGCTTACCGCCCAGGAAGCTCAACGCTCTTTCAATTTGTCCAATGACTTGTTGCTGCGAGTCACATTATTGCAATTAGATGATGCGGAATATTTACTAATGCTGAATATGCACCACATTGTCTCCGATGGTTGGTCGATCGGAGTGCTAATTCAGGAATTGGGCGCACTTTACACGGCATTTGCTAGCGAAAAACCTTCGCCTTTACCGCCATTGCCGATCCAGTATGCTGATTTTGCAAAATGGCAGCGCGAATGGCTGCAAGGGGAAGTTTTAGAAACGCAGCTTGCTTACTGGAGACAGCAGTTAAACGGCATTTCTATGCTAAATTTGCCTGCCGATCGACCCAGGCCAGCAATTCAAAGTTACCGAGGCAAAAGGCAATTTTTGCAACTGTCAAAACAACTGAGCGAGGCTTTGGAAACGTTGAGCCAGCGCGAAGGAGTGACGCTGTTTATGACAATGCTGGCAGCTTTTCAAACGTTGCTTTACCATTACGCGCAGCAAGAAGATATTGTGGTAGGTTCGCCGATCGCCAATCGCAACCGCAGTGAAATAGAAGCATTAATCGGGTTTTTTGTCAACAGTTTGGTGCTGCGTACAGATTTGTCGGGAAATCCAACTTTTCGGGAACTTTTAAACCGAGTCAAAGAGGTAGCATTAGGAGCTTACGCTCACCAAGATTTGCCGTTTGAGAAGTTAGTAGAAGAACTGCACCCCGATCGCGCGTTAAACCAAAATCCCTTATTTCAGGTGGCGTTTGCGCTGCAAAACGCGCCGGGGAATCGCTTAGAATTGCCAGAATTAACACTTAGCCCGCAGCAGTTAGATGTGGGTACAGCGCGGTTTGATTTGGAGTTTCATTTGTGGGAGCGATCGCCCAACAGCTCAGGAAGCAACGAATCGCCCAGCAATAAGCTGTGGGTTGATAGCTCGGAGGGTATCAGCGGCATGGTTATTTACAGCGCAGATTTATTTGATGAAGCTACGATTACCCGCATGATCGGGCATTTTCAAACGCTGTTAGAAAGCATTGTGACAAATCCCGAACAGCGCATAGCAAACTTGCAATATTTGAGCGCCCAAGAGCGCTATCATTTGTTAGTTGAATGCAACAATACTCAGGCGGATTATCCGCAAGATTTGTGCATCCATCAGCTATTTGAACTACACGCCGATCGGACTCCCGATGCAGTGGCGCTGGTATTTGGAGATGAGCGAGTCACCTATGGAGAGCTAAATCTCCGCAGCAATCAACTAGCACGTTATCTGCAAAAAATCGGGGTTGGGGCGGAAGTTTTAGTCGGGCTTTGCTGCGGGCGATCGCTCGATCTGATTGTGGGGATGTTGGGTATCCTGAAAGCGGGAGGAGCTTACTTAATTTTAGATCCGAGCTATCCTGCTGAGCGATCGCACTTGATGATAGAAGACGCTCAAGTGTCAGTATTGCTTACCCGCCAGGGGTTGAAACCCCTGTCTAATAGCGAAAGTCGTCTAAAGACGACTGAAACAGGAGAAGTTTCTAGTCTGCTTCAGCCGACTTCAGCTATGAGCCAGGGAATTTATTCCCTGGTGGATGATGGCGAAGTGCAAAATTTAGAAACACAGTCAGATGATAAAATTCAGCATCCAAGGGTTGTTTTTCTAGACACAGATTGGGAGATGATTTCCCAAGAAATCGCCGACAATCCCACCAGCGCAGCCACAGCCAAAAATCTGGTTTACGCGATTTACACCTCCGGCTCCACGGGAAAGCCGAAAGGAGTTGAAATTGAGCACGGGAGCTTGTTAAATCTCGTTTTTTGGCATCAAAGAGAGTTTGGGGTGTCAGCGGGCGATCGAGCAACGCAAATTGCTGCGATCGGCTTTGATGCTTGCGGGTGGGAAATTTGGCCTTATCTCGCCGCAGGAGCTAGCATCTACTTTCCACAAGATGACATGAGGCGAGATCCTGAACAACTGCAAAACTGGTTAATATCAAAAGCAATAACAATTAGCTTTTTGCCAACACCTTTAGCCGAGAAAGTTTTGCTATTAGATTGGCCTCAAAATACAGCTTTGCGAATCTTGCTCGCAGGCGGCGAAAAACTGCAACAACATCCTTTAAAATCCCATCCATTTAAGCTAGTAAATAATTACGGCCCAACCGAGAACACCGTCGTCACAACTTCCGGTTATATTCCTGTAACAGAGCAAACAGACATCGCCCCGACAATTGGCCGCCCCATTGCTAACACTCAAATCTACATATTAGACAAATATTTGCAGCCGGTGGCGATCGGCGTTGTTGGCGAATTGTACATCGGCGGAAACGGACTCGCTCGCGGCTACCTCAACCGCCCCGATTTAACCGCACAACGCTTTATTGTCAATCCTTTTAAACCAAATTCAGGAGAGCTAATTTACAAAACCGGCGACTTAGTGCGCTACAGAGCCGATCGCAACCTTGACTTTTTAGGACGCATTGACGAACAAGTAAAAATTCGCGGTTTCCGCATCGAATTAGGAGAAATCGAGACAGTATTAACTCAACATCCGGCGGTGCAGCAAACTGTAGTAACAACTTCGGAAGATGGACAGGGAGATAAACGTTTAGTAGCTTATATTGCCCTGAATGCAGAATATAGCGTTGCCAGCGAAAAAAACCAAATAATGCAATTGCAAGAAGAACAGGTTTTGCAGTGGCAAATGCTCTACAATGAAACATACGATCGACCTGCTGTTGACTCAGATCCAACATTTAATATTGTGGGCTGGAATAGCAGTTATACCGATCGCCCAATCCCAGCAGAACAGGTGCGAGAGTGGGCGAACAATCAAGCGGCCCAAATTTTAGCTTTGCAGCCGGAGCGAGTATTAGAAATTGGGTGCGGCACAGGTTTGTTGCTGTTCCAAATTGCGCCTCGCTGCACTCAATATTGCGGCACCGACTTTTCACCTATTTCGCTCAATTACATTCAGCAGCACTTGGCAAATCAACAGTTAGCTAATGTAACGCTGCTTCAGAAAATGGCGACTGACTTTGCAGGAGTACAGACAGCAGCTTTTGACGCGGTAATTCTCAACTCAGTCGTGCAATATTTCCCCAATATCGACTATCTCGTACAGGTGCTAGAAGGTGCGGTGAAAGCAACGGCTCCCGGCGGCTTTATATTCATCGGAGATGTCCGTAGCTTGCCGCTGCTGGCAGCTTTTCACGCTTCGGTACAACTGTATCAAGCCGAACCTTCTCTCTCTGGCGAACAGTTACAGCAGCGAGTACAAATGCAAATTTTCCAAGAAACAGAGTTAGTTATCGATCCAGATTTTTTTAGCGCCTTAAAGCAGAATTTTCCGCAGATTGGCGGCGTAGAAATTCAATTAATTCGCGGTAGTTACCACAATGAGTTAACTGATTTTCGGTACAATGCTATTCTGCATATTGCGTCGGAAACAAATCCCCCCCAATCCCCCGCCCAAGAGGATTTTGAGGGAGCTAAACGGCTGGATTGGTCGGCGGACAATCACAATTTGACTGTTACCAAGGTGCAACAAATATTATTGGAAAATCAACTCGATGTTTTATTAATTGCTAATGTACCTAATGCGCGGGTAACTTCTGCGGTGAAAGTGGCAGAATTGCTGTCTGTTGTCGATAAATTTACCACAGCGGGTCTGTTGCAGAAAGCTGTGGAAAAACTCGATAATTTCGGAGTAGATCCAGAAGCGTGGTATGCTTTGGAAGTTCCGTATAATGTTAATATTAGTTGGTCTAATTCCGACAGTCAAGGGCGCTACGATGTAGTGTTTGCACGGGGCGAAACTAGAGATTTTGTGCGAGAAACCAGAAGCGATAACTTGCGTCCTTGGCGCTCTTATGCTAACAATCCCTTACAAGCTAAAGCAGCGCGTAAATTAGTGCCGCAGTTGCAGGCTTATCTAGCAGAAAAACTGCCGGAATATATGATTCCGTCGGCTTTTGTGGTGCTGGAGTCGCTACCGGTGACGGCTAACGGAAAGGTCGATCGCCTCGCTTTGCCTGCACCTGAGCCAATTAAGTTAGAATGGGTTGGCGGTTATGTTGCGCCTCATACTTCTATTGAGGAAGTTTTAGTGAAAATTTGGGCTGAGGTTTTGGGGATAAAGCGAGTGGGTATCCGCGACAATTTCTTTGAATTGGGAGGCCATTCGCTGCTGGCGACTCAGCTTGTTTCTAGAGTGCGAGATGCGTGCGGGGTAGAGTTGCCTTTGCGCTGCGTGTTTGAAGCGCCGACAATCGGAGAATTATCTAAGATTGTTGAGAGTTTAAAAGATAAGAATGCTAAAAGTAAAGCTCCCGCTTTAGTGCCGATTTCGCGCGATAGTCGGCGGATGAAGCTATCATCTTTTAATCAAGAAAATAAATAAAAATGATGCTTGTTGAACGGGTGCAATTTCGATAAATATGCAGCAAGAAACAGAAGTTTTCGTCTTCCCCGCATCATTTGCCCAGCAGCGGCTTTGGTTCCTCAATCAATTAGCACCGGGCAATCCTTTCTACAATGTCTCAACCGCACTTTGCTTAACAGGTTCCCTCAACTTAATTGCCTTAGAGCAAACCTTTAATGAAATTGTGCAGCGGCACGAAACTTTGCGAACCACATTTACGCTTTTAGAAGGAGAACTCGTACAAATTATTGCTCCCATTTTAACCGTATCTCTCCCCACAATCGACTTACAAAATCTATCGCCAAATCAGCAGGAAACCGCAGCGCTGCAACTCGCAACCGATGCAGCGCAATGCCCTTTTGATTTAGCCGCTGGGCCGTTATTTAAAGTAACGCTGTTACAACTCAGTGAAACAGAACATATATTGTTGCTGAATTTACATCATATTGTGGCTGATGGTTGGTCGATTGGAGTGCTAATTCGAGAGCTGGGAACGCTCTACACGGCATTTGTAAAAAATGAGCGATCGCCTTTACCAGCACTGCCCTTGCAGTACGCCGACTTTGCAGAGTGGCAGCACCAATACTTGCAGGGCGAAGTATTAGAAACCCAGTTAGCTTATTGGCGGCAGCAGTTAAACGGAATTACCGCACTCAATCTACCAACAGACAGGCAAAGACCGGCCGTTCCATCCTACCGGGGTGCCAAACAATTGATCACACTATCACCTGCTTTGAGCGAGGCGCTAAAGTCATTGAGCCAGCAAGAAAGCGCGACTTTATTTATCACTCTACTAGCCGGTTTTCAAACTTTGCTGTACCGCTATACAGGACAAGTAGATATTGCAGTGGGAACGCCGATCGCCAATCGCAACCAGAGCGAGATAGAAGCATTAATCGGTTTTTTTGTCAACAGTTTGGTGCTGCGCACAGATTTATCGGGAAATCCAACTTTTCGGGAACTATTGCATCGGGTAAAAAACGTCGCAATGGCAGCCTACGCTCACCAAGATTTGCCCTTCGAGAAGTTGGTTGAGGAAATGCACCCCGATCGCGAGTTGAGCCGCAATCCCCTATTTCAAGTTAGTTTCAGCCTGCAAAACACTCCTGTAGCAGCGCTAGAATTGCCGGGAATCGTTGGAGAGGCGATCGACTTTGACGCGGGAACCGCCAAGCTCGATTTAGAGTGCCACTTGTGGGAAGATGCAGGAAGTATTCAAGGGCAATTTGTCTACAGCACAGATTTATTTGATAGCGGCACAATTGCGCGCATGGCGGGACATTTCCAAACGCTGCTTGAAGCCATTGTTGCCAATCCCAAACAGCACCTCAGCGATTTGGCTTTGCTGACAGCGCCAGAATACCAGCAATTATTAAATGATTGGAATGACACTCAGAGAGATTATCCGCAAAACCAGTGTTTCCATCAGCTATTTGAAGATCGAGTCGCGCGATCCTCTTCGAGGGCTCCGCTAACGCCCGATGCTGTAGCCGCCGTCTTTGAAAACCAGCAGTTAACCTACCGCCAACTCAACAGCCAAGCCAACCAACTTGCACGTTACTTGCAGCAATTGGGAGCAGCACCAGAAGTTTTAGTGGGCCTTTGTGTAGAACGTTCCTTAGATGCGATCGTCGGATTACTAGGCATTATCAAAGCAGGCGCAGCCTACCTGCCTTTAGATCCAACTTATCCTCAAGAGCGCCTCAACTTCATGTTAGAAGATGCTCGGGTGTCGATTTTGGTAACTCAGCAGCACTTAGCAAAAAAATTGATTCAGCCGGAATCTTCAGGAGTTTTTTCAGTAGTGTGTTTGGACTCCGAAAGAGAAACTATCGCCCAACAAAGCTCCAAAAACCCAACTACAAATATCCTACCAGAAAACCTAGCCTACGTCATTTACACATCCGGTTCAACCGGAAAACCCAAAGGCGTTTTAATCGAACATCGGGGACTATACAACTTAGCCCTAGCTCAACTTGAAACTTTTAACTTAAACTCAAATCACCGCATTTTGCAATTCGCATCCCTGAGTTTTGATGCCTCAATATTTGAGATTGTCATGGCCTTGGGAACCGGAGCAACACTTTACTGTGCCAAGAAAGAATCTTTGTTGGCTGGACAAACATTAATCCAATTTTTGCACGACAATGCTATTACCCACGCTACCCTCCCGCCCTCGCTGCTAGCTGTCCTTCCAAAGGCCGAACTTCCGGCACTGCAAACAATCATCTGTGCTGGCGAATCCTGTTCCCCAGATGTTGTTAAACGCTGGGCTTCTGGCCGCCGATTTTTTAACGCTTACGGCCCTACAGAAGCGACTGTCTGGTCAAGTTTTGCCGAAATTGGCGATAGCAAAAAACAGCCAATCGGCCGCCCAATAGCTAACACTCTACTCTATATTTTAGATGAAAATTTACAGCCTGTACCCGTTGGAATTCCCGGTGAATTGTACATCGGCGGCAGCGGATTGGCGCGAGGCTACCTCAACCGTCCCGAATTAACCGCCCAGCGCTTTATTCCCGATCCGTTTAGCGAGAAACCAGGAGAAATAATTTATAAAACTGGTGACTTAGCTCGCTATTTTCCCGACGGCAATATTGAGTTTTTAGGTCGCACTGACGAACAGGTAAAAATACGCGGTTATCGAATAGAATTGGGAGAAATTGAAGCGCTGCTAATTCAGCATCCAGCAGTCAAAGAAACAGCGGCGCTTGCTGAAGATGATTTCTCTGGCCACAAACGCCTAGTTGCTTATGTCGTCCCCAATCAAAATCAGACGCTTAATCCCGTGGAAATGCGTAATTTCCTCAAACAACAACTGCCCAATTACATGATTCCCAATGCTTTTGTGGCGATGGATTTTCTGCCCCTAACTCCCAATGGCAAAATCGACCGCCTGCGCCTAAGAGCAGCGGGAAATTTCACTAGCAATTCAACAGATAAAAGCTGCATTGCACCTCGCACGCCAACCGAGTCAACCCTCGCCCAAATTTGGGCCCAAATCCTCAACGCCGAGTGCGTTGGCGTTCGCGACAACTTCTTCGATTTGGGTGGAGATTCTCTGCTAGCAATCCGCCTTATTAATGAGATTAACCAGCAATTTGAGCGCGAATTGCCGCTGTCTGCTCTGTTTTTAAATCCGACAATTGAAGGTTTAGCAGATTCGCTAGATTCAGGAACAAATTCTCTGCAATGGTCGCCTTTAGTGGCAATTAAGCCTCGCGGTAAAAATCCCCCGTTCTTCTGCGTTCATCCCATCTTTGGCGTGGTATTTCCTTATTGCGAGTTAGCGTTTGTGCTCGGAGAAAATCAACCGTTTTACGGGCTGCAACCTAAAGGGATTGACGGCGAAAGTTCTCCGTTAACTAGCATTGAAGACATGGCGACTGACTACATCGCAGCCTTGCGTACCGTTCAACCAAAAGGGCCTTATTTTTTAGGAGGCTGGTCTTTTGGAGGTTTGGTTGCTTTTGAGATGGCTCAACAGTTGCTCGCAGCGGGGGATGAAGTGGCTTTGCTTGCTGTGCTGGATACTTTAGCGCCGATTTCTGTTAACAAACCTTCTTTTTGGGACGGTTGCAAGTTTATTCTGACTACTGTTTCGCGCTCTATCTGGCCTTTTGTAGTAGATTATTTTCGCTTGGTGGCTGCTGCGGAAAATGTGCAAGTTGGCGGTATTGCTGCGCGGTTTCCGAAATTAAATAAAATGCTTAATCTAGCAGCTAATTTTTGGCATCGCTGGAATTGGAAACAGGCTGTTATGGTTAGTATCCTATCTCAGGAGTCAAAAGAAAGAAGCTGGCGCGAGCTCGCAATTCCCTCAATGTTTACTGTATTTCAGGCTAACACTCAAGCAACTCTCAGCTATGTACCAAAAGTTTATCCGCACCGAATTACTCTGTTTCGATCCGGGGAACAGCTAAGCATGAGTCATCAAGATCCGACTCTTGGCTGGAGCGAATTAACGGCCCAAAAAGTAGAGGTGATGAGAGTTCCTGGGAATCATCTTACTATGTTGAGAAAGCCAGGGGTTGAGGTGCTGGCTCAACAGCTAAAGCATTGCTTGGATCGGAAATTAATTGATTGAGCGGCCCGCGTGCTTCTGCGTCGCATAAAATAGTCTTTATCACGTTTGTAGTGAGGACTTTAGTCCGATCGAGTTTTATGAGACTAAAGGGACACGGCATTGCCGTGTCCCTACTGTAATGGAATACGCTTTATCACGTTTGTAGGATGTAAAAAAATTGCGATCGCCCGAAGAACACTTTTTGCAACTAGAAATCATCATGCAGCGCCACGCCGAAGCGCTCGAAGCTGAAGTCAGAGCTTTGCAAGCCGCAGATGAAACCGCCCAGTGGCCCGCTGACTGGAAGCGTTGCTACAATTGGCGTTTCGCTCAAATTTTCGCGTCTGTGAAGATTTTTCGCAACTGGGGTGCAGATGCTGCGGCTTGGAAGCTTTTGCCAGTGCGAGAATATCCCAATCGGGGAAATCAGAAGGATTAGTCAGTTGACAGTTGACTGTTGACGGTTGACTGTTAACTGTGGACTGTTGACTGTTATGAAATGCTTCAATCTACAATCTAAAATCGCGCAATCCATTGGGCGATGCTGAAGATGATCGCAGCCAAACCTGCTGCGATCGGAATTGTCACCAGCCAAGCCGAACCAATTGACACCAAAGTTTGCCAGCGTACTGATTTCCAACCTTTGATCAGCCCGACTCCGACAACTGCACCGACTAAAGCGTGGGATGTCGAAACTGGCAAACCCAAGTCGGATGCTAGTAATACTGTGGTGGCTGTGGCTAATTCCGCGCAAAATCCGCCACTGGGTTGCAGTTGGATGATGTTTTCGCCGACTGTGGCAATTACCTTTTCGCCCCAGATGGCTAAACCGATGACTATTCCTGCGCCTCCGAGGACTAAAATCCATAGGGGAACGCTGAAATCCTCTAGGGGAAAGGAACCTGTGCGCCGGATGTAGGCGATCGCAGCTAGGGGAGCAACGGCATTACCAACATCATTGGAACCGTGAGCAAATGCGACAAAACAGGCACTGATCACCTGAAATCTCGCCATTTGTTGCTCGATAACAGTCGCGTTTGTGCCCCCGGTTGTAGGGGCGGTGCCCCCGTGCCCGCCCTCTAAGCCCCCGTGCCCGCCCGCTAATCCTAATTTTTTCCAGCTATTGAGTGTGAGCCCGATCGCCCCAACACTCCCAATGCCGATCGCAATATCGTGCACAGGAATATTCCAGCCAAATCGATCGTACACACTTGCGATCGCCCCTGTCTGCACCAAAGCCACATCTACAACAGACGGCAGTACAATGATCCCAAATACGCTCAGCATTCCTGCACTCAGCCAAGGTATCCACTCGCGCAGTTGAAATAGAGGATCTGGCCGATCGAGAATCCAATACTTCACCCCACTGTAAAATAGCGCCGCTAAAGCACCGCTGGCGATCGGTGTCGCCAGCCAAGTTAGGGAAATAGTGCCGATCGCCCACCAATCAACCGCATGAATTCCGCCTGCAACACAGCTAAAACCCGCGATCGCGCCTACAACCGCATGGGATGAAGAAACCGGCAAACCTCGGCTAGTAGCGATTTGCAGCCACAAGCCGCAAGCTATCAGCACTGACACCATCCCGATTAAAAATACTTGCGGTTTGGCCGCGAACACTTCTGCATTCACAACTCCTGTTGCCAGAGTTTCGGAAACTCCTTGGCCGAACAGCACTGCGCCGGAAAACTCCAGTATGCCTGCCACAATTATTGCCTGTCGCAGCGTTAGCGCCTTCGAGCCTACGGATGTCCCCATCGAGTTAGCGACATCGTTGGCCCCCAAGTTGGCAGCGACGTACAAGGCGAGTGCGGCCATCGCGCCCAATTGCAGAAATACGACCCCAGAGGTATTTAACATAGAAGTTTTTTGACATAAAACTAGCAGTTCGATATATGATAGGGGATTGTGAGTTTTGGTAAATCCCATGAAAGGCGCAGAAATAATCCGTTCGATCGAGACGGCAGAAATAAATAGAGTCAAGGTAGAACTCAGCAAAGTTCTCCCAGAAATTTACGTCGGCGACACCGTGCGAGTCGGCGTGAGAATTAAAGAAGGCGCAAAAGAACGGGTTCAGCCCTACGAAGGGACTGTAATTGCTATGCGTAACGGCGGGATTAATGAAACAATCACCGTCCGCCGCGTGTTTCAGGGTGTCGGCGTGGAACGGGTGTTTTTGATTCACTCGCCCCGCATCGCTACCGTCCAAGTGATGCGCCGCGGGAAAGTCCGCAGAGCAAAACTTTACTACCTGCGCGATCGGGTGGGCAAAGCTACTCGCGTCAAACAGCGGTTCGATCGCTCCCTGTAGGAATGCACCCAGCTTTCATCCAGGTCGATCGGAAATGGGAAATTCAAAAAAATCAAAAAAAAAGTTTTCCATTTCCGAACGCACTGTGTTAAAATAGGAATCTAGAGGTTAAGCGAGTTTCAGCAACCTCACCCGTGCGCTCTTAGTTCAGTTGGTAGAACGCAGGTCTCCAAAACCTGATGTCGGGGGTTCAAGTCCTCCAGGGCGCGCTGAATCACCAAATTTTAAATTCTGCCCGAAAGCGCCCGGATTATTGGCTGGAAACAGCCTAAACCGCAGACTTTCGGGTAGAATTAATTTTTGTGGGCGGTTCGCAAAAAATGCCATCAACAAATGCTCGGTGTGGCTTCTGGCTCGTCGGTTTCGGCGATCGGCATTTACACCGTTGATGGGTTGGGCTTGTAAAAAAGTGCTGGCGAAAGGATTTGAGATTTTGGACTTGGGCGTAAGTGGTTAGTGTCAAAAAATCAGATAGCCGCGGGCCACTCACACAATTCTTTAATCTAAAATCAAAAATCTCAAATCGCAAGGGAGACTCAATCGTGGCGAAAAAAGACGAAGCTCAAGAAACTCAAGAAATAACGGCGCCTGGGTTTGACCCGGCGGGTTTTTTTAAGGAAACTAGAGAAGAACTCGACAAAGTGGTTTGGCCAAGTCGCCAGCAGCTAATTAGCGAGTCTTTGGCCGTGCTTTTGATGGTAATCCTCTCAGCAAGCCTGATCTATTTTGTGGATAATTTCTTTAACTGGGGCGCGGGAAAGGTGTTTGGGCCATGACTTTTGCATCAGAAGAATCTGAGTATTCCACAGAAGCGACGGGACAGGCAGCATCGCCAGATGTGCCGGAAATTGATGCTCGCTGGTATGCTGTTCAAGTTGCCTCTGGCTGCGAAAAGCGGGTGAAGGCAAACTTGCAGCAGCGGATTCAAACTTTGGATGTTGCCGATCGCATCGTTCAAGTGGAAATTCCGCAAACTCCGGCGATCAAAGTCGGCAAAGACGGTTCCAGGCGGCAGTCAGATGAAAAAATCTTCCCCGGTTACGTACTCATCCGTATGTTTATGGACGAGGATACGTGGCAGGTGATCAAAAATACCCCGAATGTAATTAATTTTGTCGGGGCAGAGCAGAAACGCCGCTACGGGCGCGGCAGGGGTCACGTCAAACCGCTACCTCTGAGTCACTCAGAAGTAGAACGGATCTTCAGAAACGCTCAGGAATCAGAACCAGTTGTCAAAGTATTGATGTCTGCTGGAGACCACGTTGTGGTACTTTCCGGGCCGTTTAAGGATTTTGAAGGTGATGTGATTGAAGTTAGCCCGGAACGAAACAAGCTCAAAGTTTTACTCTCGATTTTTGGGCGCGATACGCCTGTAGAATTGGAGTTCAATCAGGTTCAGAAACAGAACTAACTAATGGCAAAGAAAGTTGTTGCAGTAATTAAGTTGGCGATTACAGCGGGAAAAGCCAACCCAGCTCCTCCGATCGGCCCGGCATTGGGTCAGCACGGCGTCAATATCATGATGTTTTGCAAGGAGTACAATGCTAGAACCGCAGACCAAGCGGGTCTGGTGGTTCCGGTAGAAATTTCGGTTTTTGAAGACCGCAGTTTTACGTTTATTCTCAAAACCCCGCCGGCGTCGGTTTTGATTCAAAAAGCTGCTGGCATTGCTAAGGGTTCGGGAGAACCTAACCGCAAGCAAGTAGGCTCGATTACTCAGGCTCAACTGCGAGAAATCGCTGAAACCAAAATGCCTGACCTCAATGCTAATGATGTTGAGGCTGCCATGAAAATTGTGGCGGGAACGGCTAAAAATATGGGCGTGGCGATCGCAGATTGAAGTCAGTTGACAGTTGACAGTTGACAGTTGACATTTGTCGGTAATCCCTGATTTTGAAGCTGAAATCTTCAAGCTCAAATCGCAAATCCTAAGTCGATTCAGGGGGAGAAGCAAAGCTTCGCTAAGAATCGCAAATGTTTTAGATTTGAAATAACCAGCTAGGTTAAATCTAAAATCTAAAATCTAAAATCAACAGACCCCAGGAGATAACAATGGCAAAGAAAGTATCGCGAAGACTGCAAGAACTTCAAAAGAAAGTTGAAGACAGAGCTTATCTACCTTTAGAAGCTCTGCAACTTTTGAAAGAAACAGCAACCGCTAAGTTTGGCGAATCTGCTGAAGCTCACATCCGTTTAGGAATTGACCCAAAATATACTGACCAACAGTTGCGGACAACTGTTTCGTTGCCGAAAGGAACTGGTCAAGTAGTCAGAATTGCGGTGATTGCTAAGGGCGAAAAAGTTAAAGAAGCTCTGAATGCCGGCGCGGATATTGCTGGTTCTGAAGAATTGATCGAGGAAATTCAGAAGGGCATGATGGATTTTGATTGCCTGATTGCTACCCCAGACGTGATGCCGTTGGTGGCAAAATTGGGCCGATTATTGGGCCCGCGCGGTTTGATGCCTTCTCCGAAAGGCGGTACGGTGACGGCTGACATTGCTCAGGCGATCAACGAGTTCAAAGGTGGTAAGATGGAATTCCGTGCCGATAAAACTGGCATCGTTCATGTTATGTTTGGCAAGGCCGCTTTTTCAGCGGAAGATTTGCTGGTCAACCTTCATGCTTTGCAAGAAACTGTCGATCGCAATCGTCCTTCTGGTGCTAAAGGTCGCTACTGGCGCAGTTTGTACGTATCCGCAACAATGGGGCCGTCGATCGAAGTCGATATCAGCGTCCTGCGCGATACCAAACTTGATGCTGGCTAGAAAGAGTGCTGGTTTCTATCATCTCGTCATAGCCTAATCCAAAATCAATAAGCTGAAGACCGCAGGTGCCGATCGCTTAATTTCCTGCCGAGGCTGAAGAAATAAAAAACTCAAGACTCAAAGATTAGAAATTTTCTATTTTTAATTGTGACTTGTTAATTTTTAATTCTCTGCCCCGGCTCGATGGTCGGGGTTTTTGACGGGAAATTTTCGATCCTAAAAGGAGGTGAAATAAGTATGGGCAAAAGTTTAGCAGTAAAAAATGAGATTATTGCAGGTCTCAAGCAAACCTTGAGCGAATCTCAATTGGTAATCGCGATCGATTACACGGGCTTAACTGTGGCTGAAATCACAGATTTGCGCCGGCGTTTGCGTCCGAAAGGCAGCAGTTGCCAAGTGGCAAAAAACACGCTAATGCGAATTGCTGTTGAAGGTAATGAAACATGGCAGCCGATGCAGGAATTGCTGACGGGTACGTCGGCGTTTATGTTCGTGCAAGAAGACATTGGCGGCGCGATTAAAGCTTACCAAGAATTCCAAAAAGCTTCTAAGAAGACTGAACTTCGCGGCGGCGTGATGGAAGGACGGGTGCTGAAAGAAGCTGATGTTAAGGCATTAGCCGATCTGCCGTCGAAAGAACAACTCATGGCTCAAATTGCTGGCGCTATCAACGGTGTCGCAACCAAGTTGGCTGTGGGTATCAATCAAGTTCCTACTTCGATCGCTCGCGGTCTCAAAGCTTATGCTGAAAAAGACGGCGGTTCAGTAGAAGTAGAAGCAGAAGCACCAGCACAACCTGAAGCTGAAGCACAAGCACCAGCACAACCTGAAGCTGAAGCAGAAGCACCAGCACAACCTGAAGCTGA
>JAUBOH010000089.1:0-2130 GCA_036700145.1 Microcoleus occultus BM001215366
AAACGGCACTGCCGTGTCCTCTATATCATTCCGGCGCAGCCGGAATTGATATAATGGGTAAGGTGCGCCGCAGCGCACCCTACACGATCGATGCTTTGGATGATGCCTAAACTTTTGATTTAACTTCAGACAATTTATTCTTAAGTTTTCTCCCCTTAGCTAGGAAACCTAAAAACATTGCAGTACCTAATATGGTGCTAGGTTCTGGAACTGCTTCTGCTTCAGAAACTGGTGCCGATTTTGCCACTGCGAGATTATTCTTAACTTCTACTAATCTTAAGTTAGTGGCGCTGTTGAATGTTCGCGAATACACCCCAGAAGTATACAGGAGGCTTTTTGTTGCACTTCCTTCAGCCATAAAATTAAAATTAATTGCTGTGGGATGAAAGCTGTTGCTGGCGGACAAATTCAAATAAATGCCGCTAGAAGAGTCTAAACCGCTGGCAAGTTGAAAAGAGTCTAACAGAATGTTAGTAACAGTGTTAATCAACCAGAAAGATATACTGCCACTCGCGCTGGCGCGTTCGGATTGGCGGTTGTCAACTGATGTTAAAAGATGTAAAATTGTCTGGAAATTGAAGGAAAAAGTTTCTGCTGTATCAATGTCGAAGTCGCCGATGACTGTTGCTTGACTTTGGGCTAAACCGGAATAGTTGCTGCCGCTACCTGCGACTTCACTCTTCGAGAGATTTGCTGCTAGCAATTCGTGACAGTTAGATATAAAAGCTGCATCAGCGTTCGCTTGACTAATAACTGAACCGCTGTTAGCTGTTGTCTGAGTGTTAGTGTTAGTAGATGTACTTGTGTCAGTCGGTCTGTGACTGAAGTTGTCAATTGTTACGGATGCCGCAGAACCTGCTATTATGGCAGCACTGCTGGGCGCTATACCTACAGTCAAGCTGGTTAGTAAAGGAGTTGCTAAGAAAAATGCGTTAGCGAAGCCCTCGAAGAGGATCGCTCTGGTACTTTGATTTAATTTCATGGTAAATCTCCTTAAATTTCAAGAATTTTAAGTGCTCTTATTTTTGTAATTTGTAGTGCTTGGTTCCCCTTACGTATTAATACTATCCCTTTACTTAGAGATTTTTGTAAAGCTACTGTCAAGAAATCATTTGTTTGATTAAAAGTTCTGTAAAGTTGGCAGCAAAAACTTCTCAAAATACATGGTATCGGAGCTACCGCTGGGTGTTGATTTAAGTAAAAATACTGTTTACTTTAAAAAAGGTTAATTTTAAAAAAATGCAATAAAAATTTATAATTAATCGGGATAATATAACAAAGGACAAAGTAGAAAGAGCAATTATGTTGGAAATCAAAGACATTCACACCTACTACGGAAATATCCACGCTCTCAAAGGAGTATCGCTAACTGTCTCGCAGGGAGAAGTTGTGACATTAATCGGGAGCAACGGGGCCGGTAAAACTACGACTCTCCGCACGATTCAAGGGCTGCTGCGCCCGCGCGAAGGTACTGTATTATTTGAGGGAAAGCCTTTGGAATCGCTGTCTACAGAGGCGATCGTCCGTTTGGGGATTTCTCAAAGTCCAGAAGGGCGGTTGATTTTTCCGCGCATGACGGTACAAGAAAACCTGGAAATGGGTGCTTATCTCCGCAACGATACTCTCGGTATCAAGTCGGATATGGAAAAGGCATTAAATTTATTTCCGCGTTTGCGAGAAAGAATTAGTCAAAAAGGGGGGACTCTCAGTGGTGGGGAACAGCAAATGTTGGCGATCGCCCGGGCTTTGATGTCGCGCCCCCGTTTGTTATTGTTGGACGAACCGAGTATGGGTTTGGCGCCGATGTTAGTCAGTCAAATTTTTGCGATCGTCCGCGATATTAATGCCCAAGGAACAACTATTTTACTGGTGGAACAAAACGCCCGCATGGCTTTAAGTGTAGCCCACCGCGGCTATGTCATCCAAACTGGTGAGGTTGTAGTCGCGGGTACTGCTACCGATTTGCAGTCAAATGAAACTGTTCGCAAAGCGTATTTAGGTGAAAGTTAAATATGGGAATTGGGAATTGGTTCGTAGTAAGGACTTTAGTCCTTATTAATTCATAGAGAAAGAGAGGACTAAAGTCCTCACTACAAACATTCGGGACTAAAGTCCTCACTACAAACATTT
>JAUBOH010000089.1:2230-19407 GCA_036700145.1 Microcoleus occultus BM001215366
GGGACTAAAGTCCTCACTACAAACATTTGGGACTAAAGTCCTCACTACAAACATTTGGGACTAAAGTCCTCACTACAAACATTCGTTTTCCCAATTGCCAATTAGCCCATTTGCGATCGCAACTTCCCGGTTTCCAATTCAATTTCAAAAGCCGCCCGCACCTTTTCCCACTCGGCTTGGGCTTCCAACAGGCGATCGCGCGCCATAGTCGCATCAAAAACCTGTTCCCCTCCAGACTCAACCGCCACGCGGCCCATATACTCCAACTCCTTGCAAACTTCAGAAAAAGACACGGCTCCTAAATTGGCGCTGCTCGACTTCAGCGTGTGAGAAGCCAGCTTCAAACTATCAGCATCGCCGAGAAAAATAGCGTCCTTCATTGTTTCTAAATGCTGCGGTGCGTCTAACAAATATATTTTAATCAACTCACCCAAAAAATCCGGGTCTTCCTCATCGTCTAGCTCGCGGAGATTGTGCAAAACATGAAAATCAATCGGCGAATCTACTCCCGGTTGAAAGCTGGAATATGCAGTAGCCACACTGTCAAATTTGTCAGCAATATCTGGATTTTTTAGCTCAGTAACGGCATCTAATTCATCCCGATGCAGGGGTTGGCACTGCGAGAGGGCGATCGCCAATTCTTCGCGGCGCACTGGCTTAGTAATATAATCGTCCATACCTGCTTCCAGACACTTTTCGCGATCGCCCTGCATCGCATTAGCAGTCATCGCAATAATTTTCGGCTTCTTGTTAGCGGGCCAATCCCGACAAATGCGGCGCGTCGCTTCCAACCCATCCATCTGAGGCATCTGCACGTCCATCAGCACAACATCGTAAGATTGCCGCTTCAGCGCCTCCAAAACCTCCAACCCATTAGCCGCAATATCGGCCCGATATCCGATCCTGTCGAGCAAATGCGTAGCGACTTTTTGATTCACCACATTGTCCTCGGCCAGCAAAATCCGAATCTGATTAGAATTAGCTGCATCCCGTGCGGTAGAGTTGTTTGGAACTTGCCTCAAAACCGCCGGCGTCCGCTGCACGCGGTGCTGTTCTTGAGAATTTTCAAAATACTTCAATCCCGAAGTCAAAGTCGCCACATTTGAAAGTTCTCCCCTGCCGCTTCTGCCGGCAACATATCCAAAAACTTGCAGCAACACATTATAAAACTGCGACTGTTTTAGAGGCTTAGTTAAGAAAGCCGAAAAATGTACTTCTGTAGTTTCAAGTTTTTTCCAAACTTCCGCCTTGCTCAAATAAGTAAACAGCACCAAAGGCAGCGGAACTTTGCGAGGGCTTTTAACTTTAATCACATTCGGATTTAACCCGTCGCCTCTAGACAAATTGCTCAGCTCAAATTTCCGAATCTCCACAGCCAAAGCCACACCGTCCATATCTGGTAGATTCATCGCCAAAATAGCCAAATCGATCGGCGAGTTTTCTTTGTTTTCTTTGATGATTTCCAAAGCCTCAGCACCCGAAGTTACAGCCACAGGTATCATTCCCCAAGCCTGGGCCTGCCGGATCAAAACTTGCCGGTTAATGGCATAATTTTCGACAATTAACAAACGCTTACCAGCGGCAAATTCCGGCAGTTTTTCCTCAGCCGGGATCTGATTCGCTTCAGCAGTCACCGTGAAATAAAAAATCGAACCCGAACCCGATATCGACGGCCCAGCAAATCCCGCAGGCGGCGTTCCAGCGGTACTTTGTCCGATCGCAGAAACAGCAGGCCCAGACTTAGAACTTCCCGGACCAACCTGACTGACAACCCACATTTTACCCCCCATCAAATCGCTCAAGCGCTGGCTGATAGCCAGTCCCAAACCCGTCCCGCCGTAATGTCGCGTTGTCGAAGCATCCACCTGCGAAAAAGCTTTAAACAGGCGATTTATCCGGTCTGGCGGAATGCCAATTCCCGTATCTTGGACAGCAAATTGAATCTCGTATTGTCTGCTACCTGCCAACTGCTTAATTGCTAGCGGTTGCGGATTTAGAATATTAGTTATTTCCGGCGAAGTCTTAGCAGCTAATAGCTCGATTTTCCGAGCCGTACAGCAGACGACTATTTCTCCCGATTCTGTAAACTTAACTGCATTTGCCAGCAGATTTACCAAGATTTGGCGCAGCCTCGTGACATCTCCTAAAATATTTTTTGGAACAGAATCGTCGATAAAATAAGCCAGTTCTAAACCTTTTTCCGACGCTCTCGGAGCCAGCAATTCCAGAGATTCTTCTATACAGTTTTGCAGCTCGAAGGGGCTGCGTTCCAAATCCATTTTTCCCGATTCAATCTTGGAAAAGTCGAGGATATCGTTAATAATAGTCAGCAAAGCATCGCCGCTGGTGCGAATTGTCTCCACAAAATCCCGCTGTTCTGCAGTTAGTTCCATATCCAGCAGCAAACCCGTCATTCCGATGACCGCATTCATCGGAGTGCGGATTTCGTGACTCATCGTGGCTAAAAATTCGCTCTTAGCTCTGTTAGCAACTTCCGCGGCTTGTCGCGCTTGCTCCAAAGCTTCATTTTGCTCTGCGAGTTGTTGCTGTCGGTGAACTTCCGTTTCTAAAAGTTGTGCTTGAGCTAAGGTAATTCCGACTTGAGCGGCAACATCTTCTAACAGTTCAATTTCGTCTGGAGTCCACTGGCGAGTTGCATCGCACTGGTGTAAAGTAATAATTCCATTCGGTTTTCCTTGATAGGAAGTGCGAACCGCCAACATAGATTTTAATCCGATGCGGCGGCACATCGGCAGGGAAGATTCGAGCAAAGGATCGGCAAACACATCGGGAGATGCCAGGGCTATATCTTCAGCGAGTAGTTTTTCTGTGTAGGGGTTGTAAGTGACAGAAAGTTCTAAATCTAAAGCCGATTCGTGACCTGGTTCTAAGTATTCCGCGACGCAAGGAAGGTGAGGATAAGGTTGGGAAAGATAGGTGTGAATTGTACAGCGATTGACGCCGAATACGCGGCCGATTTGGGTCGCAGTAGTCTGAAAAATTTCTTGAGTATCTAAGGTCGATCGCACTTTTTGAGTGATTTGTTTGAGCAGCAAAACGCGCTGGTACTGCCGCTGCAAAGTTCGCTCTCGCTCTTCCCGGGCAATTTCCGCGCCGATGTAATTCCCCATCAACTTTAAAATTTCAAAATTCAGCGGTTTCAGAGGAGATTTAGCGGTGCGGGAAGTAAAGCTCAAAGTGCCAAAAACTCGCCCTTGCACCATTACCCGCGTGCCGACAAAGGCCTCCAACCGGCGCACGGCGTAAGCGGGGTGATGCCGCCACTGAGTAGTGCCGGCTGATTCGATAGAAATAGGTTCGCTCGATCGCAAAACCTCTCGCTCAAAGGTTCTGCTCAAAGCAAAACCGTCTCCCTTAGCAAATCCGAAGGGAAAATCGGACGGTACATAAGCCGCCATCACTTCGTAGCGATCGCCCAAAACCCTGCCCAACAGCCCGATATCCATGCCAAACTGAGTGCAACCCATTGCCAGAAACCGGGCTGTTCGCTCGTCAAAAGAACCGGACGATCCCACCATTACCTCGTAGAGCGATCGAATTGCCCGCTCGCTTTCCCGCAGTTCCTCAACTCCTTCGACGCGGTTGCAGACATCGTGCAAAGTCCCTAAAATTCCCGCTATTTCACCTTGGAAATTCAGCCGGACTTGGGCAAATATTTCAACTGAAATAAACCCCGAATTCCGGTTAATTTCCAATTCTTTTTTGCCCGAATCCGACTTATATTTAAGTCGCAGTTCTCGCCGATAAAATTCCGACTTTCCCGACACCAAAGACTCCAATAAATTTGCAGACTGCGGGCGCTCATCTGGATGCACCCAATCTAAAAAATTAGTTTGCAAACTTTCGGAAACCGAAAAACCCGTAATTTCTGTCCAAGCGCGGTTGAGAAATGTCCAAACCCCCGCCGCATCCATCTGAAAAATTACTGTTGCTTTCAAAGAGTCAAATACTTGGAATTGCTCCCGATCGCGGTCGCGGTTTTTGAGTTCTAAGTGCTTGTTTGGAGTAATATCTGTATGAGTTCCGACAAACCTGAGCGGTTTGCCGGCAGCGCTGCGTAAAATTTGACCCCGGTTCAGCACCCAGACAGTGCTGCCGTCTTTGCAGTACATCCGATATTCTGCTGCAAAATCCGCTGTCTTTTGTGCGAAGTGATCTTCTAAAGCTGCCTTTACTGCATCAATGTCATCTCGGTGAATGCGGCTCCACCATTCCGATCGGCGATTCAAGATTTCCCCTTCTTTGTAGCCCAGCATTTCTTGCCACTGCGCCGAATAAAAAAACTCATCAGTTTCGAGATTCCAATCCCAAATTCCTTGATTGTTGACAGCAGCGGGGAGATTTGGGGGCTGCACGAAACTGTGAGGAGAAATTTCTGCGGCGCTGTGCCCAGAAGCTGCCGGAAGCTGTATTTGTGCCGAGAGTTTTTTGTATTGCGCGTTGCTAGATTCTAGCTGGCGCTGCAAAGCGATCAAGCCAGAATGCAGAGATTTGGAATCCAGCGCTTGTAAAAGGATAGTTTGAGGATTGACAATCCCGATCGGGTGATTGCTTTCGTTGATGACTAATAAAGGCAACTGGCAGTAGTTTTTTTGTAGCAGGGTGATGGCTGCTTCCAGGGTAGAGTGCGATCGTACCAGCGGCGGCGAGCTGTTGCAAATCGCTCCCGCTTTAATTTTGTTCGAGTCTCTGTCTAGCGCCTGCAACTGCACGATATCCCGCGAACTTACCACCCCCACCAGTTTGTGGAGGTTAGGATTTGTAAATTTGGAATTTGTAGCAGCACCAGTCGAGTTTTGTTCGGGGGTTTCCGTGATTAATACATAGCTAACATTATGTCTGAACATCAGTTGCGCCAAATAGCGAACCGAAGCCGAAGCAGGAGCGTGAATAATTCTCGAAGCGGAGATTTGAGGGATTTGATAAAGTTTAATTAAACTCGCGGGAAGCTCTAATTTCAGATGTGAAATTGGCAGCGCCGGAGGGAACGCCAAGCCCACCGCAGGTGGCGAAGCGCTGCTAATTGGTGTTTGTGCCGATTCCCAAATTTCCTGCACCAGTTGCACCAAGCTTTGAGAGCTAATTAAACCGACAAGTTCTTCAGCGTCGCCCACGATCGGCAAATGACCGATCTGATTTTTCTGAAGCAGATTTGCTAAGGCAAAAAAGTCGGGAATTTCCGATTCACGCGCGACAGTTACGGTTCTGATCATGATTTGCTCGATCGCAAATCCCCTCAAAGCAGCGCCGATCGAATTTAGCTGTACAACATCTCGGGCTGTAAAAATCCCCAGCACCGTCCTCCCGCCCGGATAGAGAGCTTTTGAGCCGTTGAGACCCAAGCCGTTTGCTCCGGGCCGTAACGCACCCGGTACGCCGTTATAGAAACCCGACTGTTCCCGCGATTGCGGGGAATTCCCGTTCGCGAGATTTCCCTGTTGAGAATTCCCGCGCGGTTCCACCACGAGGACGTAACTGGCTCCTGTGCTGCTCATCAGCTCGATCGCCTCTTCTACGGGCGTAGTCGGCGTGACGGTGAGGGGATTGCGGTTAATGACCTGAGCGAGGGAGGGAATAAACATCAGGGGGCATAAAAGTGATATTTGTTGGAAAAACCCGAAAAGCGGGCAGCAGGTTGATTGAGAGGCTTTGCCCGCGAGGTTTCCAAGCGCGCTCAAAGTTTCTGTACGATTACTCACCCCTACTTCCAGCATCTTGGCATTTAAAATTAATTCCGTGCCAAATCCTGACAATTGACAGGTTCTGAAAGTCAGAACCAATGCTATCTGTACAGATGGCGGACATGAAGGCCGATCGGCAATTCCTCGCCTAGCCTAACTGCTGCGGGTTTACGAGCAAGAATTTCTGCGATTGTCTAGACTGCACCCTATTTTTTCGCCCTCAACGGAACTCTTGCTCGGATTCTGTTGGAGGCAAGATATCTACACGCTACCAATTTACCAGCGACAGGAGGGGAATCACAACATCAGGATTTAGGTATTTCAACTGTCTAATTAACGGTTCGAGGGTTCGAGGGTTCGAGGGTTCGAGGGTTCGAGGGCGAAACAGGCAGAAAATAAATAATTCCGAGCGTAACTAATTCTATGTTATCTCAATTCTGACCCCGAGGATTTGAGATTCAATTCTGGCGATCCTCTTCGAGGGCTGCGCTAACGAACTTGATGAGAATAGCGCTGTTCCCCGCCACCGAAAAAGTCGCATTTCCCGCCTTCAGGCTCAAGCTACCAACAACCTCATCCATTGCCCTCAAACTGAACTCCCGCACCGTCCCTTTCCCCGCTGTAATCAGAGCCGAAATATCAGCACTGACAGTATAAGATTTTGCTCGATCGTTGACAGCCAGCAAGTAAACATTGTTGCTAGCATCGAGAGTTGCAACTGCCATTAAATCAGGATTGTTAGCGATCGGAAAAAAGCTAGGTCTCCCGCCCTGCAAAGCCCGAATTCCCATCCGCAAAGCATAGTAGCCCGCGCGCCGTTTTCCCCCCTTCCCGATCAAACCTTCTGCGAGTTCGGGCTTTCCCCAGTCGTACAAACAGAATATATGACTGCCGTAAATATAATTATCCGGCCCCGAACCTCGAATCAAATTTTTAATCAAACTTAAAGCTAAAGAGAAATCGTTATAGCTAATCTCGTAACTTCCCCATTCTCCCACCCAAAGCGGAGACTTAGCGGCGGCTGTAGCGTTCATCCAGCCCCGCACTCGGCGCGTGTAGTTAGAAATATCTGCATCGTAGTTGTGGACATTGACAGTATCGAAATAATTAGGTATTTCCGACAAAGCCGCTTCCGGCCAATTGCTGCCGCCTACGGTTTTCGGGCCGTGGATGCGGTAAGCGCGCGAAGGCAAATAAGTTTTGTAAACAAAGTCGATCGCATCTTTTGCCACCTTAACCAACTCAAAATAATCCGCCCTAGTACCCCCCCAACCCTGAGCGCGGTTGTCAGGTTCATTGTGAATTTCCCAATCATCAACGCCGTAATCGTTCCGCACATTCAACCAATAAACCGTAGCAAAAACGTGTTCCCACCACTCGTTCCAATCTTCTTTTGCGCGCGGCGGATTCAGTTGCAGCGCCCAGGACGGATTCCAGGTATCGTCCACATTCCGAATAGTGACAACCGGGCGAATATTTGCTTGTTTTAAAGTATTGAAAATAGTCCTCGCATTGCCTTTCCAAACCGTACCCGGTTCTCCCGACCACGAGTAATCGCTACCTTGGGGCGGATCGGTCATAATCTTATCCCAGTACGCCCAATTAATCAAATTGGGATTAATCTTAATTTCGTCAATAGACGGCCAACCGTATTTACCGTCATCGTCTTCGCGTTCCCACCGCGACATCCCGCCGTAAATGCGGTAGGTATTAATTCCCAAATCTTGTAAATCTTTGAGGTCAAAATTGATATTGCCTTCGACAGCACCGATGTAGCGAGTGCTAACAGCGCCAGCAGTGCCGGAGATTTTAATGGCGGCGGCGTTTTGAGCAAAAATTGCCCTCGGGCTGCACAACTCAAGGATCAGGGCAATTAAAAAGCCGATCGTCAGATTCCGAATAGTTGTTTTTGAGAACACGGAGAGTATTGGTAATTTATAATGGGTAATCGATCAATAGTACCTCTTTTATAAAACGATCTCGCTATTAGATACCTGACTTCTTAGAGAAGTCAGGTATCTGATTAGTTCGTGCTAACTGCTAAAACTTCTCTACAACGTATTTGCCCAAATTCCTGCCCGCCTTCAACCCATCTCGGTTGTCCAAAGGCCAGTGAGCACCGCCGTAAACGCGACTCATTCCAGCTTCGTCCGCAGCTTCAGTCAAACTTTTAAAAGTCCGAGGCTGCAAATTCACAGAAGCATCAGCGACAGCCGTAAAACTAACATTATCGCCGAAGAAAGCCGTCAAAACTGCATCCGCTGCACCGCCAAAGGTACTGTGTCCCGAAACGTAAGCCGGGGAAGAAGGAGTATTCAGTAATGGTGTCCAATTTACATCGGCTGTTGTTTGGGGATTGCCGTCTTTATCTGCTTGTTGAATCCCCGTCAGCGGCCGCCACCGATTGAATGTATATTTTTGGTCGCCGTCAATGATGCTGGCATCGGCGAAGGCGATATTCAATATTGCAAATAAACGCACATTTTGTTCAAAAGTATTGCCGCGACGAACAGCAATATCTGCGGCAATTTGATTCCAATGTCCGGGCGGAGTAATCGTACCTGCACTGTCAAGCCAAAATTTTGCGATTCCCTACGGGATAGCTTCGCACGCGCGTACTTTGGTCTGCTGTGCGAATTTTACTATCTTTGGCGCCTAATTCTTTGAGTTTGTTGAACTCTGCTGTATATTCGTCGCTAGTCAAACTCGGCATATTCGCTATCTGGAACTGCGAACCTTTAGTCATTGCAAAAGGTTTGACATTTTTCCAGTGCGGCATGGAAGCTGGCTTCAAATCTGGCGGTATAGGCTGCCAGTAACCGGGTTGATTGATCGGAGTATACTTCACCTCGACATTCGCACCGTCATCTTTTCGCCATTCTAGGATTTTGTTGGCTACAAATTCTCCCAATTGTACGCCGTCTGTTTTTGATTTCCCTTCAGCTATTCCTGCCAAAGATGCTGTTTTTGCTGCATCTAAAGTTGCTGTTTGTTTTGGGTACAAATTTGCTAGCACGCGGTGTGCTGCTGCTACTGCTGCTGCTTCTGCTGAGGCACCTGCGGGCGCTTCTACTTGCACTTTGTATACTTTGTGAGTGGATGTGACAGCATTTGCTGCATCGTAAATCGCACAGTGAACCATCGCTAAATTGCGCGCTGCCATTGGCGGCGAGGTTTTTTCCCCACGGATGATATCTAATGTGAGAGCATTCCAGCGGACGATCGCATCTTGAGACTGGCGATTCGGGGTTTGGCCGATCGCGCTTTCGGGTTGCAGTAGCGAGAACCGGGGAGTTTGTTGCAATTTAGAACCAATAGTGCTAGTAGCAGCGATCGAACTAACTGCAAGGCTTGCGAAAATTAAACCCAGTTTGAGAGGCTTGCGCGGTTTTGGATTCATAGCGTTTATTGAAAATAATACTCAAAAGCTAGTTGCGACCCGGATTATAAGCCCAACTTGTCAATCAGCTAATTTTATTAAACAAAATTTAATATCTTTATCCTATTGATTCTTATTAAAGAAAGTATTATACAAGAAGCTGAAACCTTAAACTCCTTATTTCTAAAGGTTTTGAGAAATTATTGGTAGTCATCAAGTAAAAATATTTTTTCAGCTAGTTGACTTTAATTAGCAATAGGCTTACAATCTACCTCATCTAGATTAATTGGAGCAAAGCAATTAACTGTAATTGCAGATACTTGATTTTTCCAATCTTTTGACTGGAAAGATAATTCGAGCTTGTTAGAGAAAGGGCTGCTTGCGATCGACCGATCGACATTACTTTCTGATATTGACATAGCTTGACCCGCAGATAGCGCTGGTGAAAGCTAAAAGCTAGGCGGGAAAACTTATAAATTAGATGCGTTTGCCCTGGTTTATATCGTGTCCAGTTGCGTAACCAACAGGCTGTCATTTGTTGCGTTCGGAGCTTGCATTCGGCAACTTACAGGCAAGATGTCTGTGCTATGGACTGAGAATTTTACGGTCAACTTACCGATAAAAATATTCCAGGTAATCTATTGTTGATTTTTAAATAAATCGACTCAATTCTCGTCAGGTTTTTTCGAGATTTTAGCATCAATATTGCTCTCAAAGGCTGAGTTCAGGGTGTAGTTTTACACGCGCTCAAATACAATCCAAACGTAAACATCAAAGGAGTTTCTCATGGTTTCCGATAACTTGTTGAATACATCATCTCCCCTATTTCCTAATACTGCAATAGCAGACTTAGGAATATCCAGTGACTTATCACGGTTGGATGCTCAGTTGTCAAAGTCGATCGGCTCACCCAGCATTCTCAATGCAGAAAGAACCGCCAGCCAGACAATTAATTTCCAAAACAATGACAGCCTGATCGCAGGCGATGGCAGCGGCATAATATTAGCAGATACAACCAAAGACTTTATTAATGCCGGAGAAAAACCAAGCACCATCTTCGCTGGCGAAGGTAATAAAAACATCACCGGCAGCCCGGGCGACGATACCATCTACGCCCAAGCAGGCAACGACATCATCAATGCCGGAGAAGGCAACAACCGCGTCTTCGCAGGCAAAGGCAACAACCGCGTGATTACAGGTAGCGGCAACGATTTCGTCACCGCAGGTAGCGCCAACGACCAAATCTACACTGGTGCCGGCGATGACAATATCAACGCAGGCGACGGCGATAACCTGATCAAACCAGGAACTGGCAATGATACAGTTTCCCTCGGCAATGGTAGCGATCAAATCGTTCTCGAAGCAGGCGCTGGTTCCGTAACTATATTTGGATTTAATGCAGCCGCCGACAAGCTGCGCTTAGGTAGCAGCCTCATCGGCCAATCCCTCTCCTTTGTCACCGAACTAGGCAGCACCCTGATCAAAGCCGGAGATGACTTGTTGGCAACCATCAAAGATGTAGCTACAGGAGTACAAAAAGCTCTCCTTTCTAACGAAGTACCCCTGTACCGTTACCAGGCTATTGACTTAGGTTCGATCGCCCCCACAGGCAATGCCACCCAAGCTAATAACATTAATGACAAAGGACAGATAGTTGGTCGTTCCCAAACCACCGAAGTGCTGGGCACGGGGTTCCGCAACCAAGGGTTTATCTGGGAAAACGGGGTGCTGACGCCACTGACTAGCACTGGCATCAAAAATGGTGGCGGTGAGAATACCGGAAAAGAGGTTACTCAGCGCGGTGGAGGTGGCTTTACAGCAGCTATCAACGATTTAGGTGCGATCGCTGGTACAAGCGATGAAATTGCCGGTCAAGCCACAGACCGCGGCTTGCTGTGGCAAAGGGAAGCTGGCGGCGACTACACCCTGCAAATCACCGACTTGCCGGGTGTTGAAAGCTACTTCTTCGACATCAACAACCAAAACCAAATCGCCGGCCGCCACATTTACGGGCCCGGTTCTACCGCCACAGCCCCCAATCGCACCCGCGCGTTTTCTGTAGACCAGGGTTTCATCCACCCGCTGCCGGATTTGGGTGGCGACACCGGTACGGCAAATGGAATTAACAATAAAGGTGCGATCGTCGGACAAATTGACGGTGACGGACTCAACGACAGAACCGTCAACACTGCGGCGTTGTGGGAAAAAGGCCCAGACGGTCAATACAAACTCACCAACCTCGGCACCTTTGGGGCAGAACAAGCCACTCTCCGCGACATCAACGATGCCGGTCAAATCATCGGTAATACTAGCGGTGGCACCGGTGCGACAGCCACAAGTTCGCCATTCCTGTTGCAGAACGGTGAAAAAATCAACATCGGCAGCCTTGGCGGTGCAAACGGTTCCACCGCTGGCATCAATCAATTCGGTCAAGTAGTCGGCGTCTCCCAGAATTCGAGCCTTCAAAACCGTGCTTTTGTCTGGAACAACGGTGTAATTAAAGACTTGAACAATCTGACACTCACAAATCCGACCTTTGGTGGCTCGAACGTTACATTAACTAACGCTACGGGCATCAATAACTTTGGCGATATTTCTGCCTACGGAAGTTACACCTACAGAGATGCGAAGGGTGTAAACCAAACAGGAACTCGCGCTTATCTGCTGAAGGCGATTCCAACAACTTAAATTTGTCGAAACTGATATTTTGCACTCGTCGCAATAGTCCGGCAGGGGTTGAAACCCCTGCCTCAAAGCTTAAGTCCTCGATCGAGGACTAAAGAGAGGAGATTTATTTGCCTCTTCAGTCGTCTTTAGACGACTTTAGCTATGAGGCGGGGGTTTCAACCCCCGACGGCCTAGGGACGAGAAAATCCCTAAAAAATATCTGCGTGCATCTGCGGTTAAAAAAAATCAATCTAAATATAATAAGTTGAAAATGTCACACACGCGAAGTTAAAACAATATATTGAGGGCGACTGCGATCGATAATTCCCTCTTCCTCCAACCGACACATCAGCCGCGTCACCGTAATCCGCGTAATTCCCATCGCCTCGGAAATCTCCTGGTGAGTCAATCTCAGATCGATCAAGATTCCTTGTGCCACCTCGCGACCAAATTTTCGTCCCAACCAAACTAATAGTTGCAACAGTCGATCGCGCAGAGATTCGCTGCGAACAATGCAGAAAAATGCTTGAGTTTCCTGAAGGTGTCTGAAAATTTCATCTAAGGATCGATCGCACAAATTTTGAGGAATGTAACTAACTTCTACATGAGTTTTGCACTCAATTTGATAAGGCTGAACACCTGAGAGCGAGTGACCGAGTACGTCTCCAACTCCCCAATATCCGAGGGTTATTGGTGTTCCCTGTTCGCTCCAAGTCACGGTTCGGACGGCTCCCCGCTCAATTCGCAGCAAGCCGTTAAAGGGCACGGTCACTAACTGACGGCAGGTGAAAGTCTGCTGTCTGAGATTGGGGTACAAGGCTGGAGTGTAGGTTGAAAAAGTCATAGGATTTAGGTTTAGCGCCACCGCTACTTTGGATACTATGTACAGTTTACGCTAATTGATAATTTATATCAACTAGCTTGACAAGGAATTGCAACTGGGGACTCAAGAAGGTTGAAACCCTTTGCGGGTGCTGTAAGAGACGTTTCGGAACTTCACGGTATCTGTGCCGGGGTTGTAGAGAGCATAAGTTGCTTGTCGGCTGAGCCGATCGACATTCCCGAGTCCGTTAGCACAGCCCGCCCTACGGGGGCTACGCCAACGAAGAGGATCGCCCTTCGCGCTGTTGCAGACACGGTTGCAGGTGAATCGTGAGCATCCAGAGTCATTACCAGTTATTGATAATAGTTTGCTGTAATTGATACTTAAATGCTAAGCCCGATCGCCCGCAAAACAAAGTATTGGCATCAGCGCGGGATTAAACCTAATATGACTTACGCAAAACTGTTTGTAAAGCGTGCGTAACTCCGAAGAAGTATCAACGCAGATGCAATCAAAATCATCTACCTTAATCAACACTTCAAAAAAATTCCTTACTTCAACATCAAAGCAACTTCCTTCGCAAAATAAGTCAAAATCAAATCCGCACCCGCCCGTTTGATACTCGTCAAAGTCTCCAAAATAATCCGCTTTTCATCAATCCAACCCAACTGTCCAGCAGCTTTGATCATTGCGTATTCGCCGCTGACATTATAAGCAGCTACGGGCAAATTAGTTGCTTCGCGCACTTGGCAGATAATATCCAGATAAGCCAAAGCAGGTTTTACCATCACAATATCTGCACCTTCTGCGATGTCCAAAGCAACTTCTTTCAGCGCTTCTCGTGCATTAGCAGCATCCATTTGATAAGTCTTTTTGTCTCCCAACTTTGGGGCAGAATCGAGGGCATCCCGAAACGGGCCATAATAGGCAGAGGCATATTTTGCTGAATAAGCCAGGATTGCTGTATCGATGTATCCTGCTGCATCTAAGGCTTTGCGAATTGCACCAATTCGGCCGTCCATCATGTCGGAAGGTGCTACCATATCGACACCAGCAGCAGCTTGAGAAACGGCCATTTTTACTAAAACTTCTACAGTCGGATCGTTGAGAATTTTACCAGTTTCGTCAACTAAACCGTCGTGTCCGTGTGATGTGAAAGGGTCGAGGGCTACGTCGGTAATTACAATTATTTCGGGAATGTTTTGTTTGATAGCTTTGACTGTTTGCTGGACTAATCCTTCTGGGTTGTAGCTTTCGGTAGCAGTGTCATCTTTTTTGGTTTCTGAGATTACTGGAAAAAGGGCGATCGCACATATCCCCAACTCCCAACATTCGGCTATTTCTTTTAGCAATAAATCCAAGGAATAGCGATAACAACCAGGCATAGAAGCAATCTCAACTTTTTGCCCCTCTCCTTCCATCACAAACATCGGATAGATGAGGTCGTCAACTGTCAGGTGATTTTCCCGTACCATCCGCCGCAAAGCTGGTGTACGGCGGAGGCGGCGGGGGCGGATGGTTGTGAGGGAGGGATTTTGACTGTTTGGAGTGGGAACGGCGGACTCGACGTTATTTGCGGATGACATAGGAGCTACAAGCAATAATGATAATCATTATTATTGCATTATTGCGCGCAGTGGTAGCGCCACGGAGTTGAAAAAACAAATCCTCACGCCTGTGTGACAAGCTATTTCACCAATCTGTTCTATTTTGATCAGAATAGTATCGGCGTCGCAATCGTAAAATATTTGTTTGACTTTTTGGATGTGCCCGGATGTCGCGCCTTTGTGCCAAAGTTCGGAACGCGATCGACTCCAATAGTGTGCTTCTCCTGTAGCTAGAGTTTGCTCGATCGACTTTTTGTTCATCCACGCCATCATTAAAATGGTACCATCTCGATCGTCTTGGGCGATCGCCGGAATCAAACCTCGATCGTTAAATTTTAAAGCTTCAATCCACAAATATTTTTGATCCATATTGAGTTTACAGGAGTTGTATTTTCTCAAGTAAGATTTTTTACTGCAGAGGGCGCAGAGGGAGGAAAGGAAAAGAAAAGAGAGAAACATGGTAATCCAATATGACTCTCTTTTCTTAATGTGTCGGATAGAACCCTAGACGTGATGCTTAGATTGACGAAATCTTAAACTAAGCAACTGTTCAGTTGTTCTCGAATTTGAGCGGTATCTAATTTGCGGCCAATAACTACGAGTTGATTGTTAGGTGGAGTCAACCATTCCGAAGCATCTAGTTCGTATCTGGGGCCGCTGAGTTGAAAGATGTGTCTCATCGGACTGTCTGCAAACCAGAGAATGCCTTTTGCCCGAAATACATCGAAGGGCATTTTTTCAGTGATAAATTCTTGGAATTTGTGGACATCAAAAGGTCGATCGCTCTGAAATGATAGCGAAACAAATCCGTCATTATCTAAGTGATTGGAGTGATCTCCGTGATGCTCATGTTCGTGATGATGCTCATGTTCGTGATGATGCTCATGTTCGTGATGCTCGTGTTTTTCCTCTGTTTCAACACTATCGAAAAGTTCTGCTTGCGTCAAACCCACACCCAAAATTAAGGGTAAAGGAACTTCACCATGTTGAGAGTATAAAATTCTCGCTCCTTCCTTGATTGTGCGAATGTAAGCTTCTAACTCTTCTACTTTTTCTGGAGGAGCTAAATCAGTTTTGTTCAGCAGCACAATATCTGCAAATGCCACTTGTTTTAAAGCTGATTCGCTCTCAAAATGATCCGTAGTGAATGTTTCGCTATCGACTACGGTAAGTACAGAATCTAGACTGGTTAAATCCCGCAGTTCGGTGCCGACAAATGTCAGGATAATCGGCAGCGGGTCGGCTACTCCGGTGGTTTCAATCACCATGCAGTCGATGCGGTCTTCCCGTTCTAAAACTCGGTACACTGCATCTACCAAGCCTTCGTTGATGGTGCAGCAAATACAGCCGTTGCTGAGTTCTACCATGTCGTCTTCGGTAGAAACTAGAAGCTGCGAATCGATGTTTATATCCCCAAATTCGTTAACTAAAACTGCTACTTTTAAATCTTGACGATTTTTGAGGATTTGATTGAGTAAAGTGGTTTTGCCGCTGCCGAGAAATCCGGTAATTATAGTTACGGGCATTCCTTTTTTGGGAAAATCGGAAATTAAATCTGGGGTTTGTACAGTGAGATTAGTCATTGTCCCTCGTTGATTAATTGTAGAGGCCCTGCTGTCAATTTGGAAAGCCGCCAAGCATTCCAAGGTAATTCCCGTTAGCGCAGCCCTCGAAGAGGATCGCACTTCATAGCTGAAATCCAGGCGATACGGGCGATCGCACCAAATTAAGTATGATAATCATTCTCATTATATCGTAAGATGTTGTTTGCGCGCAAGCCCTAGAATTATTGCTCAGTTAGGTTATGCCTCACTCTCATCCCTTTTCCAGATTAATACTTCCCCTCCTTGTCCACCCGCAGCCAGTTTATGGCCTTGGGGATGCCAAGCCAAGCAAGAAAAACCGCTGCTAGCACCTGTCAGCAATTGAGCAAGTTGTTCAGCTTCATACCACAACAAAACTTGACCATCATCAGAAGCAGAAGCTAAATCAAACGTACCCGGTTGAAAAGCAATATCTTGTACAATTTCTAAATCAGAATCTAACACCCAGCCATCCCATCCAGCCGATTCATCAAGTTGTTTTTCTAATATTCCCACTACATTACCGCTAGCAACAGCTAACACCGGTACTCCTAATTCAGTATTAATATCAGACCAAGCCAATTTCCGAATTTTACCCGGAAAACCGCCCATAAAACCCGGTTTGAGGTCGCTCAATTTAGCAATGGCAATGTTATCATCAAGATTAGCAACAGCAATCCGTTGACCATCAGCAGACCAGGCGATCGCACCACTAGCCGAAGGTATTTCTAATCTTCTAGGTACTTCTTCCCAGCGTAGGGCATTCCAAATCTTAACGCCTTTAGAACCGCTGGCCGCTAAATGCTTGCCCTGGGGATGCCAAACGATGCCGAAAATCGAAGAATTTTCAAAGTTCAATTCGGCGATCGCACTTCTGGATTCAGCATCCCAAATTTGAACTTTTTTACCCAAACTAAAAGCAACTTGATTGCAACTAGGATGCCACGCAAGTTGGTCAATCCACCGACGGGGATTCTCCAACTCGGCAACTAACTTCAGCGAATTGGCACTCCAAATTCTCAAAACTCCATCCTGTCCGCCAGCAGCCAAAAATTGTCCATCATAAGAAAAGTCGATACAATCTGTTGAAGTGTTTCCTGCTGACTGCAAAAGGAATGATTGTTCCTCTATATCTTGCCAGAGTAAGACTTCTCCGGCGGCAGAACAAACGGCTAATAGATTCCCATCTTTTGACCAATAAATTGCAGTGACATAATCTGACAAATTATCTTGCCAATGCACATTAAAAGACCTTCTGTGGCTGGCTGATTGCATAATTATGATAACGATAATTGAGTGAGAATAAAGTCAAGGGCAGGCAGGATGCCTATGGCGTATTTTCAAACTTTGCACAAACCCGGAGATCCCCCTAAATCCCCCTTAAGAAGGGGGACTTTGAATGCTCTTGTCCCCCCC